>JAACJW010000009.1 GCA_021378525.1 Ureaplasma sp. Hg2 | reverse complement strand
AAACCTTGATATTAATAGTTATTATAAAACAACGAAAGTTCCAAAGAAAAGAAAATCAAGAAATAGTGGGAAAGCTGAAACTTATGGAATTAACATCAGCGATATTACCGCCCCAATTGAAGGAACAGAAATTTTAAATCCAAATAACTTGGTATTTGATGAAAAAACGGGAAATCTATTAGGGATTTCAACGGCTTTAGGTGCCTCTTATGACGGTATGAATTATTTAACATCAACATATTTAGCTGCTGGTAATAATAGTGGAGGTAAAATTGATAGCAAAAAAAATTGAGAATCCGATGCTTTTAATATCATTGATGGTTCACTAGTGGTTGATCAGGGTGATAAAAAAGGTCAAAACTATGCTTTGGCTGGTACGTATAAAGACTTGATTGCTAATTGATTAACTAAAACCAAACCAAAAAAAGTTAAAGCTTACCAATATGAAATAAAAGTTGACGAAGCTAAATTAGCAGGTGAATACAAATTCTATAATGATGAAAAAAATGGGAAAGCAAAATATTATGATGAGATTGTTACAATACCATCTTTTATCGTTGACGATCCAACGACTGGAATAACCACAACTTCAATCTTGAATGCAACAAAAGATGATATTACAACTAATATTAACAACGAGGTTAAAGCATATTTGGAGATTAATCAAAATAGCCAAAAATTTGATAATGATTATAAAATTAGCGGCGATTTAAATAAACTCCCAATTGATTACCGTCAATTTAATTCACTGCAACTAAACGATGCCAACAATAACAACAAATATAAAATTGTTGAATCAAATCCCAATGTTGCAGATAATCAGCATGTAAACGATTTGGTTTTATATGATGGACAAAATTTATCTCAATCAAACGATGTTAAAGACACCTTTAACGATTTACAAGGAACTCAAACATTAAATAAGGTAGAAGTTGGTAAATTTATTTATGAAGCTGATAGCTGATGATATTCAATGTTTATTTCTGATGCGACGAATCATAATATACCAGATAAATCTCGTGACGAAACTAAGGGAAGAGGGCTAGATAAAAGCAAGATATATAAAGATTCAACAGGCACGTATCGTGATTACGCAAACTATTTTCAGGTACTCTTAGAAAGTTCTTGAACTGCAACAGGTGGTGCAGATGGTAATGTTGATCAACTTTATGGGTTATTAGAAAATCTTTCTACTCCAAGAACAATAAACGGTAAAACAAACCCCGCGTTTGATGCTAGCAAATACAACACTTGATTGGAAGAATATTGAACTCGCAATAAATTAGTGACAAGTAACAATTCTGAATATAATGTTATTCAATCATATAAATATTCAGCCGGTGGTACATATACGCCTACTAAAAATACAATTAAAAATGGTCAATGAACACCTATGAATATGACCGTTGCCAATAAAACGGCAAATGAGGCAGTCATTTCAATTAATTATATGAACGATAAAGACAATCATAAAACACCGATCGCCAATGATGAATTACAAAGAGGGCTAGCACTACCTTACGATTTGCAACTTGATATTAGAAATCCCAAAGATGTTCCAGCGGATGAAACCGATTTTGTTACATGATTGGCTAATTTGCCCGATCAAAATAAAATCAATATCAATGGAATTAATTATTTAATCATGGGTTCAGGAGTTACCCCTGATTTTGCTCATCCAATGGTTTCTTCAACCGATATTTTATTGGACAATGAACATTCTGCTATTATCTACTTAAATAGTAATGGATATCAAAAAATTGCGGATAGTTATCCTAGTAATTCATCTCAATCGTATATTGTAGCTAAATTTAAAGATGCAAATTTAAGCCAATCTAATAAACAACAAATCATTAATAAAATCAACGAAGATGCTGCTAAGAAAATGAATTACACTGAAGGGATTAAATCTGCTTATTTAAATGCAGATATGTCTAATAAATTAAACGACTCTCCAATAAGATTAAATTTTGTGCCACAATTATTATTAATTGTTTTTGTATCGACATTAGTTTTAGGTGGCGTCGTTGCCGTTTTAGCAATCATATTCAGTTTAACGATGATTCGTAGCCATATTAAAAACAATAAAAAAATTATTGGTTTAAGTATGGCCAACGGATCAAGAAAAATTGAAATTGCACTTTCGATGTTACCATATGTTTTAATTCCCGGTGTAATTGGTAGTGTGCTTGCTTATATTCTAGCTTTCGGGCTCCAATCCGCATCATTATCATTGCTTACAAATTATTGAGTTATTCCAACGCCGTTAATGGTGTTCTCGCCAGGCTGGTTCTTTGGCTTGCCGTTAGGTGTGGCTGCTGTTTTTTCAATCTTAACAATTATTTGTGTTTATTGAACATTACGTCATACAACTTCTGAACTGATGAGTAGCAATAGCTCATTTAGAATGAATTTACTAATCATTAAGACTCATAAATTTATGGGAGTCTTCGATCCAATGACAACGTTCAAAATTACATATGCCTTTGGTAATATAACGCGGTTTGTTACATTGGTCGCAATGATTACAATTTTTATGACTTTAACGAGTACAATTCTTGGGACGGTGAATAATTTCTCTGATGCTTTAGGAATGACCGAACGCAACAAAGGCTATGAATATGGAATTAATTTATATAGTCCAACCACCCAAGGTGGTTTATATGATGAAACATCATTTGATGATATCGGAAAGGTTACCCCGGGGTCTGACAAAGATTTATATAAAGGTAGCAAAACATATAGTCGAAGTGATTTGACCTTTACAAAACCAGACGGTACTGAAGATTATTGAGGCGGTTTATACTTCACCGATAAAAATTCCATCCAAAAAATAACTAAAGAACCTTATTTCTTTAAGAATAAAGTTTTGTCGCAAGTATTTGCTAATGTTAATGTGAAGTACAAATCAATTCTTGGTGAAATATCGGTTAACCCGTGAGACTATGCAACAACATTTTTACCGACCAGCATCGTCCAAAAAACCGATCAATTTTACGAGTCGTTTTTAAATTACGCATATGAAAAATATCATGATAAACCTATTTGATATAAAGATGGGGCACTAAAACAAGAACCTTTTTATACAATGGATGAAGCTACTAAAAAGTGAACGCTTAATGAAAAATACGCTTTAGATATAAGCGTGGCTGATATCCATTATAACACCCAATATATAAAGTTAATTACTACCTTATATAGTGATCCTGAAATTGCTGATTATGATTATAAATTGACAACAAATTCCATTCCAGTAGACAAGGTCGATGAAACATACACCTATTTGGACGCCGATATGATTAAACAAAACGGAAATGATTCAAACAATAAAAACTATATGATTACCGGAATTAAACCAAATTCTAAACTAGTGACCTTATATGATGAACATAACAAGGATTTAAAACCACTATTAGATAAGACATTACCATCAGGTAACACCCCGCTTATTATTAATGAAGTTGTTGCTAAATATTACGGTTTAAAAAAAGGTGATACATTAACTTTTAAAGTTAATAATAGTTATGATCGAAAACTTAAAGAAATTAATAATGAAGAAGAAAATAACGTTCAAAAATATGAAGTTGTTGGAATTACTTCTAGTAAATCAGAATATCAATTTTATATTAGTCAAGCAAACGCTAATAACGAACTTGGCTTCCCTGTTAATAACAACGAATCACAAACTTCGTTTAATGGGTTTTTCTCAAAAACCTCAAAGGCTAAATTCCTAAGCAATACTGCCATATTATATAGTCCTTCGGGATTGTATCCGATGGATAGCCAATTTAAAGAAGGGATTGATTACACAACAGACACCTATTATATGATTGAAAATTATTGATCTGATATCAATAAAACGATTGGGTGGGATACAAAGTTAAAGCCTGTCATAAACGATGGGAATGTGCCCCATAATATTAATGATAAATTAATTGAAGAATTTTTAAGTACCTTTATTAGCACCTTCGGCTCACAAGCTGTCGTACCGGCCTTCAGTGGGATGGACCAAGAGTTATCATCGCAAATGCTATATGGGACATTAGATGATACGGTATTGATTATGGGAACGACTGCGATGGCTATTCTCTTGCCAACAATTTTAATTATCATCATTCTCTTGTCATCAATGTTAATTATTGAATCAAGACGATTGTTGTCGATGATGAAAATACTGGGAGTACCAGACGGAAGTAACACCTTATCGTTCTTGTTTATCTACTTCTTGATATTAATAACTTCATTGATAATCACACTCCCATTGAGTTTGGGTATTATGAGTCTTTATTCGGCTGGTGTCTTTGATTTCATGAGTGTCATCATTGCACCACAAATTCCGTGATGGTCATACTTTGCCACAACTGGAATTACGATGTTAATTTTCTCGGTAACTTTTATATCAACCTTTATTAGTTTAAAGAAATTAGATATCCCTAAAGCCTTAGCAAATAACTAGAACAATCCAATACTAAACATCATCTTAACAATCGTTACGATGATGTTTTTTTGTTATAAAAAAATAAAATAAAGCTATCAATCAAGTGTTGTAAATTCAAAGTTAATGTAACGATCATAACAATTAAAAAGTTGCTGTTAATTAATTGAATCAAATTAATTAATTATTCTCCTTAAAACCAGTAATTTCTAAAAGATATATTACTAACTACAAATGATTTAAAATAATTAAAGTTTATCAATTTTAATTTTATGTGACGTTTGTACGCGCCATAGTAATATGCGTTGTTTTATAATGATATTATTAAGTTAATAGGTAAGGGAATTATTATTTAAATATTTATCTTAAAAACATTTAAATGCAGCAATTAAATTTAATGCTCGCTGAATATTGATATGGCTTTAGCTGTATATTAAGGGGTAACGATTATGCGCAGAATAAAAAATAAATATCATTTAGTGCTTTTGATATTATCGCCTTTAATAATCGTTTTATGTTTGATGTTTGGTTTTTCTGTAAGCACCTATATTAAAACCAAACCTCTTATTCCAATAAATCCTAAAAATTCATTTCGCATTAAAGAAGTTAATTCCAAAACAAAATATAATATCCAAGACTCTCAAAAAACGTTAGATAACATTAACGGTTTTGTTACACCAACTATCGTGCCAACGATTATTGTTAATACAACAAACATTGGAAAAATCACCGAAACAGATTTTGCATCAAAGATTATTCTAAATGACCCAGCTAAAACACTGACGGCTTTAAAAGATTACGTGACGGTGAGAGGAGTTATCGTAACCGACATTACTAATATAACGTTTAATAGCGGTGTTTTTAAAGTATATTATCATCTAAATTCAAGTCAAGTTAAACCAATTCTTAGTGTCACTCAAACCATCGGAGGTTTTGCCTACGCTAGCAATCGACCAACATTTAAAGTTAAAACTAATATTAATAAAATATTACCATCTAAAATTGATGGTTCTAATTATGGTGATTATTTAGAGGTTATAGATCGAAGCTCTTCCTTAATTACTGAAGACCTTGAATTCCTCGGGGATGATATTGATGGTAGCTTAATCATTAACGGTTCTTATTACAACACAAGTTTTCACGGCGAGGGAGCAAGCACAACTGCTTGCTCGTTTAGTTTTAAAGGTTTTGGTATTACTCCGCCGGTTAAAA
This sequence comes from Ureaplasma sp. Hg2, assembly GCA_021378525.1. Taxonomy (GTDB): domain Bacteria; phylum Bacillota_I; class Bacilli_A; order Mycoplasmatales; family Mycoplasmoidaceae; genus JAACJV01. The sequence goes on along the minus strand of JAACJW010000009.1, from coordinate 31,798 downwards.
AAACCGGTCCCAATATAGTCCTTATCGCCTCCGTCGCTAGTGCTGGTGCTGTCTTGCTTATTTTTTTAATCGTTGCTATTTGCTTGATTTTAAAAAGGAGAAGAATCAATCGGAACGATCGGGACATTAGTTCGATTAAGATTAGAAAGGGTGAAGATCGCGAGATTGAGGAAATTATGAAGAGAGCTAGTTATAATAAATCGAGAATTTATCGTGCCACTCCTAATTCAACCCCAACTCGACGAACTGAAATAGATCCAACTAAACGATTGACTTCAAAGTATGAAGCTCATGAAGATGTTCCTGAACATCCAAAAACTAGTAAGTTATAGTTTATTATAAAAATAAAAAGAAACCCTCGCTAAATAGCAAAAGGTTTCTTTTTGGATTGACTAATATAAAGTTATAAAACTTTTATACTAATCGTTTATATCATTCAACAACGTATGATTCGTTGATGTCTGTTGGTAATTCGTTACGTTCTGGGTATCTTACGAATTTACCGATTTTAGCTTTGTCATCAACTTCAACAAAAGGTAAAGGTTTGATTTGAGCCAAACTAACTAATTCAATTTTTTTAGATTTAGCTTTAACTTCAACTGTTGAGTTTAAATTAACGATTGCTGATGGAATATCACATTTCTTACCATCTAGTAAGATGTGTCCATGGTTTACTAATTGACGAGCGCCTCTTCTAGTAGGAGCAAAGCCCATACGGAATACTAAACTATCTAAACGCGATTCTAAAGTTCGCATTAAATCTAATGATAAAACTCCCCCGTGTTTTTTAGCTAAAGCAAAAGTTCTTCTCATTTGACGGTCGTTAAGACCATATAAAAACATTAATTTTTGTTTTTCTTGTAATTGTTCACCATATCCTGACAATTTACGACGACGGCCTTGACCGTGTTGTCCTGGTGCGTATGTTCGTTTTTTCCCTGTTGTAAATTCTTTATTGTTTTCTAACAAAGAGAAACCCAAACGACGTGATTTTTTATAAATACTTCCTGTATATCTACTCATAGTATTTCCTTTCTAAAATGCAACCATCTTATTTTAAGGAGACATATCCCTTTGATAGGTTTTAATATTGATGCTTTCGATTTATCAGCAAATTTACTCGCAACACTTAAGCTATTAAAATTTATATCAAAATATATATCAGCTGATGAATGCTTAAGTATTATACAAAATTTATTAATAAATTTCAAGTTAATTTTATTAATAAACGAGTGTTATTTTAAGGTTACTGATTTATATAGATCGCGAATCTATTTATAAATAAGAAATATTAGAAATTTATTACCACCAAAGAGTTAATTACTTTTTAAGTATAGTAGACAAATTAAGACTAATAAAAATCTCCCTTTAATAATAATTTAATGATTAATTAAGATTTATTAATACTTTATGATTATAATATTTATAATAGGTTTAAGGAGATTTACATGGATCCATTAACATACACTTTAATCGGATTGACAGCATTAGTTGTCGTTATCTTTTTAATCTACACAATTATTTTTGTCCGCCATCGCAAGAATTTAAATGCTGATTATAAATATAAACAGAAAATGAATTTCTATATTTCTAATAAGATTGGATCTAATTTAAAAGCGATTGAATCACTTGTTAACCATAACGAAGATTTATTGCCGATCCTAGAATATTTGAAAATGTTTAGCGTCCATTTTGACGGTCAAGTAGAATTAACTAAAAAGAAATTAATGGGTTTATCAAAACGTCAAAAAAGCATGCAATTAGGTTTTGTTAATCATCAACTAAAAGAATTGGAAAGTAATTTTGTTGCGCTTAAACAATTAGAAGATACCTTTTATTATTTTAGCGTTAATAGTGGTGAGTATAAAAAAACCGCTAATCAATTAGCTGTTCAAATCATGAACGTCACTAGTTCAATGTTAGAATTCTTTCATCAAAATTTAGTTATGAATTATGATAATCCTGTCTTTAAAAACTTAGCTACAATTATTAGTAAAACCAACGAAGAGATTACTCATGAAACATTGCATGTTAATAATGAAAAATTTAATCAATTGATTAAGAAGCAATTAAAGACAATTAGAGATATGTTTAACATTATTAGAAAACTTTATATTTGTGATGTGTTAGTTGTTCGTTTAGAAGTAATTATTACTGAGTTAAGACAAAATTTTGTTGAACAAAAAGGAACGCAAATTCATAAGCGCAATATTATTATGTTACTGAAACAACTCCAAAGCGCTTCTGAGTCAATCATTGAAATTAAAAAATTATTAGGTAACCTTGAATTAGAAAAAGCAGAAAAAATTCTTTTTGAAAAAATAACTAATTTAGAAAAAGCGAAAATTAATTTAACAAAGTATGAAAAATCAATTGAAATGATTAATCAATATAGTGATGCCTTTGATCATGCTTTTGTTTTATTTGAAGAACGCTTTAATACTTTAACGAACGCGCTTTCGAATTGTCACGACATTTTCGCTAAGGATGAATTGATTAATAAGCTTGTTAATGAAATCAGCAATAACCTTAAAAGTATGAAGGTTTCATACGACGGATTTAACCAAGATAAAAACAAACACAATTACACCCCGGTTGAAGAGCTAGATAAAATTATTAGTTTAATATCGCTGTATCAAGAACTTGAAGTTCAATTTAAAAACTTGATTAACGAAATCAAAGAAAAGACCCAAAATTTCATTAATCTAATTAATAAAATTAGCGACAATAAATTAAAATTAATTCAAATGCGTTCACTTATAAGTGATAAACAAACGCGCGGGATGGACGAAGTAGGCGCAATTGATGACGACATTAAGAAACTTAATAGTTATGAATTAAAACTTTCTGATAATTATAATTCGAATTGAAAGAGTATGCTTGTTGACATTAATAACATTTCCAAGGAAGTAAATAAATTAATCAGTAGTATTTCAGACAAAATGATATTAGAAGAAATTGCTAAGAAACTTCAAATTTATTGTAACCGGTTTGATTTTGAACAATTCGAAGTAATTATCCTCAACATTAAAAAAATGTATGAACAAGGTGATTATGAAAGAGCGATCGAAGCTTACATTGATTTTCTTACAAAAATGAAAAAAATAGTTAAAAAATAACTCCGCATCAGTTAATGATGATGGAGTTATTTTATTAGTTTAATTAGATCGCTTACATCCATTTGATTTTCAATGTCTAAGTCTTTGGTTGCCCCATTGCCGACAAAGCCATCATAGTGGCATTCTAAGATGTTGCCGTGATATTTATTGCGTTGTGCAAAACGATATAAGTCGTGTGCCAAACCTAACCCACCATGAATTCTTTCATAAATAATAATCGTATCATACTGTTTGAAAATATCATGTAATTGGATAAGATCATAATTTGTGATATAAATCGCATTAATTAAATCACATTTTTCCTTATTTACTAAGGCTTGATAAATGACGTCACAATAAGGTCCGTAACTAATGATGACTCGTTTATTAGATTTGTCACTTAATAAATGTTCTCATTGACGATTGCTATCATCAATATGATATTTTCCAATTTGTTCAATCGCTTCAGTGAAACTCGCTTTTGGATAACGAATTGCCATTATGCCTTGGAAGTCTTCACTAATATTAATTAATTGTTCTAGCTGTCATTTAGTCCGCGGCGTGGTGATTGTGATATTAGGAATTGATTTCAAAAAGCCAACATCATAAATGCCGTGATGGCTTGGTCCGTCACCGCCACTTAAATCAGCCCGATCAATCAAGATGGTAAGGTTTAATTTAAACCGCGCAACATCGTGCAATATTTGATCATAACAACGTTGTAAAAAGGTTGAGTAATAAATCGTATAAGGTTTTAATTTAGCTAACGCCATACCGCTGGCTTTGCTTAATGTGTGTTCTTCACTAATACCGGTATCCTGATAAATGTCTGGGTGTTCATTTAATAGAGTACTACAAAAAGTACCGGCTGTCATCGCGGGGTTAAGAATTCGAATAGCAGTGTTATTTTCAACTAATTTTAGCAGTGTCTTTGCACTTGTTTCACTAAAATTAACGTTAGATTTTTTACTAGGCCCACTTGAATGGTAAGCACCTAAACGATCGTTTTCAGCATTTTGGTGGCCTTTGCCTTTAACTGTTTTTACATGAACGATAACCGGCCCTTGTTTGCTATATCACTTTGCCTTTGACAATGCTTTCTCTAATTTCTCAATATTGTGGCCATCAATTGGACCGACATATTGAAAGCCTAAATTCTTAAAAATATTCTCACCAGTAAAGATACGTTCGAAGCGATTGAAGAAACGGTAGATTCGATAATAATCATCATTAAAATGGAAAGCTTTTCGAACAAATTTTTCAGTTCGATAAAATAATGAGCCCATTTTAATGTCACTAATAATTTTTGAAATCACCCCAACTGATTCGATGATGCTCATTTTATTGTCATTGATGACAATGATTAATGGATCCTTCTTGTAGGAAATATCATTAAGTGCCTCAAAAGCCATCCCGTTCGCTAGAGCACCATCGCCAATCACAGCGACATGGTAATGATCATTAATAAATTGTTGTTTATTGGCAACTTTATTAGTTAGACTATCCTTAGCATATAACCCTTGAAGGACTGATAGGATATTGCCCGAGTGGCCCGGACTATAATGATCATATGAGGATTCATCCATGTCTTGAAAACCCGCTAAACCACCAGTTTCACGAATTGTGCCAATGCGATCTTTACGCCCGGTTAAAATTTTATGAACATATGTTTGATGGCCGGTATCATATAATAATTTATCGTTTTCTAAATCAAAGGTTCTTAATAAAGCAATTGATAAATCTGCAATCCCAAGATTACTTGATAAATGGATTGCTTTTGTTTTAGCGGTTGCTTTAATTAAATCTCGTACTTCATTTGATAGTTGTTTTAATTCGGCATAATTTAAAGCTTTTAAATCATTGGGTCCATCAACCGTATCTAAAACATTTTCGTATCTACTTTTTTCTTTCATTAATATAACTTCCTACTCTTATAATTGATAAAATCAATCAGATAACTAAAGTCGCTACCCAATAACGATTTTAAACTCTTTGTAAAGATTTTCATATACGAAACTTGTAATTCAATCAATTTAATATTTTTTTCATATTTTTCAACATCATCATATTTATTGATTACTTTAATTTTATTTGTTCTTTGATTAATTGTGTTGAATTGTAAAAATGCTAAAATCGATTTTTTCAAGTATATTTTTTTATCTTCAAGGTCACAGTGAATTAAGGTAACGATTGTTTCAAAATAAAAATTGGCTAATTTCGCATCGATATCTAGGATGCTATTTATTTCAGCGTCATCAGAATACATAAAATCATATTCGTTACAGTCGTACTCCTGTAATAATTCTCTTAAATAAGGATGGCTAATTTTACCATTAACATTCACATCACAATAAATAATACTACCAATAAGAATGTTGCGTATAGCGGTGTTGTTATAATTTTTAAATAATTCCTTTGGCTTTTCATCCTGTTCTAAAGGAATTTCATTGTTGATAACAGAAATTAACATTAAGAAAAAATAAATCGTGTTGTGAATGTAAATGTTTTTAAATTTACGATTTTTAGAAACATAATAATTTTCTTTTTTAAATTCATTCATTATTAAACGATATTGTTTTCCCATCGGTGCGCGCATATAACGTAAAGAGGCCTTAAATTTTTTTCATTGCATTTAAAAACCTTTTTCCAATTCTTCTTTTAGAAAATCTAGTAAACCCTTTACTTGACTATAATTCATTCGCGTCGGTCCAACAATTGCCACTTGGTGTTTGCTATTTTTTAGGTTGATTGTCGTGCTTGCTACGGCCACGTCTTCAACCCCGATATCTTCTCCAAAAGTAATTAATGTTTTACCGGTTTTTTCGCGGTTGTAGGCGATTTGCTGTCAAATGGTTGTACTTTCTAAAAGTGTTAAAACTTTTTTTAATTTTTTATGATCATAGAATTCTGGTAAATCAACTATTTTAGAAGTGCCAGAAACGTTTGTTTTTGCCTTTGTGTTAATATCAAAAATTTTATTTACTAATTCATGAATAATAAATTCGTATTCTTTAACCTTACTATGAATGATGTTTTTAATTGAATCAACTTTTTCTTTGATTTCAGAAATCGGAGTATCGATTAAACGATCGTTAAAAATATTGATGCAAATAGCAATATCATCAATTTGTTTACAGCTGTTAATCTTGATGATATTTTTATTAACATTCCCAGAACTTGTTATTAAAATAACTAGAGCAGTAGCATCATCAATTTGAATTAAATCAATTTTCTTTAAAGTATCATCAGCAACAACACTGGTGATGACACTTGGCAAATTTGTTAGTTCATTAATGATTGAAACAGATTGGCTTAAAACATCATCAATTGAATTATTGCGTTTACTTAAAATATCAGTCAATTGCATTTTAATGTTTTTATCAATGTATGGTTTCATGATGTTTTTTTCATAATATTGATAACCCGTAGTGCTTGGTACCCGGCCACTTGAAGTGTGGGTTTTAATTAAAAAACCATCCTTTTCAAGTGTTGCCATTTCATTTCGAATGGTGGCGCTTGAAAGGTCTTCAAAATATTTATCATTAATTACCTTGCTACCAACCGGAATTGCTGAGATTGTGTATTCATCAATAATTACTTTTAATAATTTTTTTTGTCGATCTGTAATTTCCATTGCTACCACCTATTATGTCTATACATATATAATATAATATAATTGCTATAATGTTAGTTATTTCTTTTTTAAAAGTAAATAGTCATTCTTATCTAATTTAAAAATTTAGATAAGAATGACATCAAATAAGTCGTTGTAAGAATGTTTTATTGACGATCGAACAACATAACAATTTATTTCAAGCAATATTATTAGGCGATATGAAAGTTATGTGGGTTTCTCGCGTTATTTAATCTTAACTAATGTATAATTAATATAAAGATGTTTTTTATAAAGGAGCAACATATGAATTTCTTAGATATAGATATTTCAGGGATTGAATTTTATTCACAATACGCTGAACGACGTTTTAATACTTTAATCTACCCCAAAGGTCCAATTTTTTACTTTCCAGATTTCGGTGAAGACTATCACCAACATGATAATTTTGCAGAGAAATGTCTTTCGTACGATTATTTTACCTTAAACTATCCTGGTGTTGCTGGGTCACCTTGATATAACCCGAATGAACTAACGATTGTCCATTATGCAAATATCGTTGCCAACTTCATCACCCGACGTGAACTAAAAGACGTTATTTTAATGGGCCACGGAATGGGCGCAGCAGTTGCCGCTCTTGTGAATCAATTAATTCCCGAAGTAGTTGGCTGCAACATTTTTATTAGTCCGATTGATCAATCTTTTATTAAAGATGCAAATCAGATCCATCAAATCATCATTCCTGGTTCAGATGAAAATTATGCGCAATTACAACGTTTAAAAATTAATGGCTATGACAAGCTTGCAAAAACAGTTAATGGAAAAATTGCAGCAAGATTAGGTTTGTCAAGATACATTAAAAGTCACGATGCTTTAGATTTAACGTTAAGTTTCTTAAGCAATAGCGAAATAGTTAATTTATTTGAAAATGCATATCACGCAATTACTAAACCAACATTACTTATTTTTGGTGATTCAGATGGTTTATTAAAAGTTAATGATGTAAAAACAAATTTAACTAATAAAATTCCAGGTGCAGAATCTTGCATCGTCCCCTTAGCAGGGCATAGTCCTAACGTTGAAAATGTTTTTAACTACACTCACAAAATTAATATGTACTTAAATCGCTATAATGAATATAGTGAAAAATTACGTAATAATATACCAGCAAGTATGAAACCAACAAACGAGTTAAGAGGTAATAAAGCTAATGCTCGACCTAGCTTGAATAAGCGGCCACTTAATAAACCAATGGGTTCAAATCAAATGCGACAACCGAACAGACCAATGGTTTCAAATCAAGTTCGCCAACCGAACAAACCGATGGTTTCAAATCAAGTTCGACCACCGTTAAAATTTAAAAAATTATAAAATAAAATATGACACTTTTTAAAGCGTCATATTTTTATTACCTTAATGATATTTATTGAGCTAATAAAATTGCTTGCATTGCGATTGAAGCGGTACAATAACAAACTGTTAAATTAAAACCACCAGATAAAGCGCTAGTCCCAGCTACTTCTCCAATAATGTAAAGGTTGCTAACTATTTTAGATTCCATTGTACTAGGATTAATTTCTCGTAAGTTAACGCCACCACCGGTGTTGATAGCAGTTTTAGCTGCCATTAATTTATATTTATTAATTTCATAATGTGATAAAAAATGAATGATCTTTTGACGTTCTTCTTTTTTTAGATTAGCCGTTTCTTGATTTTCGTTTAGCGTTAAGCAACGATACATATAAGCGATGAAGTTATTAGGCAATGCTTTAAAACAATATTTAAGTTGTTTAAATTTTTTTAATTCTTCAATTACTTTAGCCTCTGGCATAAACGTAATTGCAGCTGTTGTTTGGGGTCCATAATAACTCATGTAACTTGTAAGTCGTTTCATCAACGGCCCACTTAAACCATAGTGCGTAATCAATAAATCATTAGTTTCATCATAGACAACTTTCTTATTGTCATATAATTGCGCTCGAACTTGTTTGAAGCTAATACCTGTCAAGGTTGTTAAAGTGCTGCTTCGTGGCAACATTAAACTTAAACCCATTGGGAACGTTCGACTAATTGTATGATTAAGACTTTTAGCAATTTCATAACCATCATTACAAGCGCCCACTTCAGGATGACTGACAGCACCCGCTGCTAGAATCACCCGTCGTGCTTGATAGTCGCCTTGATTAGTATGGACGTCAAAAACATCGCCAGTTTTTTTAACATCAAGGACACGCTCTTCAAACTGCATTACTAAATTTTTGTTTAAGGCTAAAAGATCCATCATCTTCTTTGCGAAGTTAACATTCGTACAATCAAGGTGAACCCGTGTTCCTTGATGATGGAAATCAATCCGATGTGATTTTAAAAAGGCCATAATCTGGGTTGGCCCAAATTGTTTTAAGGCACCATACAAAAATTTATAGTTACCTAAAAAGTTGGTCACCATTTCCTTGATTTCCAAATCATTTGTAATATTAGCTTTACCATTACCTGATAACATAAACTTCCGTAGAATTTCACGATTGCTATCCAACATCAAAACATTTAATTGTTCACTTTGGATTCCAGCATAAACTCCGCTTGCGCCAGCTCCGATTATTAATAAATCATAGATCATAATATTGCATCTCCTTATTTTAGTAGTCTATTGATTAAAGCAAGAAAAACGTTTTTTTTTACTTTTTTTACTAATTATATGAAAAAACTTGTTTTTTTCTATATAATAAACAAGTTAAATAATAGGAAAAGGTGAATCCATGAAACAACAAGACAGTTTTTTACTTACCGTAGAGGGTAAAGAAAAATTAGAAAAAGAAATTCGTTTTTTAATTGATGAAAAGCGACCGGGAATTATTATTCAAATTCAAGAAGCGCGAGAACAAGGCGACTTGTCTGAAAACGCTGACTATGATGCTGCTAAAGCAGCTCAAGGTGAATTAGAAGCACGTATCAATGAAATTGATAACATTTTAAACAAATGTCGAATCATTAGTAAAGAAGATAATATTGAAAACCAAGTATCAATTGGTAATAAAGTTAAATTTAAAGATTTTTCTGATAAAAAAACATATGAATATGAAATCGTTGGATCAAATGATACCAACCCTAAAGAAAACCGAATTTCAAATGTATCTCCGTTAGCGCGAGCGTTACTTTATAAGAGCGTTGGCGAAGAAATTGAAGTAAAAGGAATTGAAAATCCTTATAAAATTAAGATTTTAGAAATTAATAATTAATTTTTAACAAAAAAATAAAAAAATAAATTGACAAACATTAGTAATATATATATACTTATTAAGCATTTATTTTTATTATTAATAAGTGCTGCGGACAGGTAGCGAAGTGGCCAAACGCAGCTGACTGTAACTCAGCCACGAGAGTTTCGGCGGTTCGAATCCGTCCCTGTCCACCATTTGATGGCCTGTAGCCAAGCGGTAAGGCAGAAGATTTTGATTCTTCCACGCGCAGGTTCGATTCCTGCCAGGCCAGCCATTTTAAAAACAATATAATTAGACAAGACATAATATATGTCTATTCTGCTCCATTAGCTCAGTGGTAGAGCATTTCACTTTTAATGAAGGGGTCGAAGGTTCGAATCCTTCATGGGGCACCAATTTAAATCAAATACAGTAATAACTGTATATTTATGCTGGAATGGCGGAATGGTAGACGCACAGGACTTAAAATCCTGTATTGGCAACAATGTGAGGGTTCAAGTCCCTTTTCCAGCACCAGGTGCGGGTGTAGTTCAGTGGTAGAATTATAGCCTTCCAAGCTATTTATGTGGGTTCGATTCCCATCACCCGCTCCATTGTAAAACTTAAATTAAATCAGGCACTTGCTTGATTTTTTTATTTGTTAATAAATAAAAACATATTATTTATCTAAAATATATTATAATAATATATAGTTAAAAAAAGGGCGTGATATTATGAGTCAATTTCATAGCGCTAAATCTATTACAAGCAGTAAATTTAGCAAGCAGCAAAAATCTCCGACTGTCGCACGATCGAACGGTTTCGCGAAGTTTCTTTTTGTCGTCCTTTTTATCTTATTACCAATGCTTTTAATCTGATTGTTTCTCGGTGAAATTAATCTAAGCACTGATAATATGTTGGTGCCTATCAATGGCAAGCGTTGGGGAAATGTCAACGGACAAGATAATGATGGATTTGGTTACAACAATACTGGTTCTATCCAAACATCGTGAATTATTTATGTTGCGATGTTAGCGGTGCTTGGTGGAAGTTTATTAGTATTTATTTTATTTACTTATATCACCCCTTGAATTAAGGGTGATACCTTCCCGTTTATTATGTCAACCTGGTTTGGTTTCTTTATCTTGGTTGTTAGTGGATTAATTTATATCGCTAATTTAATGTGACTCGTGATTATCATTCGCTTGATGTTAATCTCAATCTCCTTTTTAGTGGGATTTGCGACCTTCAACTGAATAACCAACCGTTGACTAGTACGATCAAGTAATTCTTACGCTTTGTTTGAAGCGATTCGAAAAGATGATGCTGAAGTGAAAAAGATTAAAGATGAAGTGAAAGAAATTAAAGCTAAATATGTCGACGACATAGAATATATTGAAATTGAAGAGGAACAAGAATAATGAAATTAATAGATACATGCACATTAGAATTAAAAGCCGGAGATGGCGGAGACGGAATCGTTTCTTGAAGACGTGAAACCCATGTGCCCCTAGGCGGCCCATCTGGTGGTAACGGGGGACGCGGTGGTGATATTATCATCGTTGGCGATCACAACGAAACATCACTTCAATATTTACAATACACTAAAAATATTAAAGTTAAACAAGGCGAACGTGGCGGCATTAAAAAATGTAATGGTCATGCCAGTGATAACAAATATTTAAGAGTTCCGATTGGAACAATTGTTTTTGATGATGAAACCAATGAAGAAATCATTGATATTACCAAGCACCAACAAGAATATATTATTTGTAACGGCGGCCGTGGCGGTCGGGGTAACGCTCATTTCATGAGTCGTAATAACACCGCTCCAAAAATGTTTGAGTTAGGCGATTTAGGGGAACACAAATTTATTCGTTTAGATCTTAAATATCTAGCTGACATCGGTTTAGTTGGTTTGCCAAATGCAGGTAAATCAACGCTTATCAGTAAAATAAGCAATGCTAAACCTAAAACAGCAGCTTATCAATTCACAACTTTAACCCCAATCTTAGGAACAATTTATGATAAAAATCAACGAATTGTTTATGCCGATATTCCGGGATTAATCGAGGGCGCTTCAGAAGGTCATGGTTTAGGCCATGAATTTCTAAAACACATCGAACGATGTAAGGTTTTAATTCATTTAGTTTCACTTGATCAAACTGATAGTGAAGATATCGTTAAATCTTATCAAGTTATTGTTGACGAATTAAAAAAATATAGTAAACAGTTAGCAAACAAACCAATTCTAGTGGTCGCTAATAAAACAGACGCTGAAGGTTCAGAAGCACAATATAAAAAATTAAAGAAATATTTGAAACATGATGTTTTAAAAATTTCAGCTTTAAATGAAATTGGTGTGGAAGAATTTAAAGCAGAATCAATCGCAATGTTCTATAATGAAAAAAAGAAAATTGAAGAAGAATTATTGGAACTAGCAAAAAATCAGCCAAAAACGATTAAGTATATCGAACCTGAAACAAAGTATAATAAAGAAGTTGTTATAACCAAGTTATATGAAGGTGGTTGAAATGTTGAATGTGATTTCTTGAAATATTGATGTCATAAAATTCCTTTAACAACCCAAGATAATTTGATTCGTTTTAATCAAAAAATGAGCACCGTTGAATGTGAAAAGAAATTAAAATTAGCTGGCGCTGTCGCTAAGGACAACATTAAAATATACAATATTGAATTTAAGTTCGAGGATTAATAATGAAACATAATTTAACTTTAAACCCCAATAATTTTCAAACGTTAGGGTGGCATCACGAAGTATCAAACAATGATATTGCTGCTTATGTTAAATACTTAGAAGCTTGATTAAATCAATATGTTAAATCACAAAATTTGAATGGCGTATCAATTGGTTTAAGTGGTGGGATTGATTCAGCAGTTGTGGCAGCGATTGCAATCAGAAGTCTAGGCGCTAAAAAGGTATCTTGTTATTCCTTGGATATTGGCAATAGCAAATTGGATTACGAATGTATTGATGCCATGCAAAAAAAATTCGATCTTGAAATCGTTGATTTTAAATTTGACCAAATTAGTGGCGAATATATTAAACTTTTAAAACTTGATCAAACACTTAGTAATTATAATGATGTTGTTGCTAATATTAAACCACGAATCCGGATGACTGCCCTTTATACAATGGCGCAAGCAAAAGGGCAAATTGTTTTAGGAACAACTAACTATAATGAATATTACGTTGGTTATTACACAAAACACGGTGATGGCGCTAGTGATCTTGCTTTATTAATTGGATTAATTAAAAAGCACGTTTACATGATTGCTAAATACCTTGAAATTCCCGATATAATCATTAACCGCCCCCCAAGCGCTAGTCTTTATGAAGACCAAACTGACGAAGCTGATTTAGGTTTTAGTTATAAAACATTAGATGATTATTTATTGAACAAAACAATTTCAACAGCTGAAAAAGTTAAAATTGAAAAAATGCACCACGCTAATAAGCACAAGGAACACGAAACAATTAACCCTAATTTTTTTATGAATTATTTAAACACCGGAATTAAAAGTCGTTTTAATGTACCAGTTTTAATTTGGTTTGCTTTAATATGAACGATCTTAACAATTGCAACCTTGGCTGTTGGGATTACTTACACCGTTAACTATTATCATTTTGATTCTAAAATCTTTAGTAATGATTTCAACTTAGGAGCAATGGGGATTGGCTTAACAGCTTCCATGCTTTTTGTCATTTTAGCGACTTCAATTTATGTCACAATTTATATGAGTAACAACCTTCAATTTAGGTTGGAGTTACAAGATAAATTATTGTTCCGTAAATTTAGAAATAAAACAAATGAAGAAAATCTTAAAAACAAAGAAAATCTTAAAAACAAAGAAAATTTAAAAATAAAGAATTATAAAGAAGAGGGCAAAAAACATGAATAATTATGATGTTTTAATTGCTGATTTAATTAAAAAATTAGCAGACGCTCGTGATATTAAACATGCGATTGAAATTAGAAATATTTTTAATAAAGAGCACTTAATGCCGTTGTATGGCAAACTTAAATCATGTGACGTTGATCAAAAGAAAATTTTAGGAAAAGAATTAAATGAATTCAAAACTAAGATTGAACTAGCGTTAAATCAAAGAAAAGAAATTTTTGAACAAGCGAGTGATGAACTTGATCAAAAATTATTAGTTGATAATTCTTTACCAGCGACATTTTTAGAGAACGGGCGCCACCATCTAATCAATCAAATGATTGATGATGTAATCGATTTCTTTATGCGCTTAAATTTTGATGTGATTGATGGGGCGGAAGTTGTTTTAGATAAATTTAATTTCGAACACCTAAACATTCCACTTGATCATCCAGCGCGTAACATGCATGATTCCTTATTTTTTTCTAAGGAGTCAATGTTAAGAACGCATTGTACAGTTACGACAGCTGAAAAGTTATTTAACAATAAAGATAATGATATTCGAATTTTAAGTTATGGAAATGTTTATCGTAAGGATGAAGATGATGCGACGCACAGCCACCAATTCACCCAAATTGATTTTGTGTGATTAAAGGAAGATATTAGTTTAGCCAACCTGAAATGATTAATCGATAATTTAATGATTCATATTTTTGGTAGCAATACTAAAACCCGTTATCGCTTAAGTTATTTTCCCTTTACCGAACCTAGTTTTGAAGTCGACGTTACTTGTTTTAAATGTAACGCTAAAGGTTGTAACATTTGTAAACACTCTGGTTGAATCGAAATCCTTGGCGCGGGAATGTTACACCCTAACGTTATTAAATCAGCCAACATTAAAAAAACCCAAAATGGAATTGCCGCCGGGATTGGAATCGAACGGCTTGTCATGCTAAAACACGGAATCAACGACATTCGTGATTTATATAGTAATGATTTCAAATTCAACAAACAATTTAGATAGGAGTATATTATGTTAATTACTAAAAGTTTAATCGTTAAATTATTACCAAAATTTATTAATATTAATGATGCTCGCTTTATTGAAGCGTGTAACGCTGTCGGAATGGAAGTTGAACAAATCATTGAACATCCATATACACCAGATTTAGTTGTCGGTCGCCTTGTTGAAGTTAAAAAACATCCCAACGCTGATACCTTAAATATTTGTCAGGTGCTTGTTAACAACAAAACAACCGAAATTATTTGTAGTGCTGATCAATTAAGTCCGAACCACAACGTCATTGTGGCGCGTGAGGGCGTTAAAATGATTAATGATATGGTTATTGCTAACCGTGACATGCGTGGGGTTACAAGCCACGGGATGATGTGTGCTTACCATGAACTGACGCCACATAACCAAGCGGTTATTAGTGAATGAGACAAGAATCAGATTATTTTTCTTGATGATGCTAAAATTGATGATAACAATCCTTTAAAACATTTAGGTTTAGAAGATAAAGTATATGATGTTGCAATCCCAAGTAATCGGAACGAACTAAATGGTTTGATTGAATTTGCTAATGAAATCGCGATTCATTTTGGATGGGAATTTAATTTGCCCCGCGACTTTGATTTTAAAATCTCAAAAAGCAATAGTTTCAAAGTTAATCTTAAAAGTGATGATGTTAATGCCTATAGCATTGTTAAACTAGACCAAATCAATTATCAAGATACACCTTGAGTATTAAAAGGTGAATTAATGAATTGTAATATTAAACCACAAGACAATGTTGTTGATTTAGCAAACTACGTTACATTATTAACAGCTAACCCATTACATTTTTTTGACCAGGCTAAAGTGGTAGGAAACATCACTGTTAAGAACGCTACAAAAGATGAAATAATGGTCGGTTTAGATAATCATCAATATCAAATTAAAACTGATGATTTAATTATTTGTGATAATCAAAAAACAATCGCTTTAGCAGGCGTTATCGGCGCTGCCAATACGATGGTTGATGCGAGCACAAAAGCAATTTATGCTGAAGTCGCTAACTTCAAACCACGTCGGATCGCGGCCACTGTCGAACGGTTAAAATTAAATACCACAGCTGGGGTTAGATTTAGTAAACCATTAAGTTTATGAGTTACTAAGTTAGCGATTAACCAATTGTTGGAAACAATGCAACCTTATGTGAAAAGCATTAAAGTTTTAAATGACATTAAAATCCCTCAAATGAAACCAATTAGTGTTTCGATTAATGAACTAAATAATTTTTTAGGGATTAAGAAGCATTTAGCGAGCCTTAAACATAAAAGCAAGCTTTTACACTTAGACTTTAATACCACCTCAGCAACTGCTCATCCAATGCGTTTGGACATTATTAATGCCCAAGATGTTTATGAAGAAATTATGAAACTAGAAGATGTTAATAAATTAATCGTGCAACCCATCACTGCTAACGTGATTATCAATAATAATTATCAACGTTACAATGATCTAAAAACAATTAGAAACTTTTTAGTTGATTATGGTTGTTATGAAACAAAGACTTATAATCTAACTTCAAAAGCTAATAATGATTTATTTAACTTCTTTAAATTAGATTCGTCATTTCAAGTAATCAATGCGATTAGTAAACAACGCGAATATTTAAGAACTAATTTATTTACGAGTTTATTAGATGTTTTAAAATATAACAGAGCACGGAAACGTCCGCTTCATAATATTTTTGAAATGCAACAGTTGAGTGATAAGACCCAAAGCTTTAAAAATTTAACAATCTTATTGAGTGTGCCGCTTTATCAATCACCTTTAAATCAAACTAATGTTCCATTAGATTTAATGACAGCCAAAGCTTTAACAACGAGTTTGCTAGCTAAGTTTAATGTTAAATATAACTATCGAACTTTTAAAACATGCCCTAATTATTATCCTGAAAATGCGTTAATAATTGTTAATGATAAAAAAGAAACAATTGGTTATGTCGGTCAAATTCGTCGTACTCAATTAAAAAAATATGATCTAGAAACACCTGTTTTTGGGATTACGCTTAATTTAGATTTATTGTTTGCAGGCGCTAAAAAAGAAGCGATTCAATATCAAAAAATAGCTAATGTTTCAGCAATTAGTCGTGATGTTAACATCACCTTAAAACGTGAAACAAAAATTATTAAAGTGTTAAATGAATTACAGTTACTTCCAAACATTGAAGATGTTGTTGTGAAGGATAGTTATGCTAACGTTGACGATATAACCTACACAATAAGTTATAATATTCAATCTTATCAAAAAACATTCAATGTTAATGAAATCGATAATTATTCTAGCAAGGTTGCTAAGATCATTAAAAACTATTCAGAATAGGGATTAATTAACAACTTATTCAAGATATTAAAATAGTTATGACTCCAGATAAATGGAGTCATATTTTTTAATTTTAGATAACTGGCAATAACAGTGAATTATAATATTGTTAAACGAACATCCTGAGGGAGTTACTTTTTTTATCTAATTAATGAATTAGAATTTTTGTGAATTTCTAATTTAAGTTATAATATATTCAACTAGCTAAATAGAAGCGAGGGTGCACATGAAAATAATATATCGATTAAATGATAGTAAAGAAAACGAAGAAATTAAAATTGATGATTCGTTTAAAGCGTTACGTAAATTATTAAAAAAATGAGCGAAATCAAATCAAATTATTGTTTTATCGCTTGATAATAATGGTTTGACTGAAATTCCTAAAGAGATTGGAAAGTTAACCAATTTAATAGTTTTATCCTTAGCTAAAAATCAATTAACATCAATCCCAAAAGAAATCGAAAATCTAGTAAATCTAACAGGTCTATTATTGCAAGAAAACCAATTAACTACGATTCCCAAAGGGATTGCTAATTTAATGAATTTGACAAAACTGGCTTTGCATCAAAACGAATTAACATCCATCCCCAAAGAAATCGGAAATTTAGTAAACTTAAACGATTTAACATTGTATGAGAACCAATTAACCATCATTCCTGAAGAAGTTGGAAATTTAATAAATTTAACGACCCTAGTTTTAGAACAAAACCAATTGACAGTCATTCCAAAAGAAATCGGTAATTTAATAAATTTAACAGCCCTATCATTCGAACAAAACCAAATCAGCTCAATCCCTAAGGAAATTGGAAATTTAGTAAATTTAACAATTTTGGGTTTGACCAAAAACAAATTAACGACCATTCCTAAGGAATTTTTTAACTTAATAAATTTAACAGAATTATCTTTATCTGAAAATCAAATTAGCTCCATTCCTAAGGAAATTGAGAATTTAATAAATTTAAATACTCTATTTTTAGCTGAAAACCAATTAACTAACATCCCTAAAGAAATCGGAAATTTAATAAATCTAACACATCTGTTTTTACATCAAAACCAATTAATTACGATTCCCCAGGAAATTGGAAAGCTAGTAAATTTAAGAATTCTATCTTCGCATCAAAACCAATTAACTACAATCCCTAAAGAAATCGAAAACTTAATAAATCTAACGGATCTTGTGTTAAATGAGAACCAATTGATAACGATTCCTAAGGAAATCGGAAAGTTAATAAAGCTAGCAAAACTATTCTTGCAGCAGAACCAATTAAGCTCCATCCCCGAGGAAATTGGTGACTTAATAAATTTGAGAATTCTAGCTTTGGATCAAAACCAATTAACTGTGTTGCCCCAAGGAATTGAAAATTTATTAAATTTAACAGAATTATCTTTATCTGAAAACCTTCTAAAGGAGTTCCCATTGGAGATCGAAAATTTAATAAACTTAACAAGGTTAACCATAGATACCAATCAATTAAATAAGCTTTCTCAAAAAATCACTAGTTTAAGAGTAATTGAAGAAAAACACCGGGGAACCGAAATAGCACAAAATGCCCTTGATGAAATTAATATTTTAATTAGATTAGAAGAAGTTATTGATTAGTTTAATTATTACTTTATTTTAAGCACTAAGCATTTGAAGCCATTATTTATAGAGATATATTTTATCTAAAATAATTTATCAATCTTATTATAAATATAAATTATCGAGATAGAGTTTTCATTGTGTGATAATAAATATTTAAATCTAGGAAACTTATATTTGGTGCGTTCGTATCTATTTTTTTAATATATTCAAAATCTTTTTTGTATAATTAACTTATGAATTGTAAAAGAAAAGTCATTAGTTATTTATTAAGTTTTAGTTTGATTTTAACCACAACCACAATTGTTGTGAGTGCCACTTTAAAAAGTGATAATCAAGCAATTTTAACGGTGTCGTCGCATCAAAAAGTTATAAACCAGGAAGTTTCTACATTACAAGTAATTACCAATAGCTATCGAGATATCTATGGTGTCGCATTTGGAACAGCAATTATTAATAGTATTAATAATCAACAAAAAGCTTCACAAGCTGATGTTACATTAGATTCGATTGTTAATTCAGCTGATTTAAAGTTGGTTACAAAATTAGATGTTGATAGCGATAGTATAATTGATTTAACAACCGATATTTTAAAGGATTTAATTAATTTAGATACATTAACTATCAGTGGTAATGTTACCGACATTGAAGGCCAAAAAATAAAAACCGATGTCTTTTTAGCTAGTAATAAAAAGTTGACAACTTTATCAATCACAAGTACTAATGGTGATGATATTAAGATTGATCCGTCCTTTTTAATAACTAATACTAACCTTCAAACTTTAACATTAAATTTAGATTCAACATCTTTTGAATATGCGCCCCCAAGTCCGGCTGTTTCCTACCCTGAAAGTTTTTTAGACAAACCATTTCAAAATTTAACGTCCCTCACCTTAAATGTAACAAATTTAGATGAATTCTTGCGACCGCCGGGATATAATTCTGCGCCAACACTTGTCATTGGAACAAACATAAATCAAATCAGTGAAGCTGATTTTAACGCTATCCTTACTAATCCCGCGTCATTAGCTGCCGTAATTCAAGAACTAAAAACAAAAAAATATGTTGATTTCACAAATGAAGAAAATATTACAACATTAACTTATAAGGCTAAAACTCATATTTTAACAGCAACCTACAATGAAACCAAATCGCAAAGTAGTTATGTGAAAAACGTTAATTTATTAATGTCTGGTTTTAAGACGCCAACACCACCACCGCCAACAACAGATACTGTTAATTGATTGTTTCCGAGCACAAAAGATAAAATGCAATTACCTGATTATAGTGGTTTTACAGATTCATACATCCTTAATAATTGAGTTCATATTGACACTAAATATCCTTTTACAACTGGTGATCCAAGCGTTTCAACAGTAACTGATGATAAAAAAGGAACAATTATTGTCACAATTAACTTCAAAGTAAATGTAATCTTCGAAGGCAAATCAACCCATTCTATTGAAACAACATTTAAAGGATTTGAAACTTCAACAACACCCGTTCCTTATGCTTTTGACGACATGGCAAAATTAACGTCGTTAACATTATCAACGAAAAATTTTGATACAATGTATGATCCTGCTAACGCAACTAAAGAATCACTTAATATTTTTCAAAAATTAGACACCTTAACTAATCTTACGATTAGCACAGAAAATGAAATGAAAATCGCTCAAGATGCTTTTAGTTCGCTAGATAAGCTTACAAATATTAAATTAGATGGAAATCTAAAATCGCTTCCGGATGATTGCTTCGTTGACAACGTCACACTAACAACAATTGATTTAAGTAATAATAATTTTAATAATATCCCTAAAGCAGTTAACATTGCAAGTTTAGAAAATTTAAGCATGCAGACTAATAATAGTCTGCTAGAGGTTGACTTTAATAATTTCAGTAAGGCTAAAAATTTAACAACTTTAACCCTTGATAAGCTTGTTAATGGCATCAAGTTTGATAATAGCTGGACATACAGTAACAATCCTAAACCAATTACTTTACTACTTGATAATGATCTAATTTTAAAAGTTCCTCAGGTTATTTTAAATGCCAACAACATCGTTAATTTAGATTTAAGTCATAATGAAATTAATATAGCAAACAACATCATGTTTGCTAACGATAGTGCACTTCAAACCCTTGATTTATCATATAATTACATTTCAATTACCGATGAAGTGAAGCTTTTAAAAAATACAAAAAAACTAACTGATATCAATTTGAGCAATAATTATCTTGTTGGCACAATTCCAGATTTACTTTTTATTAATAATGTTGATTTAAAGAACGTTAATTTAGCTAATAATCATATTGCCGATATCGATGCTAACGCTTTCCAAAACAACATTAATATTGTAAATTTAGATTTAAGCAATAATGTTATTAAAGAAGTTTCGCCCCGACAATTTGATCATTTAAAAGAACTAAAAACTTTAAACATGAGCTTTAATCAACTTCCCAATTTACCAGATGATGTTTTTAATAATAATCATAAATTAGTAAGTTTAAAATTAAATAATAACAAATTAAAATCATTACCAATTGATTCAATTAATCATTTGAGTGATAATTTAGTGATTGATGTTAGCAATAATTTTCTTGGTGGAAAACTTGGCGATTATCAACTTAATCCTAAACAAAATTGAAATTTTAGTGGTAACAAGGATAACTCTGATGCTTCAAATCGTTATACCCATATCACCATCATTGTTTTGTCAATTTTAGTTTCCTTATTAGTTGTGGCATTAGTTTGTGTTAGTTTATGACGAATCGCTAAAAAGCGGGAACGATTAGCAAAGAAAAATGAAACTGTGGTCGACAGTGATGAGGGTTATTAAAAAATTAGTTATCCAGGTAACTAATTTTTATCTTTAATAATTTCATCCATCGTTTTAAAGTGATGCTTGGCAATTTTTTTTAAAAAGGTAACCCCAAATTTATCAAGGATTGCATGAGCTGCAATTGCTACTTTTTGATCACTCGCCCCATATGGTAAGGTAA
This sequence comes from Ureaplasma sp. Hg2, assembly GCA_021378525.1. Classification (GTDB taxonomy): domain Bacteria; phylum Bacillota_I; class Bacilli_A; order Mycoplasmatales; family Mycoplasmoidaceae; genus JAACJV01. Next base: position 10,032 of record JAACJW010000009.1, on the reverse strand, counting down.
TCTCAATTTTTTTACTTAGCTTAGTCATTTGGTTAATTCACTCAACCCGAGCAATAATTGAAGCACAAGCAACAACATCATAGTGGCTTTCAGCTTTTGGTGCAAAAAAATCAATTGGGGTTTCTGGTAAATTTAAAACCTTAAGATATTTCATGTAATTTTGTTTACTAGCATATTGATCCATTATTACTTTGTACGGGGGATTAACGCGTTTGATTAAAGCGCTGATTGCTTGATGATGTAAATAGGTTTTTAAAATATGACTATTTTGATATTGATCATACATTAAGTTATAGCGATTAGGGCTTAAATGACATATTTCATAATCTACCAATTTAATTAATTCTGGATAGATAGATAACATTTTAGCATCAGTTAATTTCTTAGAATCCTTGACTCCTAAATCTCTAACAGCTGCTAAATTTTCCTTTTTTAAATAAGCTGCACAAACGATTAAACCACCAAAAAAATCACCAACCCCAACTTCATCGCTGCCAATCGTATCGAAGTTTTTTAAATTGTAATAGACAATCTCGGTTTTTTCACTATCTGGTTTATTTATTGGCGTGAAATTACTAAAAAATTGCTTTGCAACAACGGCTACATCATTACCTTGTAAAACAATTTTATTGCTTTCATAAATATAAATTTTAGTATCTAAAACATGATAGGTTGCTTGCACATAGTTAACTTTGTTGATAACTAAATAACTTTTTAGTTTCACCATCAAGTTGCTTATTTCGGTTTGATTTAAACGATAAACAAGATTTTTCACGCCATCATTACCTTTCTTGTGTTTTAATTTATTATATATTAATATTAAAGAAATAAGACAAGTGGGTAATAAAATGAAAGATATTCAAACTTTTATAGATAAAATTGTAGCGATTAAATTTGAAACGCAATTGAATGGTTATGATGCAAGTCAAGTTGATATTACATTAGATGAAATCCTAAAAAAAATGGATTCTATTAGTGCTGAAAATCATAATCTAGAAGAATTACGGGAAGACATTATCAAAGAAAATGAACGCTTAAAAAACGAAAACATGAACTTAAAAAACAATGTTAAATCATTGAATCAGCATGTTGCTGAAATGAATAAAACAGGTTTTCAAAATAACCATATGGTTAAGCAAATGGAAAATTTAAAACGTGATCTTGATATTATCAAACAAGAAAAAAACCAAGGTAATCAATAAATGTACTTCTATGGTTTTTACATCAGCCAAGGGGTTGATATAATTAGTATGGATCGTGTTGAATTTAAAAATGAGAAACTATTGCAACGATTTTTAACGTCAAAGGAATACAATGATTATCAATTGATTGTTAATCCTAAACTAAAAAAAGAGTTTGTGGCTGGTCATTGAGCTGCCAAAGAGGCCATCATTAAAGCCCTTGAAAAAAAAGTATTAATGCATCAATTGGAAATTTTTCACGAATATGGCCGGCCTGGTTGTAATCTTGGAAACTATCAAATTAGTTTGAGCATTAGTCATGAAAATGATTATGTCGTAGCAACGGCATTGGTGGTTGTAGCAGTTCAATAATTCAAATGACAACAAAAAATAACACAACGGATTGTGTTATTTTTTTTGCTTTGCTAATTCCTCAGCAACCTTAGCTTTTCAAACCGCGATTGACTCGATGGTGATGCATTGGGTCGGGCAGACCGCACAACAAGCGCCACAGGCAATACAATTTTCATCGGTTCAAGCTTTAAAATCTCCGCCAATATGTATGGCTTCGGTCGGACAAACCATTTCGCAAGAAGCACATCCAATGCATTTTGATTTATCGACAACTGCTATCGTATCCATTTTTGTTTCCTTTCTTGATTTATGATATATAATGTTTATAGTGCTATTATTATAGACGTTTATAATTAAAAGGGTGAAAAAATGCAAACAAGATACGAAAAATATAAAGATTATCGAGAACAAATTAAAAAGAAAGGGATGGTTTTTAATCAACTAACCGTCCGTAACAAAAAAATTGCTCAATACATTAAGCGGATCGATAAGATTGATCCAACCATTAAAAAATCTTTTAAACCAACAAATCAATATTTGTTGGAGGTTATTTATATTGATAAGACTGATTTACAAAAACATCAAGAAATTCAAAGCCTTTGAAATATCATGGAACAATTAGATTTAAAATTCATCATTGATAAAAGTGAAGATGTTTTAAATTGAAGTGAAATTGAATATACCTACCAAAAGGATTCAGCGAAGGTGCATGAAAACATTCTTGAAGGTCAGGGCCAATATAAAAAGGTAATCTCACTCCGCCGTGAAATCGCTAGTCTTTATGAAAAAATTAATGCTTTCCCAGTTGAAAGTAAACACAACTTAGCTAAGCTTAACCAATTAGTTATTAACGTTAATCAAACATCAAATGTTGATTTGCCAAAAGTTCAAAATGATGTAATCAGCGATACCAAAGACTATAATTACTTTTATCGTACGCTTGTCGCACTTTTAATTATTTTATTAATTATTGGTTTTGCAGTTGCGATAACAGTTTTAACATTATTAGTTATATAAATAATAGGAGATATTTAAATGAGACAAATAGCAATTGATGGACCAGCTGGATCTGGTAAATCTACGGTGGCGAAAATTTTAGCAAAAAACCTAAATTTACTTTATGTTAATACTGGTTCGATGTTTCGTGCTTATGCGTTGTATATTATTCAAAAGGAACTAGATTATCAAAATATGGATATTTTAAAGAAAATGTTATCGTATGTGAATGTTGTGCTTGAAGGCGATAAAGTTTTTTTAAATCAAGTTAATGTTGCAAGTTTAATATGCAGCCCCAAAGTTGCAGCTTTAACCAGTGAGATAGCAACCATTCCCGAAGTACGTGCCAAATGCTTATTTGATCAACAACAAATAGCAAGTAACCAGGATGTTATTATGGATGGTCGTGATATTGGGACAGTTGTTTTACCCCAAGCTGATTTAAAAATATTTCTAATCGCTTCACCTGAAGTGCGTGCCCAACGTCGCCTAGAAGAGTTACAAGAGGGCAATGATAATCAAGAATATCAATTTAAAAAAATTCTAGAAGAAATTAAAACGCGCGATTTAAATGATAGTAATCGTTTGATTGCCCCTTTAAAACAGGCTGATGATGCCATTGCTTTAGATACATCAAATCTAAGCGTCACTGAAGTTGTGCAAGCAATTGAAAAGTTATACAATAATAAAATAACAAAATAGGTTTATCTTTTAGAAATTTTATCACTAAAAGATAAGCCTATTTTTATTCATTCAATACATGTTAATTTAAATTAACATTGGAACGAAATACTAAGAGACACTTTTAGATTTAATAATTCTAAAATAAAATATTTAATTGCCGAGAGGTAAATATTTTTCTATGCTCTTAGATAATAATAAATTAGCAAAATAGAGATAATTTTTAACAATGAAAATGGCGAAAAGTTAGTATCCCTTTTATTTAATTAATAAGATAATTAAATAGAGGTGATAAAAATGAATTTAATAGCATTATATGGGAGCGTTGTTGAAAAACAAATAGTTCGTGGAGGATATCTAATTGACATTAGAGCAATTGATGATTTTGAGAAAGTAAAGTCCCAAAACAATCTCCCTTTGACAGTTTTTTTTAATGACGTTGTTTTTAAGGAACAATGTGATATTATGGAGGTTGGCGTTAAGTTAGCGGTCAAGGGAAGATTGCAATCCAACCTTAAACAAGGGAACGAAATTATTGGCGAATATATCCATTTTTTTTAGTTTGTCAAATAGCGTGTGAATAGTGTATAATACTTTTAAGGTGATTGAATGAAAATTTTAAGAAATATATTACACGGAATAGCGGCGCCATTTGCGTCAGTTTATTTGGTGTTTAAATTATTGTCATGTAATCTATGATTAAAGAAATATAAAAAAGATAGTGAAGCTTATACAGTTGAGGAACGATATAAAAAAGTTCGTAGTTTTTGTAGTGTAGCGATGTTTATTAAAGGAGCTAATATTGTTAGTTTTGGAAAAGAGAAATTTGCAACTAAACCAATGTTGTATTTGGTGAATCATAAGGGCAATATCGATCCATTAGTAATGCTAAAAATAATTATTGATTCAGGTGGAACTTATCCAATCTTCATTAGTAAAATAGAATTACAAGATAGTAAGTATGCAGCGCCGATGAAACTAATTGATACAATTTTTATTGACCGTGATAACTTACGTCAAATCCATTCCACAGTTGAACTACAAAATAAATATATTAAAGAAGGTCGTTCAATCGTAATTTTCCCCGAGGGAACACGAACGGCAAAAGACGAATTTGGAGAATTTAAAAGCGGAAGTTTATATGCAGCTTACACTAACTTAATCGCAATTCAACCAGTCGTATTATTTAATAGTGGTGGCTTTCTAGAAAAGGAAGATTCACATGGTAACACTTATGCTAAACGAACTTCAAATGATTTAAGAGTGGAAATTTGCGAACCAATTCAAGCGAGTAAGTTTATTAATATTGATCGTGAAATCTTTGCTCAAACAATTCGTACACAAATGATTGAGACATACGATAAGTTATCCAAAAGTGATATCCGATCTGCCAACAAATAATAAAACATAAAATATCATTCACGCTAAAATTAGCTGGATGATATTTTATTTATAAATACTAATTTAGTGATAAGCAAACATATAAAATTAATTTCTTATATAATATTATAGATACTATTAAATGAAATTTAAAGGAGTTTAAATGAAACAATATTTAGATTTATTGCAACATGTTTTAGATAAAGGGCACCTAACTCAAAATCGGACTGCGATTGATACCATTTCAACATTCGGTTATCAAACTCGTTATGATTTGGAAACTGGTTTCCCGTTATTAACAACAAAAAAAGTTGCGGTTCGAGCAATTATTCATGAACTATTATGATTTATCAAAGGTGATACTAATATTAAATATTTAGTTGATAACAATGTGCGAATTTGAAATGAATGACCATATGAGAAATTTAAAAAATCAGATGATTATCAAAACGAAACTTTAGATACATTTGTTGATAAAATTAAGAACGATGCTAACTTTGCAAAAAAACATGGTGAATTAGGTCCGGTTTATGGCAAACAATGACGTGACTTTAATGGAGTTGATCAATTAACAAATTTAATTAATGAAATTAAAGTTAATCCAAAAAGTCGCCGCTTAATCATTTCGGCTTGAAACCCAGCCGAGGTTAAAGATATGGCGCTACCGCCATGTCATAGTTTGGTTCAGTTTTATGTTGATGATGAAAATCGTTTATCGTGTCAACTTTACCAACGGAGCGCTGACATTTTTTTAGGAGTTCCGTTTAACATTGCATCATATGCTTTGTTCACTCACATGATTGCTCATGTTTGTGGTTTAGGAGTAAAAGATTTTATTCATACATTAGGTGATGCTCATATTTATGTCAATCATTTAGAACAAGTAAAATTACAATTAACCCGAGAACCATATCCGTTATGTAATTTAAAAATAAAACGAAAAGTAAAAAATATAGAGGATTTTAAAATTGATGATTTTGAATTTGAAAATTATCAACATCATCCAGCTATTAAAGGAAAGGTGGCAGTATAATGCTTACAATGATATGATGCCAAGATATTAAAGGTGGAATCGGAATTGATAACACTTTACCATGAAATATCAAAGATGAAATGGATCACTTTAAAACTACTACAGCTAATAGCGTAGTTGTGATGGGTGAGGCAACTTATAAATCGATTGGTAAAAATTTACCAAACCGAGAAAATGTTATTTTAAGTTTAGATCCTGAATTCACCGCTGAAGATGTAAAGGTTTATCATTCAATTGATTCTTACATTTATGATTATGGACACCGTGATAGTTTTGTCATCGGTGGCAAATCAATTTATGAACAATTTTTATGTCATGCAGATGAATTAATTATTTCGTCATTACGTAAAGATTATCACTGTAACAAGGTTCTAAATTTTAGTTTAGAAGATTTTGCGTTAATTAAAACCGAACGTCACGATGAGTTTGATGTTAATTTTTACAAACGAATCGCTGAAAGAAAAATTTAATTATGGCAATTGAAGTAAGTGAATCAGAACTATTAGAAATAGAAGACAACCCCAGTCTTATTAAATTTAAGCTAAATGACTTTGATGGACCATTAGATGTTTTATTGGGTTTAATAAAAAATAAGAAAATGGATATTTTAAATTTAGATATCGCTGCCCTAACAGACCAATATTTAAAATACATTAGTGAGAATATTGATACTTTAGAAATCGATACAACTTCAGATTATTTAGTTATGGCTTCATATTTGATTGAATTAAAAGCCCGTTACTTAATCCCAGTTGAAATCGATGGTACCAATGGTTATGAAGGCGATTATGAGCGCGATCGTTTCATTCAACGGTTATTAGAATATAAAAAATATAAAGAGGCGATTCCGTTATTTCGTGAAAAGCAAGCTGAACGAATGAAACTAATGAGTAAGTTAAGGGATGACTTTGATATTTACATTCCAGAAGCAATTCCAGAAGCGCCATTGCCAGAACACGTTGATGTTGAACACTTACGTTTAGCAATGATGGGATTAATGAATAAATATGTTGAAACTACTTTTGTACAACGGAAAGTTGTTGTTAAGGAAATTAATGTTGGAGATATTCAAGATGAGTTTATGGAGTTCCTTGAAACTAACCAGGGCTTTGAAAAAATGTCATTAACAGAATATATCGAATCATTAGATCCGTTAAAATTATCGCCCGAATATTTTTGTGCCACTTTTGTTGCACTACTAGTATTAGTCCGATATCGTAAAATAAAATTAATTCAAGAAAATCAAAATGACGAAATTTATATTATTAAAAATGATGAAGTTATTGAAGAAGATGATGTTGATGACATCCGTAGTGCAATGTTGTTAAATAACGAAATCGCAATGGAGCATATTAAAAAACCGCAAGAAGCAGTTGACGACAAAGAAGAAACTGAAACAAAGGAGAATGTTGAACATGAACAACCAAGATAACAACGAAGAGCGAAGTGAAATAAACGAACTTTTAAATATTGAAGATGCTGACATCACCGTTGTTAATAACAACACCGATGATATTATCCACATTGAAAAAAATGATCGGCCACATAATGCTAGTGATGCCATCAATCGTGATTTAACTGAATTTGATACAATTGATAATGGTTCAAAAGAAGCTCCAAAAATAGTGATCGATTTTGATAAAGATGCAATTATGTCAATCATTGAATCAGCTTTATATGTTTCGGGTAACGAAGGTATTAGTGTGCCAGACATGAAACGAATCACTGGTTTACCTGCTGAAATAGTTCGTAAGGTATTAAAAGAAATGATGAAATACTATGACAACGAACATGGTCGTGGGATTGTGATCCGTAATTTTGGTGATCGTTTTAAATTTTTTACTAAACCATGTAATAAGGAAGCGTTAGGGAATCTTGTTAATGTTAAATTAAAAAATCCTTTAACCGCCAAGGTAATGGAGACACTTGCCATCATTGCTTATAATCAACCATGTGCTAAAAGTAAAATTGAAAGTATCCGTGAAAAAGATCCGACCGGGACAATTCAAAAATTAGTTGAATTAGGATTGATTATTGGAGTGGGCCGAGCTGATACTCCGGGGCGCCCTTTCCTATATGCTGTTAGTCAAAAATTTTATGATATCTTTGGGATTGAATCAATTAATGAATTACCTAAAATTGAATTTCAACAATCAGAAATCGCTGAGGATATTAACTTCTTTGATACGACTCGTTTTAACGATGAAGCAGCAATTGAGGAGTAACTTATTAATACAACTTGGACAATTTAAATTCACAAAATTATAGCACTTTTCATTGCTTTTAAAATGAAAAGTGCTATAATTTTTAGTTGATAAGATATCTTATAAAAATTATATAAAGGAGGACAGGGATGTTCGAGACGAAAAAAGCTACGAAAGCCGAAATTTTATTCCGACATACACCAGTTTGAAAGGCACTATTAAAAGTGGGGATTCCCTCAGTTATTATTGCTTTTATGAATGGGTTGTATACCTTCATTGACCAAATTATGCAAGTGAACATCATCCCGAGCGATGGTGTTCATACTAACGAAAATGTCTTTGGCCAATATAACGGCGGTTCATTATATGATCAAGCCGCCGCTTTAATTAATCAATTAAAGGAAAGTCCGGGAACGGCAACAGCCGCTGCATCCTTGCAAATCTATGATGTTACTGATATCGTGCGAATGGCCAACGCCTTAGTTGCGCCATTATTAATGGTAATCATTGCGATTTCATTATTGTTTGGAATGGGGACAGCCGTTCACTATAGTTTAGCAATCGGTCGAAAGGAATCTAACAAAGCAAGTCAAATTTGATCTGCTGGATTACAATCAACTTTAACATTTACTTTTGTGATTACAATTATGATGATTTTCATTGGTCCAATTTGAGTTCACGGCCAAGCGTATGCCGGTCTTAGTTCTAGTATCAATTTAGATGGCTTTGATTTAAGTAAAAGCCAGCAGGACTTATTAAACTCCTATTACTCCACTTATACCGCCACAGCGGTTACTTATGCGAGTTATATTATTAGGATTGTCGCCAGTGGAACAATGTTCTTAGGATTCGTCCAAGTTGGTTCCAACTTAATTAACTCTGAAGGTCGTCAAGTAAACGTCATGTTTGCGGCGATTGTTGCCAACGTTTGTAATATCGTACTTGATTATGTTTTAATGGAATATGCTAAACAAGGTGTTGTTGGGGCAGCCTCAGCAACCGTTATGGCTTATGTTATTAATGCTTTCGCAATCCTCTTGATTATCGTCTGGTTGAATCGAACCGCCACGACGCATTTGACATTGAATGCATTTAAAACCCTAAACTTTAACTTACTAATTATTGGTGGGGTAATTTTGATTGGACTACCATCGTTCTTGAGAAATTTCTCAAACTCAATTAGTTCCTCCTTGCAACAAACGTTCTTGGTTGAACTGACCCATGATTTGGAGCCCGCTAAAGGTAACAATTATTATCAAACCTTAAATGGAGCAATCCTCCCGATTTACAATGTCGTCTTTACGGCCACGATTGGAATTGTCCGGGGGTCCCGGATGATCATGAGTTATAATGTTGGAGCAAAACAATATAACCGGATCAAAACCACTTTCTGAGTCACCACCTTATATACTGCGATTTATGGAATCGTCATTTATTTCGTGATTGGCTTCGGTCTCGCCGTTCCGCTTCTTAATATCTTTGATATCAAGGCCGGCGATCAAATGCAGGATGCCCATTTCTTCTTAATGATGACAATGCTACAAATTCCTTTATTTGCGTTGCAATCAGCCAGTATGACGATATTCCAAGCAGCTGGTAAAGTAACCCCTTCAATCCTGGTTTCAGGAGCCCAAGGGATTTGAATTGGATTACCGATGTTATATATTATGCGTGATATCTCAATGCAATCAAATAACATCCAAATCTTCCTAGCAGCAAATGCGATTAACTCTTTAATAACCGGAATTATCGTCTTCAGTTTTAGTAGCTGATATGTTGTTAAAAAAGTTGGTCCAGGAATGCATTACTCTAAATTGAATAATTGATTGATGGCTAACATTACTAAAAAAGCTGCAGTTAAAAATGCAAAATGATACTAATTCAATATTAGATAAACAAAGTAGCACTTTAAACTACATTATTAAAAACGGGCAACTCCTTTTGGAGTGGTCCGTTTTTTAGTCGCTTATAATACCAAAATGAAGCTTGAAGATAAATGACTAAAATATTTTAATGGTATAATCTAATGGTAGAAGTTAACATGATTAACTATAAAATAAGAGGTAATGAAATGGGTAATCGAACACCTGATGAAATTCAAGAGCGAATTGATAAAGTAAAAAAAACTCATCCTTGATACAAACATCCTAAATCAAATAAAGCAAAAAAAGACGACTAATTTAAAGTTGTCTTTTTTTATAAT
>JAACJW010000008.1 GCA_021378525.1 Ureaplasma sp. Hg2 | reverse complement strand
ACAATATGATTTAAAGTACCGATATATAGCGTTAAATATGATATTTCATTCAACTAGATATGATCTAAAATAGACGCAAATTAAGCTATCTTGGAGTTAAATGCGGTTATTTATGTAATTAATGATGCAAATAGGCTTTAACCTACCCTTATGATGGCACAATAGCGGTTATTCAATACCAAATATGTCTGTATATAGTAAGAATATAGCTAATTTCTCTGAATGAAAGTTACATTTACTGTTAATGATCAGCTAAATTCTATGATTTTAAATGATAATAATATGTAACTTACTTGACAATATGATTTAAAGTACCGATATATAGCGTTAAATATGATATTTCATTCAACTAGATATGATCTAAAATAGACGCAAATTAAGCTATCTTGGAGTTAAATGCGGTTATTTATGTAATTAATGATGTAAATGAGTTACAAATTATTATTTTATCGGTAATATATGGATTATGACCTATATTTAGTTTAACTGTATTATCATATAATTATAAATATTTTGTGTTTAAAGGTTGTTTGGTGATTTGAAGTTAGTATGATTATTAATTCTGAATTAGCTAACGCTTTCGATTAACATTCATATAATTTTTTTAGCGTAAATATTATTATATACAATAAATACTATATTTTATTGTGAATAAAGACACTCCCAAAATTGAAAGTGTCTTTATGAAATTATGCAATATTAATTTTTATTTAAGATCGGAAACATATGTAATTTTAATGTTATTAACATCGCCTTCCAAAGTGATGTATTTGTCATTACCAAAATAGTCGAAATATATTTTCGAATCATCGGTGTAATCGGATAATTTATCCATATTTTTTATGTAGGCTAAGATAATTTTTTCTGTCCTAAAAGCTTGGGGTGTTTGAATCGCCAACAAATTATTTCTATTTAAATATGTAATATTATTACCTTTTTTCTCAAGTAAAGTATCAACTATTTTAACGGTCGGTATAACAGCATCAAACAAATCTAATTTAGATTTCATTCTATTGACCAAAGTTTCCGTTAAAAAAGGTCTCGCAGCATCATGAATCATTACAAATTCAGAATCACATAATTTCAAACCTTGGAAGATTGATTCTTGTCGTGATGAACCACCTAGAGCTATTTTAAATCTATCATTTTTGTAATATTCATTACAAAAATTTTTGAACTTACTTTTACTCGTTACTATAATAATTTTATTACACTCCTCATCATCTTTAAATAATTCAATGCTTTTTTGAAGTACAGTTTTATTACTTATTTTTAATTGTAATTTATCTACACCTGCACGTTGCGATGAGCCAGCTCCAGCAATAATAACATCGTATTGCATTACAACACGTCCACTTTCTTAGTTTCGCACTCCTCAAGAAATGAATTATCTCAAGGACTCGCCACAACTTCGCCAATATGCATTTTTTTTGTAATAATCATTAATCATCGGCTTAGATTAATTTCAACGCCTATTGTATCCTGGGTTTCCTTCAAAATATTTATATTTTGAGTGTAATAATGAGGATTTCCACCTTTGATTAAAATTTGATCGTATGCGTCTTGTCGGCTAGGTGTAATTCCTAAGGTCATTAATTCAATTAATTTGTCACAAGAAGCATAATATCAATAAACTTTACCCATTAATTTCGAATCAAAAGCTATTGGATTATTAGTAGCCAAATTTTTATTTGTTAAAGTAGTTTTTGATGCATCTAAGACTAATGTCATTCCGTTTGTTATAACTTCCTTCTTGAGTGCTTTTTCTAATGAAAGAACAGGATATTTATTTCCTAGTTTAGTAACGGTGATCACGTTACTTAAAGATTTGACATTGTCTCCTAAATTAAACTTTGAATCCATTTTTTTTATAGTTGAAATTATGACATCAATTGTTTTGGATGCAAACTCTTGAATTTCCTCATTACGTTTATTTGAAATCAAAATCTTATTATTAAATAATAAAGTTGATTCGTTCATGGCATTTACAGGGCTTGGGCTAATGTCTCTTGTTAATTTTGTGTAAGATGTTATTAAACCTTGGTTCAAACCTCTTTTGTACCGTTCTAGTTGCGCCACCAACCATAAATCGGCGATGGGTAACAATTCTTTTATTTTTGCTATTTCCATATTATCAAAAGCTATAATGCGCTTATCATAATAATTATGTGTATATGGCGAAACTAATGGAAGTTTTAATTCCATTAGTGTAAATTTTATTTTTAATTCATCTAAAATATTTTTTTGGAAATCATTAATGTAGTTATTAGTTTGAATTAATGACAAAATACTTTTGTAGTTAGATGGAAATTGAAAAGACATCTTTTATTTCTTGTCTTTCATGTGAGGAAACAATAATACGTTTCGAATAGTATCCTTTTCAGTTAATAGCATCACTAAACGATCTATCCCAAGACCCAATCCACCAGTTGGAGGCAAACCATATTCTAACGCTTCAATAAAATCAATATCCATTTCATTGGCTTCGTCGTTACCTAAGTTTTTCTCTTTTAATTGCGCATCAAAACGTTCGTATTGATCAATCGGATCGTTTAATTCAGCAAAGGCGTTAGCAAATTCTTTTTGCCCGATAAATAATTCAAATCGTTTTGTATATCTGGTATCTGTATAATCTTTTTTAGCCAATGGACTAACTTCAATCGGGTGGCCTCATACGAATGTGGGCTGAATTAATTTTTCTTCACAAAATTCTTCAAAAAATAAATTTAAAATATGCCCTATAGTTTCTTGATGCTTTTGAACCTTAACATTTTTATCTTTGGCTATTTTCAAAGCTTCTTTAATGCTACCAACACTATTAAAATCAATTCCTGTAACATCTTTAACAATATCTACCATATGAACTTTTTTAAAAGGATCTCCAAAAGAAATGTCAAATCCTCTGTATTTAAACATAGTTTTATTAACTTCATTAGCTGCGTGGCGGATCACACCTTCGACAACGTCCATTATTTCTTCCATTCCAGCGTATGCTACATATGCTTCCATTGTTGTAAATTCTGGGTTGTGAGTTGCATCCATTCCTTCGTTTCTAAAAATACGACCTATTTCATAAATTTTTTCAAAACCACCCACAATTATTTTCTTTAATGGGATTTCTGTTGCTACTCGAAGATAAAAATCTCGATCCAAGGCATTATGATGCGTTACGAAGGGACGTGCTGCTGCGCCCCCTAGAATTGGTTGCAAGACGGGGGTTTCCACTTCTAGAAAACCATCTTCATCCATATATTTACGAATTGAAGAAATAATTTTTGAACGAGCGATAAAAACACGTTTTGATTCCTCATTAATAATAAGGTCGACATAACGATTGCGCGCTCTAAGTTCTTCATCGATTAAACCATGGAATTTTTCTGGTAAAGGTTTAAGTGCTTTTGAAGCGATTGCTATTTTACTTATTTTAATTGTTAGTTCATCAGTATGTGTTTTCATTGGAACACCAATTATTTTAATAATGTCCCCAATATCAGCTTTTTTAAAAGTTGCGAATGTTTCAGGGTCGCATGTTTTTTTATTGATATAAGTTTGTAAACGTCCATCAAAATCTTGAATAACACCAAAGGTTTGCCGAACCGCCATTAAGCGACCTGCAATAATACAATCTTTAAGAGATTTTTTTTCTAACTCATCTTTAGAGAATTTATCAAAGGCTTTATGAAATTCATTTAAAGTATGGGTACGTTTAATTTTTTCAATTTCATAAGGGTTCTTATTATTATCTTGTAGTTCCTTTAATTTGGCTCTTCTGATTAATTCTTGGTCGGTGAATTTTCTATTCATTGTAATTCCTCTTTTCGAATTTTATAAATGAATTTATAACTAGATAAATTCATTTTACTTATTCATTATAGTGGATTGATATAAAAAGTGATAGTTTTATTAAACTATTTTATTAAAACGTGTTTTAACGGTCGCACATTAGCTTTGATTGAAAAGACAGGAACCAACGATAATAGCAAGGTTACTAGGAATAATCCCATTGATAGATAAAGAGAAAGTCATCAGTTGATTGAAACTACATCCGTCTTAACTAAATGTGATGATAAGACGATCATCACACATGAATAACTACACAAAATGATTAAAAGCGTTGTGCCGACAATAATGATTGGAATCACTACGAAAGTAATTAAAGGATTTATTCCTAGTACTTGTAAATATCGTAAATAAGATTTTTTCCGGGCGGTAATAACCTTAATATAACAACCAATTAGAAATACTATGGCCATATATGTAAAAGCTATTATTAATGCTATAATTTCATCTGATAATCCTAAATTACTATATTCAGTATTTAGTGAAAATGACATATTTACAATATCAGGTGAAGGCGTTTGATATTGCGATTGAGTTGATAAAAAAATTATCCCTGAATAACAAAATACACATAGAATGCTTAACGCCAGCAATAGTGTTCGATAACCCCTAATTAAATTTCAAATAACATAAAATAAATTTACAAAACCAAATTTTCGGTTACTTATCTTGGGTAAGTTATAACGATTATAAATCGAAATAGTATTGTTAAAATGATAATATTTCGATTCGCTAAGATTAATTATTTCCTTAATATTTCTCTTAAATTGTTCACTATTACTAAAAATTACTATAGTTAAGTTTCGCTCTCGATTAATGTTTTTAATCAAATTCATAAATTGTTTAAGTTCATCATTATTGTTTAATTTTAAATCAACATCCCTAAAGAAAACGTACTTCTTAAAAGTAATGGTTGCCACCATCATAGTTATTAGCAAACGTTGATAAACTGTTAATGAATTAATTTTTCTATCTCTTAAATCTAATAATCCATAAAATAATAATTCTTCATTAATTCTATTTTTTATATTTGTAATGGGTGCACCAATTACAATTAATGTCTCTTTTAGAAGTTGATTTAATTTTAAATTTTCATCATAAATATTGTCATTTTCAACAAAACTTAATGATGTGTTAATAAAACGCATACGCTCCTTCGAAGGCAATTCAGTAAAGGGGATGTTATCAAACAAAATATTTCCATCATCTATATTTTTTCGGCCCTGCAGGATTCCATAAATTTCATTTGTATAAAGTACATTTTCGTGGTAAAAAACGCAAATTGATTCATCACTAAGTTTATAACTAAAACCAGCTTCGCCCAATTGATCAATTACTTTATTTTTTACAGATTCAAAATTTATCATCAAAGTACCTTAATATTTATACTAATAATTATATTATATAATCTTAAATATTTTGTAGCTTTATGATAAGATCCGTTTAATAAAAATTGGTTGAGCTATGTTAATGAAATAATCATGGTATATTTTTATCACATATGATTCATCCTTCGCCATTTGAACATTAACAAATTTTAAGATATTAAAATCCTCTTTTTTGAGTTCGCGAATGCTGATATAATGAGACAACGTTCGGGTTATTAATGGCATCGATGAAATGATTTGGACGTTCTTAAAGGCATCATAAAAATTATCGCTTTTGGTTACGACACTATAATTAATATCTACGATATGATTATCTTTAATAGTAATTATTTTTAGCATTAAAAAATTTGGCAATAAAGCAAAGACGTGATAATTATTCATATTATCTTCTTTAACTTTATTGACAAATTGTCTTATTTTATTTATGAGTTCAAATGTATTTATAGTTATATTCAATTACACTTTTGATCATTTTCATGTTATCGAAAACGTTATCAATGTATTGATCGGTATGAATGTTTTGTTTTAAATATGTCAACAAACAACCTTTAGATAAATAGGTAGTAATTGGAATCGTCTTTAGCACACGACGATGGTATTTCTTAACATAGTCTGGAACATCGCCACAACAAAGTAAAGTATTTTCCATATTTTTTAAAATGATTCTAGCTATTTTAGTTCTATAATCCTTACTACTATTATAATTCTCATAGCCTTCTATTTCCTCTTTTAAACTAAATTTATATGTTTTCAAAATTGTTTTAGATTGATTATAAATTTTAATTACTGTTTGTGAACTAATCAAAATTTTATTAATATGAGTTTCCTTAACGTCAATAAATAATAATTTAAAGTCTAAATTAAATTTATACTCACGAATCATATTATTGGTAATGTGAGGATCTAAATGACCAGAACGATTAATTTTAATCAAAGTATTCCACAGTTTCGTTCTGGTTTGATTTACATCGTAGGTACGGTATGTATCGATGATTGATTTTAAGGCGTAAGCATCAGTCAATGCATCATGCTTGATACTTGTATCGTGAACTCTCCCGATTGAGTAACAAAGACTTGCAATGCCGGGGGCGTGAACATTTTTAGTAAATTTTTCAAAAAACGATCTTTGTACATCTATCATAATCATAGTATCGAAAATTTCTTTAGTTAATTGATGCTTTAAAATGCTTTCATCATATCCACCGAAATAAATAACTTGGGATCCTTTTACAAATTCCCGGAATCTTTCCATAACTTCTTTATTATTAGGGTAAATTTCTAACTTTGATTCGTCAGTTTGTAACATTTCCCTAATTCTTGGTGCGAGAATACATTCTGGGTTACTATATTCGTTGAAAATCTTAACTTCATCATTCAACCCATTAGTTTGAACAACGGCAATTTGAACAACTCGTGGCTTAATAGCGCAACCGTCAGCTTCGATATCAATGTATGATACAGGTTTATTAAAATCTATTACATCTTTTAGTTCAAACATAATGCCTCCAAATTTTGTTAATTGTTTTTATTGTACTTTATTTATTACATAAAGAATCTATAATTAGAAATTAAATCCGCCGCCGCTACCGCTAAAAGGGTTGTTACCCTTTTTCATCATTTGACCCATTTGAGCCATTTTTGTTTTACCATCTTCTCATTGCTTCAATAGTTTGTTTAATTCATCGGGCTTTCGCCCCGATCCTTTGACAACACGTGCTTTCCGATTGGGTTGTTTTTTAAATAGTTTAGGATTACGACGTTCTTTTTTTGTCATACTTGTCATTAAAATATTTCAAACTTTCATTTTGTTTTCCATTTCAAACATTTTGTCTTCACTCAATTTTTTGTTCTGACCAGGTAGCATTCCCATTATTCCACTTAATGAGCCCATTTTACTTACTTGGTTTAGTTGTTGCATCAAATCTTCTAAATCCATTTTACCCGAAAGCATTCGTTGCAATTGATTTCGTGCCTGTTTTTCATCAACCACATCAGCTGCTTTTTCAGCAAGTGACATAACATCACCTAACCCAAGAATTCGATCTGCCATACGTTCAGGATAAAATAAATCTAATGAGCCAATTTTTTCACCCACACCAGTAAATTTAATTGGTACATCGATTAGTGAAGTTATTGAAAGTGCAGCCCCTGCTCGAGCGTCAGAATCAAGTTTGGTAATGATGATACCAGTTAACTTTAATGTATCGTTAAATTCTTTTGCCACATTTATAATATCTTGTCCTGCCATTGCATCAACAACTAAAATGATTTCGTCTGGTTTAACTGAAGATTTTATCGAACGTAGTTCTTGCATTAATTTAGTATCTGTTTGAAGTCGACCTGCTGTATCAAATAAGATAAGATCTAAATTTTCTTTATTTGCAACATCTAAAGCTTGCTTCGCAGTTTTAGCTGGATCTTGCGTACCTTTTTCAAAAAAATTAGTTCTAGTTTGTTCAGCCAGTGTTTTTAATTGATCAATAGCAGCTGGGCGATAAATATCACATGCAACTAACAATGGTTTTTTCTGGTTTCTCGATTTATAATAATTGGCAATCTTAGCTGTTGTTGTAGTCTTACCAGAGCCTTGCAACCCAACCATCATAATCTTTAAAGGGTTCTTTTTAATATTCATTGGTGCCATTTCTTTACCAAGAATTAAAATTAATTCATCTTTAATTATTGTTAATAAAACATCACCAGGTTTTTGCTTCGGATCAACAATTAAACCGATTGCTTTTTCCTTAATACTTTTAATAAAGTTTTTAACCACTAGTAAATTAACGTCGGCATCAAGTAAAGATATTCTAATTTCTTTTAAAATGCCTTTTATATCTTCTTCTTGAATTGTTGCATTATTTAATTTTTTTGTCATTGTTTTTGTAACAATTGATGCAATCATCGTTTTAAGTGCCATAATATTCTCCGTCTTTGTTAAGTTAGTTAAGTATTTAAATTATACTTATTTTATTTGATAATGTTAAAAAAATTTATTTAATAAATAAAAAAGTAATTACATTAATAAAACTGAATTTCAATACCGCATTTTAAATGCATTAAGAAAACATGTTATTAAAGTAATTAACTCTTATTTTATATAAAACTTCTACCCTCGTTCCAATTTATTTGTATTGTATCATCTTGTTGCTTGCAAGTATTTTTCATTTGAAACCGTTAAGTTCTTAAGGGACACTAAAAGGAGAACACATAAGAAGTAGAAAATGCCTGCAACGAACGGTACTGCCGCGTGCGGTAAACCGTTTAAGATGGTTCCGATCGTTCCATAATTAGGGAAATGATTTTGGCCATTAGCAAAATAGTCATTAAGACTCAAACCTGAAACATATGCATCCACATGAAAGATTGACATTATAATTGAAACATAACATAAGTAGCAAAATACATATGCGACCATTCATTTAAAAGATTTAAAGGTATAACGTTTTTGATAAATTAGGAAATTAAAACCTATGGCAAGAATAAATAAGTGAAGCTGCGTAGAAACTGTTGGTACTGGATATTTTGGACTTAAATCAAAAAAGAAATAATTTATTGACCAAGAAGCTTCCTTAGCAAATATAATAGATCCAAACATTACCATTCCGCCAGCAAAGGTACAAATTGGCGAAATTATTTCTAAACAATGCCGTCCTTTTTTGAAGGTGATTAATATCGGACAAATAAGCCCGAACATCGTACAAAAAGATAAAAACCAAGTTCAACTATAACTTAAATTATATTGTGTGGCGTTAGCCTCTTTTGTAGGAACCTCATTTCTTGCAAACATTTCTAGCAACGGCAACCATCGTACGCTTAAATAATAAATCAAAAATAACACTCCAATAGCAACAAAATAATAATTTCACCGCTTTTTATTGAACGTTATTTGACCTTTGACATAAAAATAATTTAGTGATATAGAAACAACAATAATCATTATTGTTATTATTAAAATAAATACATTTGCAGAATTCAAATTAAACTCCTTCTATTTTATTATTTGTTTAAAAATAAATCTAACTTAAAATAAATTGTATCATATAATAATTTTTTTTACCTTTTTGAAGTACGGAAAATTCATGGTTTAATGCATCACTTTTGCTAACTTTAAAAAACTCGTTATTTTGTTTAATTCCATTGATTTTAATGGAATTATTTTTAATTAATTCACGACCCTGTCGTTTACTTGAACAAATGTTAGATAGAATAAGTAAATCGATTAAATCGATTTGTTTTTCTTTTAAAACTGTAGTCGGAACTGCTTCTAAAGCTATTTTTAAATCGGTATGATCTATTTTGATTATATCACCACTAAAAAGTGCTCTAGAAGTTTCGATAACCTTATTAAGTTGCGCTTCCCCGTGAATATCTTTAACTATTAATTCAGCTAATTTTTTTTGAGCTATTCTTCGAAAGGGCTCCTTTTGATGCTGTGCTTCAATTTCGTTTATTTCTTTTTGATTTAACATTGTGAAGAATTTTAATAATTTAATCACATCACCATCGGTTTGATTGATTAAAAATTGATACATAGCGTAAGGACTTGTTTTTTTAGGATCTAAAAAAATTGCTCCCTTTTCAGATTTACCAAATTTTTTACCATCGCTTTTTAATAACAAATTAATAGTTACGCCGCAACCAAAATTATTATCATTGGTCGCTTTTCGAATCATTTCACAACCCGTAGTAATATTACCTCATTGATCTGAACCACCTAATTGAATTGCAATATTATAATCTTGATAATATTTTAAAAAATCGTAAGCCTGAATTAGCGTATAAGAAAATTCAGTATAACTAATGCCGGTTTCTAAACGACTTTTAATAATATCTTTTTCTAACATATAGTTGACGTTAATCATTTTTCCAATGTCTCTTAAAAAATCAAGATAATTCATATTCTTGAAATTATCAAAATTATCTAGAACTTTCGCTTTCCCATATTTTTCAAGTTGTTTTCGAATAGCTACTTTATTATGCTCTAGCGTTGCCTTATCTAAAAGGTTGCGCTCACTAGATTTACCCGAAGGGTCACCAATCATACCGGTTGCGCCGCCAATAACAGCATAAGCTTCAATATTAAATTGCTTTAATCGTCGTAGCATCATAATCATTACATAATTACCTAAATGTAATGAATCAGCGCTTGGATCAAATCCAATATATGCGCCCATGTTATTTTCCATTGCCTTAGTTAATTTTGTTTCATTGGTAACGTTGTTTAAAATTTCACGTCATTTTAATTCTTCTAAAAATTTATTCATTTTTAATCTCCTTTATCAAACTGCAAATCGCATTATTATCATCAATAAAATAGCGATAATAGTAAACCCTAAAAAACCATAACATGTTCACATAAAATATTTTTTAGTTGACGTTGCCCGTTTCTTCTCAAACATCTTAAACTCTTCTAATGTTGTTACATCAGCTAAAGCTGGAGTGATTACATATAATTGCATTTTTTCTCGTAGTTTTCTAATTTTAATTTGTTTATTAAATTTCAAAATTCCAAATCTTGCTCACGATGCAAAACTCTGTCTTCCTAATCATCAAAACACTAACAAACAATCGCTAACGACGGCTGCATAAACAAAATCGTCTCCTCAATTTTGACCAAAAACATTATGATGGATTTGGCTACCTACATTTCAATCTATTGCGTCATCATATTTCCCATCACCATTTAAGTCAATCATCCAAATGCCGTTATTGGTTTCGATTGGAGTTGCAAAACCCATTAAGTAATTATGGTAATCACTCATAGAATCGGGGTAGGGACTCTTGTTTTGAGGATGGCTACTTTGCAAATCCGCACAATAACTTGGGCCGCCTTTATAATTATATAATTGATCTCAATTAGGCATTTTTGAATATGTCGTAAAACCACCATTTAAAGCCAGCGCAATAAAAAGCACAACAATGCTAATAATAACAAAGCAAACCAAAGGCACTAACCCGTTGGGATAGCGCTTTGATTCGTTTGATTTATTATAAATATCGCGGTTTTTCTTATTGTTAATACTAACACTTAAGCTGCTTCTTTGGTGATACCCTGTTTTTAGGCCGCCGAAGCTGGGGTTGTATTTTGCCATTCCTTAATTTGCTCCTCAGTCCCAAAAACTAAATGTTCAACTTTGTTATTAATTGAATAATAACTCGGTTTATTAGCTGGACCATAGTATTTATTATAATTCATTTCTTCGCTAAAAGATGCTAAATTTACATGAATTTTTGATAGCTCAGGTGCCGCTTTCATTAGTGACTTAGTATAAGGGTGAATTGGATGTCTAAAGATTGTATTAGTTTCCCCTTTTTCAACGATTCTACCTTGATGCATAATGATCATTCGATTACATGCATAATTAACCATCGATAAATCATGAGCAATGAATAGGAAAGTAATTCCGTTTTCTTTCGCTAGTTTTTGCATAATATTAATAACTTGCGCTTGAATTGATACATCTAAAGCAGATATCGGTTCATCAGCAATAATTACTTTGGGGTTGGTTATCAATGCTCTCGCAATTACGATCCGTTGACGTTGCCCTCCTGAAAACTCATGAGGATAACGGTATGCGTGTTCATTTTTTAAACCAACACTTTCTAAGGCCTTATAAACTCTTTCGCGAGTTAGTACTGTTTCTAAAAAATTCCGGTTTAAATAAAGTAAAATTCACGAATTAATTCGCATAATTCGATATAAACCGACTTCTTCTTTAACGGTGTCTAATTCGTATTCAAAAGCTTTGATATTTTTCTTTCGAAGGGAAAGTTCGCGATGGACATCGGTATGATGTGCTTTTTTCAAATTTCTTTCTTGAAAAAAACCTTGGTCATGTTTTGAATTTAATAATTCAGGCGGCGACATTTTTTTGATTTCCTTTTCAATTCCACTAATTAATTTGACTAATGATTTTTTTTGTTCAGAAAATTTATTTTCTAAATTTTTAATTTTTTCTTTTGACTCTTTAATTTTAGGTAACTTATTTGTATTAAAATCTTTTACATCCGATGCTGCATAAGCATTACGATTAACATTTTTTTCAGCATACAATTTTGTAAGTTCCCCAACATTTTTTAATGACTTTTTATATTCGTCACCAGTTCTTTCACGCTTCTTTTCTTGATTAGCTAAATTTTGGGTTTTTTCAATTTCACTTTCTAAATGATGAATTTCTTCTTTGATCTTTTTTTCTTTAGTCAAATTTTTAGCTTTAAGTTTTTTATACATTTTTTTAATAGTTGAATTTTTTTGAGTAAAGTCAGCCTCATTCAATCTAATTAAATCACCTTTAATTTCTTCTAAAAGATCCAGTAGTTTAGTAACAATATCTTGATATTCTTTTTTATCTATTGTTAATTTTTCAATAATTTGATTAATTTCTTTACCTTTGGCACCTAATTGAAAAACCCCTTCTTCTAAAACTTTTGATTCTAGTTCTGTTAAGTCCTTTTTCGCTTGGTGCATTCCAATTAGCAAGATACGCTCTTTATCGAACTTTTGTAGTTTTATCGTTTTATTAATAACAGGTTGATAAATTTTATCTATTTCATCTGAAATTATTTGAACATATTCAGAGATATCATCATTTTCTAAGTAAATAAATTTACTAAATTCGCTAAACATTTCATGAGTTGCCTTCGCCGCTTCGTGTTGTGCTTCATAATGGATGTGTTTAAAAACATCAGGCGTTAAATTACGCTCTTGTTTGATTGCTTTCATATCAGATTTATATGAGCTTATTAAGGAGTTGATATAGGTACTATTTTGTTCATTATATGTTATTTTAACATTTGCCTTATAATCTTTTAGTTCCGTTTTTTGCAGTTTAATTTTAGCTACTAAATCCCAATGCTTTTGAGAGTGTTTAACCAATTTTTTGGCTGCCGCTAAATCTTTTGAACATTCATATAATTCTACTTCAGTTTTGTCATTTTCATGCTTATCAAATTTATCTAAATTATTAGTGAAAATACTTTTCATGTCTCTAGCATATTGATATATAGAAACATTTACTTCTTTATATTCTTCTTCCATGTCTTCCATAATACTTAGAAAATTTAATAATTCTTCATTACCGTTATTATTTTCATCGGTTTTATAATTTTCATATAGTGCGATATATTTTTGATAAATATCAATTAAACCTTGGTAATAATTAGTTGCCCAAGTTTGCGTTAATAAATGATCTTCTCATTTATAAGTATATTGGAAAAAAGGATTAATCCGGTGTGTATCTTTAATGATTTGATTAGCTATTCGGCGAATATGTTTGTTGATACTAAAGGGTTCAGAAATCAAACTTAATACATTTTTTTTAGGATTTAGCGAAGACATAGGATCCTGGAAAATCATTTGCATGTTTCGCGTTAATCATTTTTTAGTTGTCTTGGTAATTCGTTTTTGAGAAATTAGTTTATTGTCAAAAAGGACGGTTCCACCAGAAGCTTTAAACAATCTAATGATAGTTTTACCAGTGGTTGATTTACCAGAGCCTGATTCACCTATAATACCGAAAAAGTCACCAGGAAAAACATCAAACGAAATTTCGTTTACTGCTTTAAAATATGAGCCTTGCTTCATGAAATATTTATTTAAATTATTTATTCTTAATAATGGTTTTAAAACATCATCTTTATTTAAATCTTCATCAATTAATTTTTTTGTTAATTGGCGTTCTAATATTGGTTTCGTTGTTTCTGACATATTGTCACCTCTATTTATTTT
Organism: Ureaplasma sp. Hg2; assembly: GCA_021378525.1. GTDB lineage: Bacteria > Bacillota_I > Bacilli_A > Mycoplasmatales > Mycoplasmoidaceae > JAACJV01. Next base: position 24,879 of record JAACJW010000008.1, on the reverse strand, counting down.
TTAACTTTGGTTTCTTTTTTGTTTTCTATATCTCTCGTAGGTTCACGATTATCTTTTTTCAAAGATTTTTGTGCAATTTTCATTTTTTCTTCAACTTCAATTGGACGTTTTTTCTTTGGCGCTTCTGGATGAAGCAATCAAGTTGCGGCACTATGAGTTTTAGAAATTTCAAATAATGGCGGTTGCTTTTCAAAGTCGATTTTCATTGAATATTTATTTCTTGCAGCGAATGCATCGCCACGTGGTGGGCTCATCATATTTGGAGGTGTTCCAGGAATTGATAATAATTCCTCTTCGCTCTCGCTATCGGGGATCGAAGCAATCAATGCTCACGTATAAGGGTGAGACGCATCTGTAAAGATATCCTCAACAGTCCCTCTTTCAACAATTTTTCCAGCATACATTACATAAATGTAATCACAAAAATTTGCTACCAATGCAATATTATGACTAATAAAAATTATTGCAACATCTAATTCGTCACGTAATTTTTTAATTAGATCCAAAACTTTCGCTTGGATTGTAACGTCTAATGCAGTTGTTGGCTCATCAGCGATAATTAAATCTGGTTTGCTTGCCACAGCCATTGCGATTGCAATTCTTTGACGCATTCCTCCCGAAAATTCAAAAGGGTATGCCTTAACTCTAGCGGCCGCATCCTCAATCCCAATAAAATCTAGGATTTCGAACATTCTTCGTTTCATGTTTTTACGAGTTGTATGTTTTTTTAATTCAACATACGCTTTATCTTTGATCTTAGTTTTTTCTTCTACACTTAAAGTGGTATCCATTTTAATATCATTTAAGATATTTTGATAACGGCGGTGTTCGGTAATTTTAATAGTTTCAATGATTTGCTTATAAATCCTTTTTGTCGGGTTAAGCGACATCAATGGATCTTGAGGAATATAAGCTACTTTCGTCCCTCTAATTTGTGTTCATTGTCCATTTTTTAAAGAACTAACATCAACGTTTGAAAGATTTAAACAATCAGCTGTTGTTGTTGAACCGTCATTAAAACCAATAATTGATTTTACTGAAACAGATTTACCGGATCCTGATTCGCCTACTAAGCCAACAATTTCTCCCTTTTTAACTTTAAGATCGATTGATCTTACAGCTCTTAAAAATCCTAATTTATTTTTAAAAGAAACGTTTAAGTTAGTGATTTTTAAAACTTCGTTTTCTTTTAATAGATTTTCACCTTCTGTAATGAAATTATTCTTATTTAAATGACTCATATTAAGAACCTACAATTCTTGGATCTAGCGAATCATTAATGTTATTAGCAATGATTTGGGCTGATAGTGTGATTAAAACAATTACAATGGTTGGACCATACAATAAGAATGCATAGTTATCTTTTCATGCAGTGTCGATCATCGTTCCTAAACTTACATCGGTTGCCCCTTTTAATCCTAAGAATACTAACGAAGCTTCAAAGAAAATAAAACTAGGAATTTGATTTACAAAGTTTACTAATAATCGTCCTGCAACGTTTGGCATTAAGTGACTAAAGATAATTCTTGCTTGACTAGCGCCCAATGTTCGGGCTGCCTGTACAAATTCTGAATCTTTATACTTCATAATATAAGTCCGAGCAATAATCGCCGGTCACATTCAACCAGTTAGTACTAATGCGACACCAACCGTTAACATTGTCATCGAACCACCCGAAAAGACAAGCGCAAAGATTAATACTCACACGATAATTGGAACTCCAGAAATAATTTCTACAATTCTCATTAAAACGATGTCAAGTCAAGAACCTGCAACTGATCCGGCGATCGAACCATAAATGGTTCCAATAATTACACAAAGCAACGAAGCGACAACAGCTAATGTTAGAGATTGCGCCGTGCTATATCATAACATTGTTCATCAATCTCGGCCATTTCCATCAGTACCCATAAATGGGTATACATCTTTTAATCCAGGAATCACATAAGGGTTATAGTTACTAATTTCTCATGAACCATTAGGTAATTGAACGGCATTCGTTCAAATTCCCAGTGACTCGTATTGAAGTAACTCTTGATGAGTATCAGCATTAATAACCATTGAAGGCTGAATACCGTTCATTAATCCTGGAAACCGCGGTGGTAAATAACTAATACCTGATGGTAAATCAGCAATTGGTTGTTCAGCACCATTGAAATTCGATAATGGAATAATAATAGCCATTAAAATAATACATAATAATAATAACGCAAAGAAAACGGCAGCTTTGTTTTTTACAAAACGATGCGCGACATCCCCTCAATATTTAGTAGGTTTTCCGACAACTTGTTCGTTACTTGATACTTTTAAAATATCAACATCTTTAAAATCTTCAGCAGTTAATTTTAAGTTTAATGCTTGTTCAATTGTCATTAGATTACCGCCTTAAATTCACGATTTCTTAAGAACATCGCTTTTGCTTGCTTGTAATAAGAAGCGTCTGATTTTTCTGCCAATACAATTCTAGGATCAACAAAGGTATATGCTACATCAACAACTATTTGTAAAATAAAATAAATCGAAGAGTAGAAAAAAGCACTAAACATAACAACATACATTTCTTTTGTCTGAACAGCAGATATTAATTTACTCGCCGTTCCTGGCACATTAAAGAAAGTTTCAATAATAATTGACCCCGACAAAATTGTCATAAAGGATGGCAACAATGCCGCCATGATCGGAATCATAGCATTCCTTATAGCATGAGTGAAGACAACCTTTCTAAAGCTGATTCCTTTAGCTAAAGCCGTTTTAATATAATCTTGTTTGAAAACATCAACTAATTCATTACGTGTATAATAGGTTAACATCGAAACAGATGCTAATGTCATTGCTAAAATCGGCATAATAGCTGATTGGATAACTAAAGCAGCTGTTGCTCCTTCGGCATCTGGTGCAATAAATTGTACTGGCATATCTATTAGACCCGCTAGTTCAATTAAATACAATGCAAAAATGAAGGAAGGAATTGAAACAAAAGCAACGGCAATAATATTAATTAACGTGTCTGGTCAACGCCCTCGGTAATAAGCTGATACAATTCCTAGTAACACGCCAATAATACTTGATAGAATAAAGGCTGGTCCAGCAATTAGCAATGTATTACTCATTGGTCTTAAAAAGTATGTAGTCGTATCAGTAATTGAACCATTAAACACTTGCCCAAAATGACCATGAAACATTCCAGCGAAGAAAATTCAAAATTGTGAAAAAGGATCTTTTGTTAAGCCCGCTGCCGCTAGCTTAGCGTGGTATGAAGCGTCTGAATCATGTTGGGTTCGCACAATTGGAAACCCTGGTATTAGTTGCATCAATGCAAAAATTAAAACTAACAATACAAAAAGCGCAATTAAAGAAAAAACTAATCGTTTAATAATATATTTAATCATTTTTTTCTCCTAATCTACTTTGGGAAATTTCAATTTCCAAGAATCTTTCATTTCATCTATACCTCACGGCATTAACCCACCTAATCGTTTAGCCGGATTGGGTTGATTTAATCATCACCCAGGTACTGTTGGATGATTTTGATCTGGATATTCCAATTGTTTAACAACATCCATAATAGTCGGATCTTTACTTTTATATCCCGCTGTATCCTTAACATAACCTGAAGCTATGTATCAATATTTTAAATCCTGTTGAATAACTGTAGAATCTGGTCCGTTATCGGTACTATATACCCCAAATGGCATAAACGAATATTGAACACTCGAATTTGTTGCAGGATCAATCGCTGCCGCTATACTATATCAATTGATAGAGTCATTGATTGCGGTTCTTATTATTTGACTGCTATTATTTTTTGTGCTTGCTACGTCTTCTTTCTTATTTCAGCCATCAGCTCCAACTTGAGGAGTATAAGGGGTAAAGAAATTATTAACAATTAAATCTTCGTATGCATCTGTTATATGACTCTTTCGATCAGGTCTTCTTCCATTCGGAAAAACATAGTTTCCATTATCATCTATTGTATAAGCCGGTTTAATGTCCGATCCTGCCGCAGTCATTGATTTATCATTTGTATCTTTGATAATTCCATTACTATCTTTATAATAAATATTAGTATTATAAGCTAGTGAATAACCTTGCTTTATTTTTGATACTTGAGGAGCATATACCGCTGATTTGGAAGGATCATCATTACCATATTTCGCCGATACATTAGGTATTTCAGCCAAAGGAATTTTAGTCGAATCTAATTGGTTGTTAGCGAACGCTTGATAAGTAATTTGTGGACTATAACTTCCTGCATATTTCATTGATATTGTTTTAAATTTACTTCTGTTATTAACTGGATCTTTGATTTGAAATGATTCATAATTTATTGGATCATTTTTTACTTCATTATTAACACTATTATTAAAGTTTGAAAAATAATTATCGTTTCTCGTATAAACAACACTTTGCGACGACACATTACTTACATAGTAAGAACCTGTCGAAGCTCAATCTCGTCAAGTTGTCAAGGCATCTCCAGAACCATAAAATTTCTTCATATCGGTATGTAATTTATCAATTGTTCCACCATTAAGTTTAGCAATTTTATTAAAACGAGAATCTTCTGTAATATTTTTAACACTATCCTTAAATGCAGGCAATGGTTGAAAATATTGTTTGGTTAAAATATCAAGAACTTGAGGAAGCCCTAGTTGTGGTTTTGCAGATAAATGAATGCTAAATCAAGCTGGTTTTAGTGGATCAGTTGTTCGGTCTTGATTGCTTTTATCCGTTAAGGTCGCTTCTTTGTCTAATGAAATTAAATCTAAAAAATAACTATTACTATTCAAATTTATATCAGTTGAGCGTTCAAAACCCTTTAAACCAGCTCAATAATCCTTCGGACTTAAATAATAAGGGTTTCCTGTACTTTTATTAATAATTGGTTTCCCATTAGAATCAATTCATTCTTGGGGTCTAATCTTAAACTTTAATACAAAACTCCCGTCAGCGTTTGCGGTCATAAATGGAGCAACCGGATTATCAAAAGGATCTACACCAACCGGACCAAAATCGCTTTCTTTTGTAGTCGTTCCATCAGCAACCATACTTAATTGCATTGTATTTGGATCTTTATCATTTTTAGGATAATCCCCATTTGTTGTTCAAGAATATAGTGATGAACCGGTCGATTGAAAAAACATGCTATTTGGCGCCTCATTAAACGATTGGTTATACGGTGTAATATTACTACTAAAGGGATCTCTATCATTTCATCATCTATATTCCTTATTTGATTGACTCCCGTCAACATATCAATCGCGGAAATTATCGTCAGCATTAGCATTTGAAATTTGGTGATCGCCAGCTTTGATCAATTGCATTGTTTGCGTATTTGGCCCATCTTCTTGAAAAGGAATTGCTGGATTTAAACTATTGATTCAATTAACAAATTGAATACCTAAACAATCATCTGCTTTTCCTAAAGAGCTACTAGAACCATTCTGTTGGATTCACGTCCCCAGCATGTTGGCGATTGCTGTGTAATAAGAATCTGAAGTAACGCCTATGGCATTACCAGCTCCGATTAAATCGGTATAAGATTGAAGAATATCTAAAGTTACTTTATTAGTTTTTTTAGGATCTTTTTTATCTTTTACAGAGAACACAACATCTCTATCTTTTTTCAATTTATGGTAAAGCGAGTTTTGTCAAGAAGGGCGCCCGTTAGGACCTAAATCGTTTTGATGGATATCAAGTTCTGGATATAAAGCTTGTCAATAATTAGGCATCGCTACAATATCGGTAAACATTGGCGCGATTCACGTCCCAACTCCGTTGTAATCTGGCGCTCATAAAGAACTCATCATTTCATTGTTATGATTATAAAACCCATCATTAACGGTCACTGGCGTACGAGCTAACATCGTCACTCCCAATCTAGGATCGATTGCTTTTACTGCACGATCTAACTCAACAAAGAAGTTTTTTTGACCAGTAGTAGGTTTAGATTTTAAATTAATAATTTGTAAATTTAAACTTTTAAACCCCGGATGAGATGCTTGGTATTTATCTAACACACCTTTTACGTCATGTTTTAGTTGATCAACATAATTTTGCTTTTGTTGACCCTCGGTTGTGTTTGTATCAAATGACATAATGTATCTATCGCTAGCTGCCGCTGCACGTGGAAGAGCCGCTGTAATTATTAACGCTAGCGACGGAATTAACACAACACTAGACATCGCAATATAGGCTGCTATTTTTTTTCATCTCATACTTACTCCGTTCTTTTGTAATGTATGATATACCAAAAGGTGCAATAAAAAATTATTGTTTTTACTAGTGTTGCGTATATGATAATATTACAAAATTTTCTTATGTATATCTTATAAGTATATGCGTTAGCACGTTATAAATCAAGGTATTTTTGAAATTAAACGGTTATAAAGATAGCCGTTACTTATATAATTATTTCTAAAAAAAATTGTTAATTAGCATTCACTTTTTTATTTTTTTCGGTCTTAATAACACGTTTAAGAAATTCTTTTCCTAATTCACTATAAGCAATACTGGCGGGCTTTCATGGCATGAAATCAATAACACTTTTATGTGCTATTTGTGATTTAACCACTGTTGTATCCTTAGGAACAATGACATCATAAACATTGTCTACAAATGTTCTGTTTAACTCCATGACTACATTGGTGCAATGAGTTAATCTCTTATCTAGCATCGTTAATAAAATACCCTCAATCTTAATATTAGGGTTATGTTTTTTTTGAACATTTCTAATCAATGTTAATAGTTGACTAATACTATCTAAAGCAAAATATTCAGTTTGAACGGGGATGATAATAGAATTTGCAGCTATAAATGACATTAAATTTAAACGGCCTCACGATGGTGAACAATCCATAAAAACAAAATCATATTGACTTTCCACGCTATCTACAACCTCTTTAAGTGATTGTAAATCAATTGAGCCTTCTTGTTGGTCGATCAATCAATTAGTCAGATCCATATTAGACGGAATTAAATCAACGTTATCACTAACGGATTTAATAATCGCTTCAGAAACACTAACTTCTTTATTAATAACTTGTGTGATTGTCGCATTGTTATTGTGGTGCATTACTAGTCCACTTGTGCAATTAGCAATTGGATCTAAGTCAATAAGTAGAATTTTTTTACCAGATTTACCTAATGCAACAGACAAATTTATAGCTGTCGTAGTCTTACCAACACCACCCTTAAGTGATGCTAATGAAATAATTTTTCCCATAACAACTCCCCTATAATGGATTTTTTGAAATCACTTGCCACTCGCGCGGATATTTCTTATTTGTTGGTTTTAATTTTTTAAAAATAACAACATTGTGAGTGTGGTCAGTTGCATTGTTATATTCCTCAACACCTAATAATTCAAGGTCAAGACTTTTAACGGCATTTCCAATATTTTCTAACTCATCATATACTTTTAAAGATTTTGGTTCAATGATCAAACCACCAACAAGTGCGTAAGGAACAGATAATTCAAGGATTTTATTTAAACTAGTGACAGCTCGGCTAGTCACAATATCGTATTTTTCACGTTCGTGTTTTGCAATATCTTCAGCTCTCTTGTTTTTGATAGAAACGCTTTTTAATTTTAATTGGGCCATTAATATTTTTAAGAAATTACATTTCTTCGCATTAGATTCAATAATTGTTAAATGGATGTTATCAAAAATAATTTTCAAAAGAACTCCGGGAATTCCAGAACCTGCACCAATGTCTAAAATACGCATCGGTGAGTTAACTGTGAAATCAACATCTTGGTAAGGTAATAATGAGTCTAAAAAATATTCACTATATATTTTTTCGTCACTATCTAATCGCGTTAAATTATATTGTGCATTGTGTTCACGTAGAACTTCCTTATAAATTTCAAATTTTGCTAATTTTGCCTCATCGATATCTTTAAATAATTTTTTCATTATGATGTGAAATTCAGCCTGGTCCATGTTAGTTTCCTTTTTCTGTTTAATAACGTTTTGGTTAATATTTATCTAAATATTACTTATGTTGATTATACTTTATTTAACGTGTCTATGTTAAATAAGTGTATTTTAATAATAATGCAACTTAAAGTAAAATTATAATATCAACCTTTAAATCGCAAGGGCAATAAAAAAATAAGACGTTTAAGTCTTATTTTTTTATTTACGCTTATAACCCTTTGGTACAAGACGAATTTTTTTCATTTTAAACAGCAAAGAGTTCGAACATAACATAACGTCACTTGCTGCCATAATAATTACTGCAAACATTGCAGGAATAAAACCTAATATAGCTAATGGTAACGCAATAATATTGTATCCAAAAGCTCAACCTAAATTAATCTTAATCATCGTTCTCGTTCATTTCGTTAAGACTAATGCCTTATAGATATTTATAATATCAGGCTTAACTAATGATATATCTGAAATTGATCTTGCAGCCTCGTTATCAACTCCAATTGAAATCGATAGATCAGCTTGTTGCAACGCAATTAAATCATTTATACCATCACCGGTATAAGCGGTTGTTTTACCACTCGCTTGAATTTCCTTAATAATTTCAGCTTTCCCATTTGGTTTAACATTAGCATAAAATTTTTCAATATTAAGTGCTTTAGCTATATGTTCAGCTGCTTCTTGATTATCACCTGTAATCATATAAACATCAATGTTTTTATCTTTCAACAATTGGATGGTATCCTTAGCAGAACTTCTTATTTTATCTTCTAAGATAACGATGTTAAGAACTACCTTATTTTTTGAATAAACAATTACTGTTTGGATATTAGCGTTATTTTTAGCTTCTTCAAGCTCTTTTTTTAACTTATCATCCATTTGGTAATTTTGCTCTCTAACATAGTTTAATGAGGTCATTGCATATTCATCATCACTATCATGGGTGCTAGCAATAACACCAACACCCGGTATTTCCTTAAGATGAACATGGAGCGACTTAAAGTCCATTTTCAAATCATCAACATAACGAATAAATGAACGCGCCAATGGGTGCACCGAGCTTTGCTCGACACTATACATAAACGGAATGTTCTTTTTATCTCCAATGAAATTACTAACTTTAAGTTTCCCCTCAGTTAACGTTCCGGTTTTATCAAAAGCAATTGCATGAATTTTAGTTATTTTTTCAAAAGCTTCAGCTTTATTATAAATAATTCCATTCTTCGCACCCTTGCCCGATCCAATCGCAACTGCTAATGGTGTCGCAATTCCTAAAGCACAAGGACAAGCTATTACCAATACCGAAATTGCATAATAAACCGCGCTTTCTCAAGTACCATTTGTGCCAGCTCCTTTTGGTGTTAGTCAACCGGTTCCTGGAATATCAATATGACTCCCATAAAAGCCTTGTAACAAAAGAGTAAATATTGATAATAACATAATGATTGGTGTAAACCACTTTGCTATTTTATCTGCTTGCTCTTGAATTTTTGGTTTCTGCCCTTGAATCGTTTGAACCTGTTTAACAATGTTAGCTAATACGGTGTCTTTACCCAACTTAGTGGTTTTCATAATGAAAGCATCGCCAAGATTATTACTGCCACCAATTACTTTATCTCCTTCTTTTTTAAGAATCGGTTTTATCTCACCCGTTAATAATGATTCGTCAACATTTCCAGAACCATGATGAATGATTCCATCAATCGGCACAACTGCGCCTTTCTTAACGATTAATAAATTACCAATTTTTATATTATCAACTAAACATTCTTTTTCAGCGTTTGTTTCCATATTATAAAGAAACGCACTTCCAACTTGCAGCTTAGCTACAGCCTCAACATCAACATTAACCTTATGCTTCAATCTTTCACTAATGTAGTGACCGATATTCATAAAAGCTATAATGGACGCTCCTGTCGCAAAAAACGTTGTTCCAGGGCTGCCATTTAAATTCATAGCAACTAATAAATAAACGCTATAAATAAAAGCAACTGAAGAGCTTATGCCAATTAATGAAGACATTCCAAGTTTATGTCATTTGAAAATTTCGTTATATCATTGCTGATAATAATGAAACCCAAAAATTAATTGGACAAATGCAGCTATTAGCATTGAAGCGTAATTGAATGCCATTTGATCTATTCCGAGGTCGTTACTCGCAGCACTATTGATCGCAATAGAAATATCTACAGCCATCAAAGGGAATGTTAAAAGACTTCCAAAAATCACACTAACAATAGTCCTTAAATAACGCTTCTTTCTTGATGATGACGCTTTATAATAGGTTCACAAATTATATTTGTAATCCTTTAATGATTTGTTATCATTCATTAAGCATCAACTTCATCCAACACATCAGCAGTAAAGCCAGCATGTTTAATGGCTTTCAATAATTTTTTTTGAGGCATAACCTCAGGGTCATAATTTACTTCAACTTGTTTGTTGATTAAATTAACCTTGAAATCCTTGATATCAACTTTTTTGAATTCCTTCTCTAAAGATTTAACACAAGATCCGCAATCTAATTGCATAATTTCTAATATTATTTTTTTCATAAATAATCCTTTCATATTTGACATTTAAAATGTCAATTTTATTATATCTATATTTAGAAATAGTGCACAAGATATCATTTATTTTTATCATTATTTGCTTTTTAATAAAACCAAATACATCCAAAATATAAGTTATATGAAGTGAAACATACTAATATAAATCAATAAAAAAACATCTTTCGATGTTTTTTAGGACACTTATTTTGGAATCAAACCAAATCTAGTTAATCTACATAAGTGATGGTGGAAGTGACGGGAGTCGAACCCGTTTCCACAAACAACTTCTCAATAAAGTCTACAGTTTAGTGCTATCGTTCATGCTAATTAAAATATGACAGCACAACATTTTAATTAGTTTCGCCTAAAGGATTTGATAACATTATAGGCATCGTGTTATCTCAGCTATTTAAATTATTAATACAGCTAATAGCAAAGTGTATTAATTATAAAACTCAACTAAAATTAGTATGCGAAAGCAAAGTTCATTTGTTGTTGAGCAGCTAGTTGGTTAACTTCGTAAGGAGTTAATTCAACGTTAGCTTGTTTTTCAGAGTTTCCATTTAAGAATTCTCACAGCTATAAGGGGCATACCCCACTGCATTTATAGGTCTATCATTCATGTCGAGACCGTGACACCCCCAAAGAGTGTTGCGATTTATCGCAAATAGTATTATATCACTTAATGAATATATAATACTATTTATATTATATATCAAATATTACTTATAGCAAAAGAAAAGATACTTCCTTGGAAGTATCTTAATGATTCATTTATAAATAAATTTATTTTTTAGTTTTAGGTTTTGATCCTTTAGTAACTTGTTTTTTAATAGCTGTTACTTTAGGTTTGATAGCGGGTACCGCTTTCTTAACAGTAGATATCGTCTTAATCACTGTAGATGCTTTAGTCGGCTTTTTATCGATTTCAACTTGTTCAGCCAATTGTAATTCAGCTTCTAATTTTTGTTGCTTATTAACTTTAGCTCGTTTTTCATCTACTTGTTTAGAAACCAAAGCGGCTGCTTTTTTTTGCTTTTCTTGGGCCACAATAATTTTTTTATCTTGAGCCACTTTGTGTTTTGATTCTGAGTTTAAATAATGACCACGAATCTCTTTAATCTTATCCGTCTCTTTTTGAGAAGGCTCTTCCTCGTCAATAACAATCTTTCTAATTACGGTTGTATCTGCAATTTTAACTTCCTTTATCTTTCTTGGTTTCGATTTTGTTGTTGTGGCCACACCATTGACTTCAACCTTTTCGCTACTCTTGCTTGGTTTTGTTTTTAAAGCTTTAAGTTCATCTTTTTTTCTAAATTGAGCATTGAATAAATTAGCGTAGAAACCATTAAGTTCTAACAATGTATCGTGATTTCCTTTTTCTAAAATTTCACCATCTTTCAACACAACTATAACATCAGCATTACGAACGGTTGATAATCTATGGGCGATTACAAACGAAGTTTTGTTTTTCATTAAATTTAACATTGCCGATTGAATTTCAACTTCTGTTTTAGTATCAATTGAAGATGTAGCTTCATCTAAAATTAAAATATTTGACTTCGATAGAATTGCCTGAGCAATTGCTAATAATTGTCTTTGTCCTTGACTTAAGTCTTCTCCATTATCGCTTAACACAGTATCATACCCCTCGTCAAGTTGCATAATAAAATTATGTGCATTAGCCATCATGGCCGCAACCATTACATCATGATCACTGGCTTTGGGATCACCATGGCGAATATTTTCACGCACACTCGATGAAAATAGGAATGTGTCCTGTAGAACGATTGAGACATTATCTCGAACCGATTCTTTTGTGATGTTTTTCATATCAACATGATCCATCAAAATGGTTCCATCTGTAACATCATAAAATTTAGTCAATAGATTAATAATCGTTGTTTTACCAGAACCCGTCGGTCCAACAATAGCTATTGTTTGACCGGCCTTAGCTTCAATATTAATATTTTTTAAGATTGGTTTAACGCCATCGTATGAAAAGTTCAAATCTTTTATTTCAACGTGACCTTTACATTTTTTCATTGTTTTTGTTTCATAATCATGATCTTCATTTTCTGCTTCAAAAACTTCAAAAGCTCGATTAGCACCCGCTAGAGCGCCTTGAATCATATTGGCCATTTGCATTATTTGGTTTAATGGGTTAACAAATTGACGCATATATAAAGTAAACGATGTTATAACGGTGAATGCTGCTCCAATCTGTGTTGCTGATCCTATTTCGCCAGATCCTTTAAGATCACCGATACCTCCGTAAGGCGTTCCTGTTAAAGCAAATACAATTCCTATGATTGTAACCACCAATAATAAAACATTATTAGTGAATCCATTCCACGGCATAATAATACCAGCCAAACTTTGCGCATGAGCTGATGTCTTTGATAATTTTTTATTTATTTTTTCAAATTCTTCAACTACGTAGTCTTCTTGCTCAAAAACATGAATAACTTTTTGACCTGAAATCATCTCTTCAATATAACCGTTCATGTTTCCTAGATCATTTTGCAACGAAATGAATAACGGTTGTGATCGTTTGGCTAATAAAATACTAACCGACATTAAAATGGGAACACAAGCAATCGTAATTAAAGCTAAAAACGAACTAACAATAAACATCGCCAATATCATACCAACGATAGTTATAAAACCAACAATTATTTGACTAACATTTTGACTTAGTGTTGTTGTGATATTATTAACATCATTCGTTAATCGACTCATTAAATCACCACTTGAATGTTGATCATAATAAGATACAGGTAATTTTTGAATTTTATCAAAAAGATCTCTTCTAATTTTATCACCCGTTCTTTGAGCAACTCTTACCATAATAAAATTCTGTACATAATTTAGAAGTGAGTAAATAACATACAAGCCTATTAAAATGCCACACATTACCATAATCGTTAAATATCACTTGTCTTTATCTGTAATTTCTGCAACACTGGTTACTAAATCTCCTGTAACTCTTGCAACTATTAAAATACTTAAAATATTTATTACAACATAAATAATTGAAATTATAAAAACTGCAATTAAACGCTTCTTAAAAATTCATAAATATTGCATTAGTTGTTTAAGCGAATTTGTTGTGCTACTTTTACGATGCTTACTTAATTTCACTAGTTTTAATTCGGGTTGGATATTTTTCTCTAATTTATTATTCATTATCAAAATCCCCCTCTTGGTTTTCTTGTGAAGCCGCAATTTCCTTGTACAACGGACACATTCTAATTAAGAAGTTATGTTTCCCCGCTGCAACAATTTTACCCTTATCCATTACTAAAATTTTGTCTGCATCTCGTACGGCAGAAATTCTTTGGGCTACTAAGAAAATAGTAGTGCTAGGGTATTGCTCTTTTAGGTTACGTTGTACTTTGGCTTCGGTAATTGTATCCAATGCACTAGTACAATCATCCAAAATTAAAATATGCGGTTTTTTAACTAGCGCTCTTGCAATCGAAAGTCTTTGTTTTTGACCTCCAGATAAGTTCTTAGCTCTTTGTTCGACCTCGCTATCAAATTTATCTTCTCTAGTATTAATAAATTCTCATGCTTCAGCTGCTTTTGCAGCTTTTTCCAATTCCTCTTCAGAAGCATCCCTTTTTCCATACAACATATTACTTTTAATGGTCCCAGAAAAAAGAGTATTATTTTGTAATACCATTGCGATGCGTCCTCTTAAGGCACGATTGCTAATTTGCTTAATTTCTGTTTCTCCGATAAGAATTTTACCGTCATTAATGTCATATAAACGTGCTATTAAATTTACCAACGTTGATTTACCTGAACCAGTTGGTCCGATAATTCCTACTGTATCACTTGCTTTAGCAATAAACGAAACATCATTCAATACATTTTCTCCATGTTGATGATATTTGAAATTTACATTTTTAAACTCAACTGATGAATTTGCAATTGGCAATGGACGGTTTGATGCTACTATACTCGGTTCATAATCAATAACTTCGCCAACCCTTACCGCAGAAGCTTGTGCTTGTGAAATATTTATCATGATCATAATTAGCATAATCAGACCCATCAACATCAGAGTCATAAGACTAATAAAAGGCACAACTTTTGCAGCATCAATGTCTAGTGAAATATTCCCGATATGTGCGGCACCACCCATTCATAGTACGGCGACAATTGAGACGTTAACTAAAACTAAAATAATTGGCATAATCATGAACGTAAGCGTTTGTGCTTTTGTACTGGTGTTAGCTAACGTTTTACTTCTTTTATAAAAACGATTAGTTTGACCTTCGGTTAAATTAAAAGCTTTGATAACTCTAACCCCCAATAAGTTTTCCCTCATGACTAAATTAACATCATCAGTATTCATTTGAGCTTGTCGATAATATGGTATCGCTTTAAACGCTATTCCTGCTATGCAAACTATAATTACCGGTGAAAGCACAGCAAAAATGTAAGCTAAATCACCGTATACGATGGCGCCTTCAATAATTGCGCCTGCAAATAGCGAGGTCGCTCTAACGCCGATTCGCAATGCTAAAATAACTACGTTCTGAATTTTTGTTATATCATTCGTCATACGCGTAATTAAGGAAGCGGTTTTAAAATGTTCAATATCAGCAAAACTTAATGTTTGAATTTTTTGATATAGTCCGCCTCTTACATTTTGGCCTAATTTTACACCTACATGACAACTTATAATGATTGAAATACTTCCAAAAATTAATCCTATGACAGCGACAGCCAACATTATCCCGCCAACAATAAGTGCATAATTAGTCATATCAGACGGATTTGTACCCGGCTTCATAAACTCGTATTTCATTAAAATATGACCTAAGAAAAGCGGTTGAAGTAAATCACCCGTTGCCTGTATCATGATACATATAGCACTAATTATTGTTCAAAACAATAGTTTCCCTTTAATAGCTCTTAAAATTCTAAACATATTATACCTTTTATACTCGTTCTTTGATTTGGCGCATTGCGTCTCGTTTTTTTAGATCTTCTCTTTTATCGTGAAGTTGTTTACCCTTACTTAATGCAATACTTATTTTAAGTTTATGGTTTTTTCAAAATATTTTTAACGGAATAATCGTTAGTCGTTCGCGTTGCACAATACGTTCTAATTTTAATATTTCCCGCTTGTGTAATAATAATTTTCGCGTGCGATACGGGTCAACATTATTAATGTTCCCCTCAAAAAAAGGTGCGACATACATATTTAGTATTTTTGCCTCACCCTTTTCAATAATAATGTACGCTTCGTTAATCGAACCGTTAGAGTGACTAATTGATTTAACTTCAGTACCAAATAGTTCCAATCCAGCCTCATATTTATCAATAATTTCATAGTTTCTATTAGCGTTTTTATTATTTATTAAAATCTTCATTTTTATATTATACTATATATTTACTTAATAACTTTATAGTAATTCATCTCAATTTTTAAAAAAATTAAATATCCTTATTATTTTTTAGTCATTTAGATGTAAAATGTTTTCACAATAAAGTGAAAACATTTTATTTTAGATATCCTTAATACTTATTAAAAGATGATTTCTTATTTGAATAACCACGGTTATTATTTTGTCTAGGTTTTGGTTCTAATCCAACAATTTCAAAATCAATTTTATGGTCGCTCACGCTCACGCTTGCAACTCTGACCTTAACTTTGGTTCCTAGTGTGAAAACTCGTTTTCTAGATCTTCCTGTTAAGGTTAATGTTTCTGGATTAAAATTATAATAATCATCAGAGATATTGTTAATTCTAATTAACCCTTCAATAGTGTTTGGTAACTCAATGAAAATTCCGAACGAACTAACCGTTGAAACAACACCATCAAATTCTTCGCCAATTTTTGTTGCCATATATTCTGTGAATTTTTCCGCGTTAACATCTCGTTCAGTACGAACCGCTCGAACTTCACGATCAGATGATTGAACACATAGTTCTTGCAATTGACTTTTGAATTTATTTCTTTCGTCATCACTAAAATCTTCGGGTGTAAAATCATACATTCAAAATAATCTATGGATCATTAAATCTGGATATCTTCTAATTGGAGATGTAAAGTGAGTATAGTTATTACTTGCTAAACCAAAGTGACCTGTATTTTTAGTATCATATTTAGCTTTAGCCATGCTTCTCAATAACATCTTATTGATCAAATCTTCATTTTCAAAATTAGGATTCATATCTAATCAAGAAGAGATTGTTTTTGGTAAAATATTTTCAAAATCATGTGTGATAGTAAAGTTTAATTTTTTTGCTTCAATTTCGAACATATGTAATTTTCTTATTTCTGGTTTGTTATGAACCCGGTAAAGGAAAGGCATGCTTTCAGATTTGTCACCATGTTTTAACATGATTTCTTGTGACTTAAGTGTTACAGCTTCATTTGCTGCAATCATAAAGTCTTCAATCATCATTTGAGCTTCGCCACGTTCTTTGATTAAAATATCAATTGGCTTACATTTTTCATCAACAATAATGTTAGGTTCTTTAATTTCAAAATTAACAAATCCCTGTGATTTCTTTTTAGCTCTTAGAATATCATGCAATTCTTTTGCTCTAGTAAGCATTTTTTTAGTTTCTTCAGTATCTTTTGGAAGTTTGGTTGCATCTTTAAAGAAGTCGTTTACTTCACCATATGCAAATCTTCGCTTGTTTTCAATGATAGAAGGGAACACATCAATATTTTTGTATAATCCTTTATCATCAATTTCAATATCACAAGTTAATGCTAACCGTTTCACATTAGGATTCAATGAACAAACGTTGTTAGAAATATTATGTGGCAACATAGGGATAACTCGGTCTACTAAATAAACTGAAGTTCCACGATCTCGTGCCGATTCATCTAACGCTGTTCCTAATTTAACATAGTGACTAACATCAGCGATGGAAACACTAAGCATGTAATTCCCATTATCTAAAATTTCTAAATTAAAAGAGTCATCTAAATCCTTACTAGAAGCAGGATCAATTGTTACGATATTACGACTAGTAATATCTTTTCTATCTTTTTTGTCTTTTTCTGTAATGTTAAGTTTGATTTTATCTGCTTCTTCAATAACGGCTTCATCAAAATTAGGTTCAATTCCATTATTATAAACAATTGATAAAATATCTGTTCCAACATCATCACGATGTCCAATAACACGACTAACTGCAGCAATTGCTGTTTTAGCTCCGTATTCATGGATTTTAAATAGGAATTTAGTTCCATCAACCAAACCGAAGCCTTCGGTAGTATCTAATTGAACTTTCAAATACATTTTAGGATCATCAACATCAATTCGATATCCATCACCTTCAACAACATACATTCCAACGAAGAAATCTTTTTCGTGTTCAACTACTTCAGTAATAACAGCGTCTCCAAGATCATGTCGGTTAGTATGTTCCATTTTATTGAATTTTACTTTGTCGCCATTAAGTGCCCCATTGATGTTGCGTTTGTTTACGTATCAATCTGAATTTTGTTTGTTATCAACACGGATAAAACCATCACCTTTAGAGTTGATATGAATAACGCCTTCAAGCTCAACAGAAGTGTCGATTTCGCCGTTAACGTAGCCTACTACTACTTTACCGTTTGTTAATTGACGCAGTTCTCCAGCTTCAATCATACTATCAATTTCTTGATAGATTTCTTTTTTGTCTTTGGGATTTGGTTTATCCCCAAGCATTTTTCTGGTGATAATCCCAGGCGGAATTGGACGATTACGATCGTCTTTCATCACTTTAATAATTTTTTCTTTTATTGTCATTTTCTTATATTACCCACGCCACAATAACTAAAATAATCAACAAAATTGTTATCATAAACATAACAACTTGCAAACCCTTAGTCAAGCCACGGTCCTTTGTTTTTTTGAATAGTTCTAAATCTTGTCCAGCTAGTGAAGCTAATCCCCCAGAGGGACCGGCGTTAGATAGTGATAAGCCTACAACTAAACACATTATAGCCACAATTAATATTACAATTAGTAATGCCATATTTTCTCCATTTCACACACTTCAATATCTATAAATTTAATAATATAGATTTATTAAGTGTTCTTAATTTAACTATATACTTTCTTATTATATAATATTATTAATAATCAATGCAACATTTTATTATTTTGTTTTAAAAGGAGCCATATATGTTATTTCCAAAATGAGCTGAAAGTATATTTTATTCACGCTTTAAAATAAGATATATCAAACCCTTAAAGATTGACCAACTAATTACTGATGGCAATTGACAAATAGCTATTTTAAAATATGGAGTGGATGCTAAAAAGGATTATTTTCCGTTAGCCTCAATTATAGACCCCCTTAATTTTAAAAGCGACAGTTTGCTAAAATTAAACAAAAACAAAAAAATATTAGTTTATGGAAAACCCTATAAAAATGTTAACTATTATCGCTTTTTGAAAAGTGAAGGGTATAACGTTTACTTATCAAAACTTAAATTGGAACATTTTGTTTATGTTGAACAATATTTAAAATAAAAAAATTGTCAGCTTCTAGATGAAACTTAAAAAAAATATTTTAAATATTATTTTTTGTATTTATCAAAAGATAATTCTTTATCACTAACTTCTACTTCGCCAACAACTGAAGCATTTTTTTCAGATTCGTTAGGAATATCCTTTGTATCAAAATGAACAACTTCGTCACCGACATGAATTATTTGATCGACTTTTACTAAAACCTTAACAATTCGTCCTGTTACAGGAGACGGGATATCTGTCGTTACCTTATCAGTTTCAACCGAAAATAAATTATCGCCTTCTTTAACTTCGTCGTTTTCTTTAACAAAAACTTCTGTAATAGTTCCTTCAGTTAGGCCTTCGCCTATGTCCGCAAATTTAAATTTATACATTTTTTCACTCCTTTAAAATTAAATTTTATAATAATGTTTCTGGTTTTTCTAATAATAACCTTACTTCATAATTAAATTTACCTATGTCCGCTCCATCGATTCATTTGTGATCGCTCGCAGTGGTTAAATACATAACCTTGCCCGGTACCAAGGAATTATCCTTAACATAAACTTTGTCTTTTATAGCACCGACACCAGAAATAGCTAAGTTTGGATAATTTATAATTGGAACCCCGAATAAAGCATCAATTGATCCGTAATTAGTAATAGTGAACGTTGAACCTTGCATCTCGTTCAATTTAATTTTCCTTGATAAACAAGCTTCTGCCAAACGATTTATTTCTTGAGCTATTTCAATCAAACTTAAGGTTTCTGCATTTTTAATCACAGGAACCATTAATCCATTCGGCGTGTCTACTGCAATACCAATATTAATGTGGGAACCGATTATAACTTCATTAGACGATTCTTCAATTATTCCATTAAACATGTTATATTTTTCAATCGTTTTGATTACAGCTTTAATTATAAATGGTAAAAACGTTATTTTGACATTATTAGTCTTCAATATTTCCATTTTTACTTTATTTCTTAAATTTCATAAGGCTGTAACATCTATTTCGCTTACCAAATTAACGTATGCAACGCTATTCTTTGAAGCTGTTAGCGTTTTAGCTATTGCTTTTCGGATTGGTGTTGCTTTAATTCTTTTTTCTTCTAAACCCATAATTACTCCTTCATCATACTTAGAATTCTAGTTATAATTTTATCACTATCAATATTTTGCATCTTTTCGCTCTTTGCTAGGGGCATTGTAATATCATATCCGGTAATTCTACTGGGCGCTATCTTCAATGATTCAAAGGCCATTTCGTTAACTCTTGTTATAATTTCTGAAGAAACCGAAAAAGACTTAACAGCTTCATGTACAACAAGTAATCTACCGGTCTTTTTTAACGACTTTACAATTGTTTCCATATCCAAAGGCTTAATTGTTCTTAAGTCTATTAATTCGATATCAATTTTCGGATTAGTTTCAATTAGTGTATCTATCGCCTTTAAACTATCGTGTACCTGGGCACCGTATGTTACGATCGTTAAGTCGCTGCCTTCTTTAATAATATTAGCTTTGCCGATTTCGACTACATATTCATTTTCCGGTACTTCTTGTTTAAATGCTCGATAAATCTTCTTTGATTCAAGAAAAATAACTGGATCATTTTGTTTAGTTGCCGCAAGCATCAAACCCTTCATATCATAAGGGGTGGCCGCTATCACAACTTTAAGCCCTGGGGTATGAGCAAATAAAACTTCGGTCGCTTCAGAATGATGCTCTAGAGCTTTAATCCCTCCACCCATTGGTATTCTTACTATTATCGGTGCAACAAAACGTCCTCTGCTTCGATTTCGCATTCTTGCAGCATGGCAAATAATTTGTTGTAAAGAAGCATATGAAAAACCCATAAATTGAAGTTCAACAATTGGTCTTAACCCTGCGACAGCAGCTCCAATTGCAGTTCCTGAAATAGTTGCTTCAGCAATTGGAGCATCTCACACACGCTCCTGACCATATTTTTCTTGTAAACCTTTTGTAGCTCTGAAAACACCACCCTCATGACCTACATCTTCGCCGTAAATAACAATATCTTTATTTCCTTTTAAAGCTAAATCAAGTGCATTATTCAAAGCTTCTATATTATTCATTTTAGCCATAACTACTTACCGCCTTTATCTCTAAAATATTTTTTAGCCAATTGTTTTTGCTCTAATAATTCTTGGGGCAATTTTTCATATGTAAAATCAAATATATCATCTACACTTGTTACATTTAGTTTTATTGATTGCTCATATACTTTTTTAACTTCTTCTAGTTTAGAACCTCATAGGGCTTCATCCTTAGTTTCAGATCAAATACCTTTTGATATTAAATAATTTTTAATACGGTGCATCGGTTCTCATTTTTCATGTATTTGCTCTTCTTCTCGGGTTCGATATAATTTAGGGTTATCACTTGTTGTATGAGGTCCTTGACGTCACGTTATAAATTCAACTATGATAGGACCATTATTTTTTGCATAATCGGTCGCTTCGTTCATCGCCTCATAACTCGCAACTAAATCATTACCGTCAACTCTTAAAGACGGTATTCCAGCGGCAATTCCTTTTGCAGCAATTGTAGAAGCTGCAGTTTCTTCTTTTGTGGGCGTACTTATGGCTCATTGATTATTATTTACACAAAAAACAACAGGCCATTTATGGACGTTAGATATGTTCATAGCTTCATAAAATTCACCCTCAGAGGTGCCACCATCTCCAACAAATGTGACAGCCACAGCTTTCTTATTATGGTATTTCAAACTATATGCTATTCCTGCGGCATGGGAATATTGCGTTGCAATCACAATATTGATTGGCAAAACATTAATACCTTTAGGAATGATTGATCCTTTTTCATTGCCACTCCAATACAATATTTGATTAAGTAGGGGCACTCCTTTCATCAACATTGCTGTATTTGTTCTAAAAGAAGGTACTAGTCAATCCTCTTTTGTCATAGCCATTGCAGCGCCGGCCTGTAATGCTTCTTCTCCGAAATTAGGAGCAAAAGTAAGCATCCTACCTTGACGTTGTAATTGGCTCATATAAGTATCCTGTTGGCGTGATAAAACCATAAATTCGTAAGCATCAAGAAATTTTTCTAATTTAATGCTCGGCGTAAACTTGGCATCTATCAATTTTCCATCAATATCTAAAACGCGGATCATGTCATCATGATTTTTTCAAACCCTTTTTTCATCAATATATTTGTATTTCATAAATATATCTCCTTAATACGAATTTTTAATATTATATTCCCCCAGTGATATATTTTGTTAGAGGAAGCACTATTTTGTAAACAAACTTAGTATCATCCACAACATTTACATTGACAAACTAATTTATCAATATCCTTATGCATTTCAAGAAAAGCAAGTTTGTTACTAACATCTATTTTTTTAGCAATGTAAATATTTCGCATTTTTATTAAACTTAAATAATGAAAAACTGGTAGCTCTTTATTTAAAAAGTAATAAAGTTTCTCGATTTTTTTCAATCCACTTTCAATGAAAATTAGATTGTTATCAAAATATGCAAATAATTCATTATCTAATTTTTCTAGGAAATCTTCCATTGCTTCAAAAGATTGATATTCTTTATTTTTTAAATTATAACCTATTTTAATCTCTCTTAATATTTTTTTATTATGGTCTATTCTAATTATTTCAACTTCTACATATTCAAATGGCCCTTTATTATTCGACTGAACATTCAAGTAAATATAACCATATCGTTCGTAATTAAAACTAAATTCATGACGTGGCATTCCAATGTTTTTAATATCTTTATAATTATTTTTGTTAGGTCTTAAAAGGGATTTGAAAATAAGTTGTTCTGTTCTAGGGAAAGATAAATCTTTAAAATGATAAACGATTTTTTTAAGCGCAATCGCATCTTCTAATGCGTTATGAATTGTATTTTGAACAATCTCGATTTCGCACGCCATAGCCAACCCCTTTAGGGAGCAATCAACTTTATAATTTGTAAATTGTTTAAAGAACTTATATTGAACATTAATGATTGTTAATTTTTTTAAAATTGATGGTTCAATATTTTGACGTAAAATTTCTACGTCCAAACTACCAAAACATACAATTTGAGCTTGCTTTAAAAATTTAAGAAAATTAACTATAACAACTTTGTTTTTAGGTCAATCCTTAATTTCATTATCTCGTTTGCCTAGCATTGATGTGATTGCATGAGGAATATAAACTTCTGGATTAGACCATTGATTAAATTGGTATACCTTTGAATTGCTAATTTTAATCGCACTAAGTTGTATAATACGATGTGGCTTTCCACTGATTGCTTCAATATCAATGAAACACACTTCACGATTAAAATCAATAATTTTGCTTAATTGCATATAGTTACAATTAAATAATGTTTTTTTTGTTTTTTTCATAATATATTAGTCCTAAAATAACACTTAAAATTACAATTGCTATAACTAATCCTAGCAAGACCCAAATAGCAACAAGTGGACCCGCGCTAGTTGTGTTGCGAATTGAATTACTAACATAAAGATCGTTAACACTTGATTTAGTGATGTAAGTTTCTTTACCTTGCGCTTTCATTGTGTTCCGGTAATCATTAATTAGATTATACGAATAAATATTGTTATTTTTATCACTATATGTATTTATTAATGAGGAATATGTACCTTCAACTTCTCCTTGAACGTTATATATTCCCCAATATATTCCAACGATTGCAAAAGTAGAACTATCAATCACCATTGAGCCTGATGATCCGGGCATCAAATCTAAGTGACTTGTTATATAATTTGCCCCGCCCGAACTATATTTGTGATTATCAATTGTTTTGGGTTCGATTATGTTATATGGTTTAAAGATGTGGTCGATGTCTCCTGAATATTGGTTTCAAAAATTAATGTTATCGTTACCCTCACGAATGGAAGGGTATCCTCCAACAGTAATTTTCTTTGTGCCACAATCAGAGGGTTGCAAGTCTTCAAATTTTAGTTTGCCATTCTTTTCTAGTCAATCAAAGGTTTTAGTTGCTACATTTGGTTTTGGAAACGTTACCTCTACAACTCCAAAATCGACCATTAAATTTGTTGACTTAGGGTAATTTAAGGCTTCAAAAACTGGTTTAGGCGGCGCAGTAAAAGCGGTGTATGAATCCTTATTATTGTCATTAGTAAGGGCATCACCGATACCAGTTTGTCCAAAATAATAATGATAAAAATCAGGCGATGAACCTTGATAAAACATATCATTAATCACATGCATATTGGTGGCAACATAATACGTAAGATTATTCGTGCTTTCATCTTTATCCATTATTCACCCAGTTCCTCAAACTTCAAATGAGGAACCTTTATTTTTTTGTGGATCATTATAAATAGCCTTTAAACTAAGCGTCATACTATTAATATACTTTGTTGCATTATTGCTAGTTGTATTTGTTATTTCGTTGCCTTCGATGTGTGGAACATTATCTGGAAAGGAATTTATACTTTGATTATAATCGTTGGATGCGCTATCGTTATTGATTGATATACTTGATGATGATAAATTTTGAGCGTTAGAAATATTAATCCCAAAACCAAATGAGATTAATAAAAAGGAACAAGCTACCGCTTTAAATGAATTATATATAAAAACTTTCATACTTATATTATATATAAATATATATAAAGAATGGCTGTGCACGTTTGGATTAATAGATAATAACTGGTTATTAATGCTTATTTTTTATGGAGTACGTTAATCTTTAACGAATATACAAAAAAAGAGTTAATCGTTTGATTAACTCTTTGATCATTGCGCGGCAATTTCCTAATCTCACCATAAGGCTACAGTCGGCTCGACAGTGCTTGACTTCCGTGTTCGGGATGGGAACGGGTATTTCCACTGTGATATCGTCACCACACTTTAAGATAGTTTTCTG
>JAACJW010000007.1 GCA_021378525.1 Ureaplasma sp. Hg2 | reverse complement strand
TTATAAACTTGACGATCAAATTCGCTTTCAAAATCTAGTTCATGTTCTTTATCAGTGTCTAATTTTTTAATTTTTCAAATGTTTTCACAATATAGTAGTCATTGTACGAATAATTTCGGACCTGGCATAGTTGATTCAAAACCATATAAAATTTTAGCTGGTTCAGATTTGAAAACTTCGATTCTTTCTTTTGCCCGTGTAATAGCAACGTTAAGTCGGTTATCCCCACCTGACATTGTTAATGGACCATAATTAGTTACTGTTCGGTCATATGCAATTGAGAATAGAATAATATCACGTTCATCACCTTGAACATTTTCTACGTTCTTAACAAATAAACCAATGAATTCTCCGTCCGCATCATAACGTTCACGTCATTCAGCGATCCGCATGTTATTACTCTTGTTTAATAAAGTTTCAATTGTTGCTTGTTGTTTTGCATTAAAGGTAATAACCCCAACTGATTTTTTATATTCAAGAGTTCTCGTCATTTCAAGAATTCTTTTAACAACAGCTTTAGCTTCGTTAATATTACGAGATCTTTCTCATAAACCTTCTTCAATATCATGAACCACAATTGCTTGGGTCTTAGGTACTGATTTGGTTGTCATAAGTAATTGACCATCATAAAATTTACTATTACTAAATTCGATTAATTCATTAAAGAATGCACGGTAGTGATATCGTAACGTAATATTTGATTGTGCACGGTTTTTAAAGTAATGCATTAGTGAAGAAGTATTTACAGCTTCCTCTAAATCCACAAAACTGTCACTATCTTCTTCGCTATCATCTTCAAAAGTTTTAATTGTACTTTGGAAGAAGTTAGATGGTTGAAGTTGTTTAACATCTCCTGAAATAACGTAACTCTTACCACGGTACATACTTGGAATAGCTTTTTCTAAGAACACCTGAGATGCTTCATCACAAAGGATGTAGTCATACATTTGATGTTCCAATTTAATAGCTGTTGAAACATTATCGACACTCATCATGTGAATTGGATATAAATCATATAGAATATCAAAGTTACGATTAACTCATCACATAATTTCTTTTTGTTTTTCAACTGAAGCTTGTCGCATAATATCTTTTAAATCGCCCGGCGAAGTGTTATAAACACCAACAAAGTTTTCAACGATTTTTTTACGTAAAGCATGTTTTGTAAGTTCAACTGATTTCTTAGTCTTATCAATATAAATATCGATGTCTCTTTCGATCCCAGCTTGAATCTTATCTAATTCTTGACACAATTTTTTAGCATAAGCTTGTGAGTATCATGAACAGAAACATAATAATGGACTAGCCATTAATGTCATTTCAACTTCAGGATCAATTCCTTTTTCAACCTGACCAGCATTAGCGATAAAGCCAAATTTAGAAGCGTAGAATTTTACCTTCATAGCAAATTCCATTAAAATTGGATTAACTTTTTTAGATTTAATTGCTTTAGCTTTCGGGTTAATTCTACCGAATCTTTTAAATTCCTCAATTACACCAAAGAATCTTTCGTTATCTTTTGGATTACGTTGAATAATACTAAACAAGTCTTCCATTACATCATAACTGTATTCGATTCCTAATAATTTTTGACATAACGCTTGGTATTTAGCAACTGCAGTTTCAGGAGTTTCCCCTGAATTATTTTGCAACGCTCAAAAGAAGAAGTCGTCTGGTTGTTCTACATCAATAGTACTAACATCTAATCCTGGATCATTCATATCTAAGATTTCTTCTAATGTATATTCTTCACCATTGAATTCAACTTTACTATTGAATTGTTCACGAACATTTTGGTATCGATCATACAATGATTCTAATAATTTTTCATTAGCTGCAACATCTACATCAGGAAGATTAAATTCTTTATTTTTATATTTTAATTTTTCACTAACGATTGTAAAGAATTTTTCTAATTCTCCAAATTGTGCAAAGAAAGCTTTACGATTCTTTTTAAGATCACTAATATATAATGCGATGTGATTAAAGTCACCTAGACGATTGTATATTACATCAAGTGCGGCTTTCTTTTCAGCCACAAATAAAGCTCGTTTACCACGTAGTACAATATTAACTAAAATATTTAGAATAACTTCAGACTTACCAGTTCCTGGTGGCCCTTCAATTACAACGTCGCCATCTAATGAATGGGCAACTGCTAATTGTTGTTGAATATCAAGTGCTGAAAACAATTGAATATCGCTCGTTCTAAATTCATTATCATATGCATAGTAATCGAAAGTTAAATTACGTTGTGATTCTAATAAATCTTCAATTGCTTTGGGATTTTGACTAATCATTTGATTAAAATCTCAGAACACATTATTACCATGTAGATCAAATATTCCTAGCATTACATTAGGTAAGATGATATTAGCTTCAAGTGCATCGACTTGTTCTCTAATATCTTCTTTAGTGGTGAATTCAAATTCTTCAACTGGAACATCCATACTATCTTCTTCAATGTTTAAACCAATCATAGTTAAATCATGAATTGCACGGTTAATGTCCAATACCTTATAACTATCTAATGAGTTAACATCAAATTGTTCTCCGGATTTAGAAGCTGCTACTGCAGCAATAACTGGGTTCAAGATAATTTTTGATGTATCAATTACTAAATTAATAGTAAAAATGTTTTTGGGAACAATTGTTACACCAACAAAAAATAAAGGAGTTCTAAAAATTTCTTCTCCACCTGGAATACGTCCTTGAACTATCGGAAGGCCTAAATATAAAGTATTCATACCTAATTCACGTTCAATTCGTTTAACGTTATTATTTAATTCTTGTAGTAGTTCTTTTCAGCCTTCAGGTAGACGTGACGCAATTGCATCTTCTTCTGCTTCAGCTTCTTCAGTTTTTGCTTGTTTTTCTTTTAGGAATTGCTCTGCTAATGCATCAATATCAACATCCTTATCAACATTTAGAGCTGCTTGTTTTTGTTTTTCAAGCTCTATCTTTTTAGCTTGGGCTGCTGCAATTGCGATTGCTCTCGCGTTTTCAGCATCCCCTTCCATTTCACCCATATGTTTAAGTACAGTAGCTCTAATATCGCTAACTTTTCTTAAATCTATTTGTATTATTTTATCAACATTACCTTCTTCAGTTATACCCGAATTTATGTAGTCCATAACATCCTGTACAGTTTCAAATTCAGGATCACAAACACCCGTTAAAATTTCGTGAAGGTCTATTCCTCCAAGTGTTTCTTCTCCGACGAAGAAAGTGTTTGTTCTTGTTTTTGCCCGAAACAACCTTTGTTTCAGAGTGTCAAACATTGACATATAATCACCCCTTTAAAAATATTTAGTATACTATATCGTTCTTAATCTACATCTATCAACGTTGTGAAATAATAAAAATATATACCTACTAATGATTTTACTATAATTTTAATTTTTTTATGATTAATTTTACTTGTTATTTAATACTATTTTTTAATAATCGCAAATAGTTACGCTAAGTCATCCAAATAATGTTCGTATGCTTCCAACTCATCATCATCTAAATCACCGATTTCATCGATAGTTAGCGATGCAAAATCAATTTTCTTCTTTGATTTCGGTTTTTCTTTTAAAGATGACGGTTTATCTGCATCATCCTTAACATCTAGTGCTTCAATTTCATCTAGAGTTATCTTATCAATATCTTTTTCTTCTTGAGCCAACGATATCTTAGTAACCTTTTCGGTTTTTTCTTTGGCTTTGTACTTTGAATTAGATTTAGCATATAAGAAATCAGCGTTATCTCGTTCATCAATTATAACCTTACTAACAGTAGATGAGGTTTCAACTTTTGTTTTTGTATCTTCATCACCAGATTGTAATTGCGACAAAGCATCAATTGCTTCATCTTCGCTAGATTTTCTTGATCGATTACTAATATTTCCGCCCTTTCGTTCGGCTTCAGCAGCATCATGTTCTGAATCCAATTTTGAAAGTAAAGCTAACTTCTTCTTTTCGTTAGCTTCACGTTCCTCAGCTGAAATTTTACTTTTGTTCCGAACATAGTTACCAATAACCAAATCTAATGATGAATCGCTTAATTTTTTATCAAGTTTTTTCATATTAATTTTTTCATATTTAAATTGTGGTTTATCATCAATTTTTTTGCTAGCGATTGCCTTCTTGTTTTTTGAAACACCTGATTTTGAGCCTGCTTCTTGTAAGTAAACCCGGTCATCTCGTCGTTCTTTTTGGTTTGCCATCAGTTCTCTTTCTCTAATAATTCTCTTATAGAAAATATAGAATAGGGCACAAATAATAATCGCTCCAATAAGTGCTACAAAAGTGAATAAAACAATTTGTCAAGCTGGTATCGCTTTTGAAGGCAACCCAAAACCGTTGATTGTCATTAATTGCGGAGTTGTTAGTGCGTTGGGAGATGGTAAACCAGTCTCAATATTATTACTATAATCTAAATAGGTGAAAATGATAACCCCACTTACAGTATCGATTTTAATAATACTTTTAACCACAATTAAATCACTAATGGGAGTTTTGTTATCAGTTGTGTATTTACTACCGTAACTAAACATTTGATCTAAATTATCGGTAACAAAAGCTATTCTATCTAATCTGTTCTTGTTTTCAATGTCCGTTATAAGTACGCTGCTAGCTCACTTACTAATGGTAGTTTCATCTTTGGCATTAACTAACGCTGTTCTTGATTCATCTTTTAATGGATTACCTATTTTATAGTTATAAAGTGTAATATCAAAAGTTTGACCTGTATAATCTCAATCAAAAGCACCTGATGAATGAGATGCAAGATAAAAATTAACTGCTACATTAATTGTTCCTGCATCATCGTTTGCATAATATGCAAACTCAAATCTAGTGTGTTTTACTGCTGCTAGAACTGATAAATATCAATTACCACTAATTTGAGAATCACTAAAAACTTTTGTAATGGCCGCTAAAACATCAGCCGAAGATAAATCAGATGGTAAAACCTTACCTTGACCCGAAGGATAATAATCTAAACCATATTTTGTTAGATAATTAGGATTGTAAACAGGTATACCATTAATAGCACTTTGTTTTTGTTTTAAGCTTACATTAGAAGTCGCTGATGAAGCGGCAATATTAAACTGCGGTGCTTTTAAGTTATTAATAAAATTTTGATTAACAACTTGATGATTAATGTCTGTTGGGCTAACCTTAATTGTTTGGATGGGCAAAATATTTTCTTTTATTATCTTTGTTGTTCCTGAACTGGAATCAGCAATGCTACTAAAAACAATGTTGTTATCGCTATTAACCTGCACAAAAGTATCGTGCAAATATTTTATATCATTAACAGCTGGTGAACCGCTAAAATAGAAACTCTTAGTTTTGTTAGCGTTGAATAAATCTGTAATGTCAAAATATTTATCGCTCTTCTTACTTAAGATAATTCCAAAGGAAACCTTATTTTTTTGGTCAGCAGAAACCGTCAATAAAACCGGTTCCATTTTACCATTGATTTTCATCGTGTCATAAAAATAATTAACTTGGTTTGTATTAATATAATTATTATAAAATTTAACATTATCAGCTACAGTTGCACTATCGTTATCTAAGATTTTATAATTTTTTGAATCTAATTTTAAAATCATTGCAAACTTACCATTTGCTCCGCCTTGCGAACTTCACGTACTCGGAGCATCGTATTTATTATTAATATAAACGACAGCATAATATTGTGAGCCACCAGTTGGGATGACAATAGTTTTGAAATCTGAAGATTTAATGTTTAGCATATCGCTAGTCATTCATTCATTCTTCAATTTCGAATTTGTTAGTTTGCTCGTTAGTGAACTAATTAAATCTAAACTTTCATCACTATTTATATAATATGTATAAAAACTAATTGTTGCATTAGATGATGATGAGTCTTGACAAATTGCAATAAATTGATTCTGATAAACAATCGGACTTATTAAAAAATTATTTTTTGGCAAGGCAATGCTTTTATCTGACAAATCAATGGTATTACCAAGACTTACTAAATCACTAGAATTATAATCTGCAATGTCATATAACGCTAAATATTGAGTATCACCGAATGTTTCAGCAATCATTATTTGGCTTGGTTCTAGAGGGTTTTGTTTGACGATTCTTTCATTTAGAACATCAAGTTCACTTTCCTTAACTAGTGAAATACTTAATGATTGACTCGGATCATTATATCCGTTATCTAAGTAGAAGGCGCTCAACATTACTCGGTTTGAAAAATAATTAGAGTAAGCTATGTATAAAAAATTATTATAAACAAAATAAGTATTAATAACATAGTTGCTATTAAAAATAAAAGTCGATCCATCAAAGTTAGCCAAACGGTAATCTTCCTTAATTTTCCCGCTTGCATCTCATTTTTGAATTGATAAAACTTTCGCATTTTCAACTAATGCAATAACGCTATTATCACTTAAAACAATCGGATCATTTTGTAATGATTTCGCTATATTGGAGTCAGTGATATTGTTAGCGTAAGCGTATGTATACGGTTGTGGTTTGGTATTTAATTGTGTTGGCGCAACTTTTGGTTGGGTTGGTATTACTGCGCTATTATTTATTTGTGAAGTAGTTTCCAATTGGTTGTTAGTGCTTTGTGTTGTTGGTGGTTTAGCAATGATAGTCATTCCTAAAAAACTAGTAGACAAGCAAGCAACAATAACTAAGGCTGGTATTTTTTTTATTTTCATATTAAATTATTCTCGCTTCCTTTTTATTTATTAACAACAATATTAGTATTGCTGTTAATGCCATCTCAATCTGAGCTTGGTAATTTGTTTTTATCAACATACAGTGATAATTTCCCTAAAGATCAGTTAATGATCGAAGGTGGCAAACCAGTAATTTTATTGTTTATCAAACTTAGATAAGCTAAGCTTGATAATTTGCTAAAATCTAATGACAAACCAATACTACTAATATTGTTGTCTGTTAAATCTAAGTGTACTAAATTTACTAATTTATAATCCAAAACCTTTGAAACGTTAGTTAATAGATTACTAGTTAAATCTAAATAAGTTAAATTGCTTAAATTTTCTACAAAACTAAAAGACTTAATGTTTAATCCAGTTAATTCTAAACTAGTTAAATTGGTTCATTGCGAAATAAAATCTAAACTACTGTTTGATAATTGCAAGGCCCCATTTGGTAATCCTTTAATTTCTAATTTACTAATACCTTTAGCTTTGCCAATATTATTTGGTAAGTTTATATGATATCCATCATATTGACTTAAGTTTGAAAAATCAATTAAGATTTTGTCATATTTAGATTTTGAATCCAAAACATCATTTGGTAGGTCTTTAATTTGAATAATTTTATTATTTTTATCCACATCAAAACCTTTAGAGCTATTAATTTTATAAGCAACAGGAGCCGCTTCACTACACGAGGTAGCTACTAGTGCAACGGGAATGGTTACAAGTGATAAGCTTGTTAAAACAAAAATTCATTTAAAATAACGCTTCATATTAATCACCGTCCCTATTTATTTTTTTCTTAACAACATAAACCGAAGAAATAATAACTATTATAACTATAACTAAGGCGCCAATTGCTGAGCCAATGATAATTCAAGAGGTTGTACTCGAAAAGAAACCATTACTTTTTGGTTTTGTTTGATTAAAATTAGTGAAATCTTGCTTTGCTGAATATACGTTTTTATTGCCCTTTGTAATTTCAACATTAAGTGTAAAGCTATTGTTACTATCATCAACATTACTCTTAGAAACTTTCATTTTATCTTTACCTTTGTCATAAAGATTTGGTGTAATAAATAGTGATTTCAAATCATCATTACTTAATTCACTTGGCTTCTTATATTTTGCACTACCTAAATTTGCATTCTTAAATGCAATCCCACTGATTAACGACATTGAATCAGTAACTAGATCGTATTGCAAAACTTCATTATTAGTATCGTATATCAACATCTTACTTTTTGCTTGATCGGCTCATCCAAAACCAATAATCGTCGCATGTGAGAATGGCAATAAATAATCTTTGTTAATCGCTACATCTAATGATATATTATCACCTTTAGAATCATAAATTTTTCTTGATTTTTCTAATAATTTGTAAGTTATTTTTCCATTTAATGAAATATCACTTTCTATTGTTCTCAATACGTCGTCTATACTAATGTTAGTAACTGAAGTATCTGAAAAACTATCTATTGATTTAATTGGTGTTGTAGTCGACATTTCGTGTAAAAATGAATCTCCTTGCAAACCATAGCTCGAGGAAAGAGAATATCAAATATTTGCAATTTTCAATGGATATGCCTTTTCAAAATTGAATCAATCATAATTTAAATTAGTATGAATACCACTCATTTGCGAAGCACTACCCCTATAAGTTGGTCCTGTCGATCCTTTAGTTGGGACG
This sequence comes from Ureaplasma sp. Hg2, assembly GCA_021378525.1. GTDB lineage: Bacteria > Bacillota_I > Bacilli_A > Mycoplasmatales > Mycoplasmoidaceae > JAACJV01. The sequence continues at coordinate 31,211 of JAACJW010000007.1, read as the reverse complement.
TCTCATTTTATTGTGTTATCAGAATTCAATGAAAACCCAATTGAATTAGCATAAACAGAACTTCCAGCTGTTTTAGAAGCATCCCGCGATCTTGTCGATGTAACTAATTTATAATTATTATTTGAAATTTCACTTACAAAAGCATCATCAACCTCCACTCATCTGGCAGCGCCTGATAGATTCCCGGTGAAAGCTCCTATTGGAACTACTTCATAAGATAATAAAGATTTGCTAAACTGATTTGCGTCTATTATTACATCAGTGGTTAAGGCGCTACCGCCGCCATGCTCATAGATGTCAACATAATCATTAAACAACATTAACTTGTCGCCGCTTGAAGTTGGAATGCATGCAATATTAGTTGTGGCCTTAAGGGTAATACCGTTGCCCGGCGCTAACGGAGTGTAACTTGTATTATAAAGCGGTGTAACCATTCCCATTAAATAATCATATTTAAATATCTCACATGTTCGCGTATCTCCTGGATGTGTATCCTTTGGATTTGCATAAACCGCTGAAAGGTATAAATATTGCCCGTTCGACGATGGCACTACGTCCGAAATAACAAGTGGTATTAAGCCATCGTCTGTACCGCCTTTGCTATTCGAGCTTAATAAGTATTGTGGTGACAAGATATTAATCACTTGCCCTTTTTTATTTCCACTCGCACCCATCACAATAATTCCACCATCCGGATTGGAAATGACATTATAAAGTATATTATCGACACCTTTAAAAGAAAAAACTTGTTGCATTGCATTAGGAATGCTTCCGGTACGGTCATTAGAACCAAAATCACTCTTGGGTAACGTATAACCTTTTGTCGGTGCAAATTCATAAGTTTTATTATTAAAAGTTGTATTATAGTTATCGTAATTAGATTGAATATTGCTTGTAACTAAATCACTTTGTTTTTCGGGCATAGCATATAGAGGGCTCATTAACAAGGGAACGCTAAGTAGCGCTACTGATAAAGCTGATATCAAAATATAAGTATTATTTTTACGCATTTTATTTCCCCTTCATTTTTGCACTAGAAGATTTTTTCTTCGGTGTGTTATTGAACTTTTTTGACGAATTAGAAGGCTTTATTTTTTTACTTGCCTTTTTCATTGCTTTGGATTTATTAAATTTTTCTTGATACGGATCAGAAGATAAATCCTTTAAATAAATTGAAACTTTATCCTTAGAAGGTTTTGAAGCATGTTTAGTTGCAAAGAAACCTTTTGATGAGTCATCCTCACTCATAGTTTCTACAGAAGTGGCAGAATCAAGTGAATGTTTATACATTCTCTTAGCTTCTTTATGCATTTTTCTCTTAGAATTTTTATCTTTGTTTCTTTCATCAAACCGAGTTTCACGTTTTTGTTTTAAATATTTAAAATTATTTCTAATCTTCTTGTGTCTTCACATTAAAAATGAAGCAACGATAATGATAATGATAGCACCCGAAGCTATGCTCGCTCCAATAATATATGGCATCATTGATGCTTGTGTGTTAATCTCTATCGGAGTAAATTGATCAAAGGTTGTTATTTTGTTAGAAATTTCTGTAACCGAAGGAACGCCATCACCGTATTTACTTGTTATATTTATTGATAAATTAATAGGCAAAGTAGTTTGTGTGCCGCTGCCATCAATTGGGTCACCAAAAGAAACGTCATTAACTTGTGCTAAAACTTGTTTGCCTGTTCAAAGGTTAATATAAAAATAATGTTCCTTTATTTGATCAGGACTCAAACCATTTGTAGTAACAAAACTATTTAAATTATTAAAATAATTAGTGATATCGTAATCGCTATCTACAAATTTGTATGTTTCTCTAAATTCATTAGCAGTAACATCACCATTCTTTTTCATCTTATCTAATGAAGCCTTCATGTTTTTGGTGTATGAATAATCTAAATTAGAAATAAGTTGTTTTGATTTTGTGTATAGACTATCGCTCGTTGACTCATACGCACCTTTACCAATAAAATTAGAAGTAGTCCCTAAAATTTGCAATTTAGAAGGGTCCTTATGGTCGATTGAAGCTATTCAGCCTAAAACATTACCATTAGGGTCTGTATAGCCTGTGTTAATTTGTAGATAGTCATTAAGCCCATCGTTTCTAATGAAATTAATAGAAGTCACAACTTTTGTTTTTGCTCTTTCATAATCTGACATTTTAGAGAAATTATCATAAGAACCAGATAAATTTAAATTATCTGTTGCGTTTAAATCCAACACTTTAATCGGTGAGGCATTGTTAGTCTCTGGGATGTAGTAAATATATGGTGATTCACTATTTAGAGATATTGCATATTGGCCTTCGCCCTTAGTTATTACGCCAGAACTATTAGGAACTCCCATTGGTAAGATTTGTGAAATACTATTATATCCATCAATCGCATCTATTTTATTGTTAAAAATCATTTTACTAGAATTTAATTTTTTTAAATTTAAGTCATATTCAACATATGACCCATTAGAGTTGGAAATAAATAAATTTCCGTTAGACAAATATAATGAACTAGGTATTCCAGACATTGAGCCTTCAATAGAAGTTAGATTCTTAGTAATTTTACTAATTGTTAATTTATGGTTACCATCAACCTTTGCTTTCGCTAGATACGATTGATTAGTTGAACTATCCAGTAACAATAAATACAAATTGTTGTTGTCTCCAACACTATCAATTATTGTATAATTAAAATTATTTTGACCTGGTCAGTTTTGTAATTGAGTAAGCGAATCATTTGGGGTGATTAAAGATGTTGAGTTATATGGCATAAAGAAATAATATTGGTCAGCAGATCTTGCACCTGACGCTGGATTATTAGGTGTTTTTTCATTTGTTAATCCATAATCATCTTTTTCAATTTGTCCTGTGAAATACATAACACCATCGTCTAGTGGAATAATATTAGTAATGTAAACAGGATCAACAGGGAAAGAGCTTTTAAAAAGAGTTGTTTCTAAAAATGATCCATTGGTCGGTTTAACGCCGTTTTTATCGAAACTAAAATTTAGGTTATTAACATTCCCTACTTTTCATGGCTTAACGCTATAATTGTCATTACTTCGATAAGCCAAATTAGTGGCAATATTAATGTTATTTTTAGTGGCGTTCCCCAAAGCGTTTCCATCCGGTAATAGTCTAAAATAATTTAAAGGATGGATTCTCGATATAACATCGCTAGGGTTGTAAGAACCTGCATATGCTGCATTATTATATATTTCAGTAGGATTTTTTTGTCCTTCATTTAATTTAAGTCCAGTTTCTACTCATGTGTTGCCTCCCTTGACAACCCGGTTTATTAAATCAGGTTCTCATGTTTCAATGTGCTTAAATCCTTTTGAGGGAATCTTCAAATTAATACTTGAGTCACCAGTAAAGCCATTATTATCAACTATTTGCATCACGGGAACTCCGTTTCCACCGTTTGCTCCATAACCATCAGATAATTGCATCACATATTGACCGTCACTACTAACTTCAGATTTATTACTAATAGTTTTATTAACATTAAGAATTTGTTCGGGAACTGGTAATGCTTCATCGCTTTTAATCGAAAGCAAATTTTTAGAAATATAGTTAGTCTGTGGACTATTTATAATCGTAGCAAAAGGAGCGTAAATCAATACCCCTGTAACAAGACTAACAAAAGTTCCTTTATAAACCAATTTTTTAAGTTTTCGAATTTTCATATATCAATTAGACCCCGCTTTTATAAATTATAATCATTTAGAATTATAACATATTAGAAATATCAGAAAATTATTATTGCATTCGGAACCATGTTAAACGATTAAAAACCTTTAATAATCCAATAATTTAATATATTAATTACATATCTTAATTTTACTATATTAATATAAAATAAATTTTTGCAACATTAAGTTATCTAAAAATTCCACTTAAATCGGCTATAAATAGGTAATATACCTTAAAAAAACCATATTTAATGATTGGTTCCTTTCACTTGGGTTGCTCGTTATAAGCCAACTTATGAACTTTTATTGGATTATATCCGATATTTTTAATTGCCCTAACTCTTATCAAATAAGATAATAATTGAGATGGACTCGCTTTAGAAAGTGGACAAAAAAAATTAAGCTACGTGAGCTTAATTTTTAATTTATCTTTGTGGATATCTATTTTTCCTCATTAAGTACACTGACACGAGTTTTTGAACCCATGAATTTTGTGTATCTAACAATTCCATTAGCTTTAGCAAATAAAGTGTCATCTCTACCTTGACCAACGTTTTTACCTGGGTAAATTCGATTGCCTCTTTGACGGTAGATGATTTGTCCGGCTTTAGCAGTTTGTCCATCAGCAAGTTTAGCACCTAAAAATTTAGGATTTGAGTCTCGTCCATTTTTTGTTGAACCTGTACCTTTTTTTGATGCAAAAAGTTGTAGGTTAATTTGATATACTATTTTTTTCATATTAGCTTCCTTAGTTATAATTGATGTTCTTATTAATAAACTTTAAATTGGGTTTGTACATTTCACTATCAAGCGCATTTAACTGCGTTTTGATTAATGTTAGATAATCAATATTTTGTTTACTACAATGATTGATGATTAATAATAAACTTCCATCATTGATTGTAACCTTAATATCGGCTTGATCGAATCAATTGAGTGCACCCATGCTAATTGCGCTGATACCAGCACATAAGATATCATGGGGAGCGGGTTGCAAGTTTGCATGGCCCTCAATTAATAATGCATTTTTAAAGTAAGTAATAGTTACCATGTTAATTAAGCTTTAATTGTATTAATTGTTAATTTAGTATATGGTTGTCTATGACCCTGTCGTTTCATGTGATGCTTTTTAGAATTAAATTTAATAATTTTAATCTTTTTTTGCTTTCCATGTTTGTCGACTGTTGCTTTTACTGATGCGCCTTTTACGTATGGTGTCCCGATTTTAGAACCAGCGATCAATACTTCGTCAAAAGTAATTGTTGCGCCTTCCTTCAAATCAAGTTTTTCTACATAAATTGTATCGCCTTGTTGAACTTTATATTGCTTGCCGCCAGATTTAATAACTGCAAACATATAATTCCTCCTGAATACTTAGACTCGCCTTCGTGGGTGGTTAATATCAATATTAACGCTTATAATGAGCTACCCATTCGGTGCGGTTGAAGCTGCATGAGAATCACACAGCAAAAATATTATAGCATTTAAAAGCAGCAATTTCACATTTATTAATAAATTTATGCAAAGGTAATCTGAAAGCATTATTGTTTTCTGATTGGAGATAACTTCCTATATTGCTTTTACTTCTCGTTTATTATATTTAACTTTTAGTTTAATTGCAAGCACAACTAACGGATTATCCTTTTTGATATCAAATGGTGAACCCATCAACTTAGCGTCCTTATCATGTAAATAAAATCTTGCATGGAGGAAATGACAAACATTTTTAAACATCACAATAATCATAATAAAGATTGTAAAGAAGATATAAAGGATGAAGCATAATAGTTGTCACGGTAAATCCCCGAGAATCGGCTTTATAAAATCATAGGTGGGAATACTACCGTTGTTTAAATAATCGTAGTAGTCGCCCTTAGTTAAGCCGGTCGAGTGATTTTCAATACCGATTGCTGATGTGATCACAATAACATAAAGCATATAAGTTAAAATTCCCAATAGCAAGATTCATAGACGATGTCAATTCATTGGTGGTGATGATATAAAAATAGCCATTGAAAATAAGACTAATCACGAATGCATTAAAAATGAAATTGGTGCACCGCCATCAAATGATCAAACATCGCCAGAGTGAACTAAACTGAAAAAGAAAAACTGTCAGGTTACTGTCGCGGTTTGGTCTACTGTTTCAGTTCCTAATAAAGTTAATGTTCCACCAAGAAAAGCCATCACTGCAAATGAGGGCGAATATTTTTTATGTTTATCAAAAATAATTAACAACGGAAAAGCTAAACCAGCAAAGGAACATAGATCAGTAAGTAGACTTAAACTATAAAGACTACTACCATTTACGCTAACGGGGTCAAATTCACTTGGTTTGGTTAATAAAACACTCATCGGCAATGAATAGCGAAACACCAAATAACAAACAACGCAGATTGTCGCTAGTGTTACTCAGATGTTCCTTCTTGCTTTTGCGCTGGGAGTTATTTTTATAAACCATTTTTGATCTTTTAAACAATAAAGATAAACGGGTTTGCTAATAGCGATAATGATTGCAAGTGTAACTATTATCATGACAAGCTCTAAACCAGCTGTGTTTGATTGCATGAATTTCTCCTAGAAATGGAATTAATATTTAATCAATTGATTAATGATAACTAATTGATTATACAAAAAATACAAATGAAATCTATGATTTTAGCACGCTTAAATTAGATAAGGATTTAATTTTATAACACTATTATTTAATAAAATTTAGCCTCTTTAAAGAATGATATTTAATGAAGATGTATAATTTATAAGTGAGGTATTAAAAAATGACAATTCATAATAATGCAAAAAAAGAAGAAATAGCTGATGTGGTTCTAATGGGCGGAGATCCATTAAGAGCTAAGTGAGTCGCTGAAAATTATCTTCAAGATGCTAAGTTAGTAAGTGATGTGAGAGGAATGTTGGTTTTTACTGGGTATTATAAAAAACACCGAGTAACTGTAATGGGACATGGGATGGGAATGCCATCAATCGGAATTTATGCCATGGAACTTTTTAACCCGAAGTTTTATGACGTTAAAAAAATTATTAGATTCGGTTCATCCGGATCTTATGATCGAGATATTAAGACTGGTGACATTTTCGTTGGTGATGAAGCTTATGGATGAACAATCTTTAATGAAATTATTAATATTCCAGCGAAAGATCATCTTCTTAAACCTTCAATCAATTTATTTAATAGCTGCATTAAATCCGCTAAGAATTTAAATCTGCCAATTAAAATCGGAAGAATATTAAGTAAGGATGTGTTTTATGTTGACGAAACGCCAGATGAGTTAGCCAATAAATTTAAAATTAAAGTTGCTGAAATGGAAGCGTTTGGGTTATTTGCTTGTGCGCAAAAATATCATAAGGAAGCTTTGACAATTCTAACTGTCAGCAATTCATACTACAGTGACGTATCAATGAGCCCATATGAGAGGCAAACTAAAATGGGTAAAATGGTTGAATTAGCTTTGGAAACAGCTATATTAAAATAACTATATTAAACATTTAGCGCAGTGCCTTATCAAAAGGAATTCCGTCGTGGGCAGGCGCCTTTGTCCATTTCGAAAAGAACAACATTGCAGCCATAGTACAAATATATGGAATCATTTTGTATAAATATAAATATTTTATCGGAGCTAATGTTGTTGAGTAACTAAATAACAACGCGAACGATATGGCCCCCACTATAATTATAGGTATTCTTCAAGCACCAATAATCATTATAGCTAACGAAAGGAAACCTAATCCACTAACATTACCATTAAATAATTGACCACCAGTTTGAAGCATAAATATTGATCCTGCGAAACCTCCAAAAATTGAAGATAGAATCACGCCGGTTCATTGGTATTTATAAACACTTATCCCTTGAGAATCAGCAGCATTAGGATTTTCACCTATTGATCTATATCTCAATCCGAAAGACGTAAAATGCATTATTAAAAATATAATTACCATAAGAGCTACAATAACGAAAAATATTGTAATAGTCTCACCATATAAACCAAAATAATCATAATTTAAAATTTGTTGCGGTTCATACATACTTTTAAGCGAACTTATTTTTTCTAATTTAAATCCTAGCGGACTTGTAAGGAACGCCCCAAGGCCTGCCCCTAATAGGTTAATTGCAGTTCCAACTATTATGTGATCCGCCTTTAAAATTATGGTGGCAAACCCAAATAAGAGTCCCACAATTATGGTGCTTGCACCTGTTAGAATTATATCTAAAAAGTAACTTTCATTTCCCATCATCGGTTGTAAAAATGAAGAGTATATCGAAAAAAACAAAGCACCAAAAATCATCATTCCATTTATACCTATATTAACAATGCCAACTCGCTCAGAAAAATAACCGCTTGCGGCTCCAAGCATAAGCACGCATCCTAATAATAGTGCAATGTTTAAAAAAGTACCCATATTATTTATCCACCTTAACACTTAGTTTTTTTTCAATTTCATTTCTAAAATTATCATCATTTATTTTAATCAAAGTTCGGTTAATCATAGAATTTATTTTATTACATTTTATTTTTTCTGATTTTACATTAGTAAAATTTTCTAGTAAAATTTTATCAATTTTTTTATCTATATTTAATTGCAAATCTTTGTGTTCAGTTTCTAATTGTTCAATGTTACTATATATCATTTTTGAAACCATTTCTATATTACATTTTTCTTTTGGATTGAACATTAACATTAAAATTTTAACTTTAATTATAGGGTCACAATTCGACATAATAATTGAAAATACATTTTTGAAATTTTCTTTTTTGAAATTTGTAAAAATATTGTATTTAATTTCATTCAACATAATATTTTTATTATTCCTGTTATGTGCTTTCTTTATAAGCTTGTGTTTTTTAATTTCATCATGATTGCTAATATTATTTATTTCTTCAACGTGATTTAAAACTAAGTTTTTATAATATTTTTTAAGATTGATATTTTTTTCAGATAGATAATTTTTGCAAATAGAATCGTCAAAGTTTTTATATTCATTATAAATATTTTTAAAACTTTTTTTATCGGTTTTAGATTTTTCTAAAGACTCAATACGATCTTTTAATTTGCCAACTAAAGCCATATTGTGTTTTAATAAAATCAATAATTCATTTTGCATTAATTCGGTATTATCATGATTTATCATTAATTCATTTTTTGCTAAAACAATTAATATTTTAAATTTTATGAATAAACTAAATTTTGCATTTTTCTCATTTATAGTTAACATTAAAATTTCTTTATTTCTTTTTCAATTTTTTTCATACTTAGATTCACATAAAATTATTAATGTCTCTTGATTTATATTTTCCTTTTTCATTTTAACTGAATAATATTTTAATTTTTTTTCTGTCAAAATCTTGTTAGAAATTGTATTAACTATTTTTTTTCTACTTACATTTTTCCCTTTCTTAATTTTGTTCACCAGAATAATCATATCATTGACATAATTGTAATAAGCTTGTTTGTTATACCTTTTATTAATAGATTGCATAATCCATATTCAAGGTTTTAAATAAATAGCAAGACTAAATATAGCTGCCCCATAAATAATGATAGATAGCATCATACTAGAAAATTCCGGTGTTACAGCTCCAAATGCAGATGCTGATTTAACAATGGACATCAAAAATGAAACCGGGATTATAGCAATCGGGTTGTTGAGAGCTATTAACGAAATTGCTATTCCATCAAACCCTTGCGTAGGGACCACATCGGTTTTACTGTAATCCAAAATTAATTGATTTGGAAATGACGTATATACTATCATGGCGAGAACTCCAGAAATTGCTCCGGAAATTAGAAAAGCACTTAATTGTAATTTTTTTGTATTGTAACCAGAATATTTTGAAGCGGTTAATGAAGACCCTGTTGCATCTATCTTTTTTCCAAATATTGTATATTTTAATATAACTAAAATTATTAATGAAATAAAAACAAACAAACATATATCTCATATTGCAGAGCTCCAAGGATTGGAAGAGTCGTAAATAGCAAATTGCTCAGGTAGCGTATATGACCCTACTATATTTGTGGTTTGATCAGATTGTGGTATTCAATATAACACAGCATATTCAACTAAAAAGAACATAATTCAATTCATCATAATGGATGATATTACTTCGTGAACATTAAAGAAAACTTTAAGGACTCCGATGACAAGAGAAACAAGCATGCCACCTAAAATAGCCAATACAAAGCTTAACAATAGTCCCTCAGATCCACTCGGCAACTTACCGCTAGAATAAAAAGAATATGCACCTAAAAAAACAAATAGACCGCCCCCTAGCATTTGACCTGAGATACCAATATTAAATAAACCTAATTTATAACTAAACATAAAGGATAGTGCAGCAATACCAAATCATGTAGCGTATATAATTATAGATTTCGGCTGTGAAGTTAACACGTTTATAATCTTATTTAATGAATCCTGAATCGATAATCCTCCGATTGGAATGATTAAAAAAGAGATGATAACGGCAACACAAATGAAAAGCACTGAAGAAAAAATATTTCTAGTTGTGTTTTGTCTACTTCTTGAATAAAAAAATATGTCTTTTGATGTGTTTAATTTATTTTTCATAATAGCTAATTACTCCCTTCATTTGAATTTGCCATCATAAGGCCCACTTTAGATCTATTCATTTCAGAAACTGGCCCTATTCCTATAATTTTTTTGTCGCTCATAACAGCGATGGTATCTGCTATTGAATAAATTTCATCAAGTTCATAGGATATTAGTAAAATAGCGTTACCTTTTTCCCTTTCTTTTAAAATCTCACTTCTAATATACTCAATCGCACCTATATCTAGCCCTCTTGTTGGTTGGGTCAGAATAATAAAATCATGTTTTTTATTCATTTCACGTCCTACAACAAATTTTTGTTGATTACCACCAGATAACGATCTAATGGAATCGTCAATTCATGGTGCACCTCTAACATCAAATTTTTCAATTATTTTAGATGTTGTTAAAGATGCATTATTTTTATTAAAGAAACCAAACGTATTATAAGATTTGCTATCGATATCATTAGAAATAGCATTAAATCTTATGCTCTTATTTAAAAAAAGAGCATATTTATGTCTATCTTCTGGAACAAAAGACATTCCTTTGTTATAGTGAAAATTTATATTTTTTTCACTCACGTCAATCATTTTGTCAGAAAATGTAGAATCGCTAAATAATTTTCTAAAAATTATTTTAATAAATGATTCTAGGTGAAAACCTTTAAAAAAAACAGAATTTTTATTAGGTTTCTCCAAACCAGCTATAAGGTTAACCAATTCACTTTGACCGTTCCCCTCGACACCTGCTATTGCAAAAATTTCACCTTCATGTATAGAAAAATTAATTAAATTTTTATTAACATTTGATTTATTAAAAATATTACTGTTTTTAAACGATCACTTGTGATTCATATTCAAATTCTCAACTTTAACAACTTCTTTGCCAAAAACACTTTTATTTTCATCAAAAACCTTTAATTGATGTCCAACCATAAGTTCTGCCATATTTGCAATTGTTAAGTTAGAAACACTATATTCGCCGACTAATTTCCCCAGTCTAATAACAGCGCATCTATCGGCTACGCTTTTAATTTCTTTTAACTTATGCGAAATTATTAAACAAGTTTTACCTTGCCCTTTAAAATCACGTAACATTTGTAAAAAACTTTCAATCTCAACATCCGATAACACAGCAGTGGGTTCATCAAAAATTAGAATATCAGCTTCTCTATATAGTAATTTTAAAATTTCAACTTTTTGTTGCTGACCTACACTTAATTTTGAAATTTTACTATTAATGTTGATTTCAAAATTATATTTTTGAATTAATTTTTTTATTTTATCCTTAGCTGCTTTAATTTTTAAAATTCCTACAACTTTAATTTCATCCCCTAAAATTATATTTTCCCATACACTGTATGCTTCTACTAATTTAAAATGTTGATGTACCATTCCTAATTTCATAAGCGAAGCATCTTTAGCTGAATTAAAGTTAACTTCTCGTCCATTGATATAGATGTCGCCCTTATCGGCTTTATACAACCCAAATAAAATAGACATTAAAGTTGATTTCCCAGCTCCGTTTTCACCTATCAATGCGTAAATTTCGTTCTGTTTAATTTTAATTGTTATGTCCTGATTTGCTTTAATTTTACCATAAGCGAACGACTTGCTTATGCCGTCCATATATATAGCAAAACCTTGCGCTAAATCCTGATTTAAATTCATAAAGAAATCTCCTTTTTTATTATAAATTTCATATGTCCCAATAAACTATCAATATTAATATAATAACAAATTTTAACGTAATATTAATAGCATAATGCAATAATAAGCTTATTTTATATAAATATTTATATTCAATATAAAACAAGGCAACGCTGCGATAATTACGAAACGACACCTTGTTTATTTAATTATAATATTAGAATAATATTATTTTTTACTAAATGTTATATCATCTTTAGTAAACGATTTCATTACATCAACTTTAGTTTGTGCAGTTTTTATACCACCTGGTTGACTATAGTTTTCAAGCGTAGCTTTTTCTACTCCTCAATAATACATTTCTTTATTTTTTGTTGTTACATTTGTAACATCACCATTTATTGCTAATCAATTGTTAACGTGTATACTTGTATCAACATAAGCTGTAACTTTGGCATAATCAGTAAGACTAGGATCAACGTTTTTCATCGCTTTAACTAATCAATCAACACCGGATTTAGATAATTTAACACCTTTATTTGCTAATGTTGCGACATTAGCTCATCCAAACCCGTGTCAGCTTTTATCTTTAGATAGCGAATCTTGGCTTGTGATTGCTTCTAACATGCCGTTGGTTGCAACATCTAATGATTTTTGAATTGACATTTGAATTATATCATTTTGAAAATCTTTTTCGCCACCCACTAGTTTAACGCTAGATGTTTTAAGAGATTGTTGAACTTTATTATTTTTTTCTTGAGCGGTATCAACACCGATAACCATTGTTGGGTTTTTTGCTGTTTTCGCTAACGATACAACCATCGGGGTTTGCGGCCCTGCAACTGGCAAAATTACATCAGCATGATTGTTAATTAAATTTGTGACAAATTGCTTTGCAGTTCCATCGGTCACAGCAAAATTACCAGAAGCATAATCTCCAGCATTTGTTGTGTGGCCTGACGTATTCGGAGCTAACCAATTAACCTTTTGATAATCTTTATGAGAAACTTGTTCCTTAGCTAATATATTCGCATTATAATAAGCAATCCCTTGTTGGAAACCAGCTAAAAATGACAAAGTTGAACTATAAGCTTGTCCAACATATCCGCCGACATTAAGTCCGTCAGAACCAAATATTGCTAAATTTTCATTTAGCATTTCAGCAGTTGAAACACCTGCTAACCAACCTGCGCTATCTACGTGGAATTCCACAGAAGAAACATTTGTAATTGCATCTTTTGAGGTTTGGTTATAATCTTTGTCTCTATTAACACCATCAACAATACCGTCAATTTCAATAAAACCAGAGTTTTTAAAAGAATCTTTTGAGCCTTTACTTGTAACAGCGGTTTGTATTGAAGCTTGCTCATTGAAACCTGGCGCGATCAATACTTTTGCTCCATCATTTACCAATCCTTGATAAAGTTTAATAAATGTGTCGGGTTTAGCATCCATCGGTTTACTTCAGATACCATTTCCTGCTGGAACATCAGCTGCATCAGGCATTGGTTTGCCTTGGTCTTTCATAAACTCTTGTAATCCTAAATACGATGTATAAGTGAATGATTGATCATTTAAAACAGATGATGAATCACTTACAACAACTTGAGCCCATGAATTATAACTCGCAACACTACTACTACAACCCGTTAAAGCTGCAACACTTATTAGACCAACTCCTAATACAGAAGCAGCCCCTAAAACTAATTTACCTTTTTTCTTCATAAAATTCTCCTTGGGAATAAAAATATTAACTATAGTGATTTATTTAATCAATTAAGTTATATACACATTCTACCATAGGATTATAATTTATGATTTAAAAAGTATATAATGATAAAAATTCTAAAATAATAAAATTGTCAATTAAAGTTTTATCTCACTATCAATTCACGTAAGACAACCGCATTTCTTGAGGTTGCTTATCCATACTTATATAATATAAGTAATGTTGTTTATAACGAGGAGGTACGTAGTGAATAAAAAAGTAATTAAAATAATAAGCTTGTCAACACTATGTATTTCGTTTGTAGGCATTATTGGAACAGCTGTTGGAGCTAGCATTAGTATCAGCAATTATAGTGAATATAATAACTATCGCAATATTTATGATTTGGCTAGCAAGAGTACCAATCCCGATAAAAGTAAAGTTAGTTTTAAGGAATTTATTGTGGATATGAATAATCAAAATGATGGCATGACTAGTAAGCAAAGAGCGGGTTCAAAACGAATGAATCAATATATCTTGTCAAAATTTTATAGTGAAACTCCTGATGGTCAAAAAAAGGAAGCGGCTAGTTACGGTTTATCTAAAACGGACTATCGGGAATTATTACTATATTTTCAAAAAGTGAATTTCATTGAGGCTAATCCAACAGCCTTCATCGCTTCGGTTTCGATGATGGTTATCTTTATGGTAATCGCATTAGCATCTGGAACCATTCATTACAAGAACGATCATCATAAATTTGAAATATATTATCAAGATGACTTGATTGAAATATATGATCAAAATAAAATTGAAATATATGATCAAAATAAACCGCTTGGAATAGCTAATCAAGCCAAATTAATTAGGATGAATAATCAAGGTGAACCAATTAAATTAGGTGATCAAAGCGAGTTAATTAAAATAGCCTATCAAGCCGAATTAAATAAAATAAATAATCAAGGTGAACCGATTAGAATAATTAATCAAGCCAAATTAATTAAACTAAATAATCATGGTGAACTGATTGGAATAGTTAATCAAAGCGATTTAATTAAAATAGACGATCAAGCCGAATTAATTAAAAAAATAATTAAAATGAGCCAATTAAATTAGATGGTCAAAGCGAGCAATAAGAAGGCCTGGTTTACCATCCCCACAAATATTTAGATGCGTTTCTAATCGTATTTTCAGTTATGCAATTTCAACTTAATAATTATCAATAAAATTCCAGTTATGCAATTTTGGTCTAAAAATTGCATAACTGGAATTAATATACTAAAACAATCAACAATTGAAATTTAACTTACAATAATCAAAAGAAGCATTAAGTTGAATGATGATACTTAGCGACAAGCTGTTCCCATAGATTTTGAATACTACCAAATTCTTTGATAATATCTTCGTTGTAAAGATCAGCTACCTTTTGACCTTGGATTAAAAAGATGGTCCGGCTAGTTAGAGCTTCGATTTCAGGAATGTTATGACTAACTAAAATAAGGGTTATGTTATTAGAGGCAGCATATTCTTTAATAAACTTATTAATGTTAGTTCTAATTTCAATATCTAAGCCGGTTGATAGTTCATCTAACAATAGAATTTCTGGTTTATGGATTAGTGATACTAATAGGTTTAAGCGTTGCACTTGACCACCCGATAAGGTTGAACAACGTTTTTTAAGGTAGGTGTCAATGCCAAAGGTTTTAATAAGTTGATTTAATTCCTTGTGAGATATTTCCACGTCATAAAGCATTAAGGCAAAACGAATCACATCACGTGCACTAATTCCTGAAGGGTATGATGAACTTTGAAATTGGATTCCAATTTTATTTTTATAGTTTTTCATATCATCAAAATGATATTCAATTGAACCCTTAACTGGTTTTTTTAAACCTGCCAAAATATCAATGAAGGTTGATTTACCAGCCCCGTTAGGCCCCATGATACTGATGTGTTCACCCTTGCTAATTACGAGTGATAAATCGTTTAAAGCAATTTTTTGTTTTTTGTTTTTACCAAAAATTTGACTTATGTGTTTAACCTCAAGAATTGGTTGATCTTTTTTTAAAGTTGAAAAATATTTATCCATAATTTAAGCGCTCCATTCAAAGGTATAAAGTGAAACCCCTAAGAAACTTAACATGTAGACAAAACTAATACCCCAATCTAATTTCTTATCACTAGCTGTTAGTTGAGTGAAGAAGTCGTGTCCCTTATCATAGATTGGGTTATAGACAACTAATTCGTTCATGTTTCAAATGGTGCTGTGGTTGATATTACAACCGGCCATGCGAGAACCCACAATGATATCATCATTAGTAAAAGTATTTGAGGTAATAATATCCTTAAAATCACCTTTAATAGCAAATAAAATTTGCGTGTTCTTATCATAGAATCAAGTGTGCGGGGGTGTACCATTAAGTGGATCAGCAGCTCCATTTAAAGTTAATGGGATGAAATTACCATTAGGGCTACCAATTTTATAACCCATGTCACCAGGGTTATAAATATGATCAACATTTAAACCCATGTTGTAATTATCAATTCAATTCACATTTGCTCCTCAAGCTTGGATCGCTAAATCCGTTGGATACTTATGGGGCATAATATATGAGGTTGTTAGCATTCCAGGTTTTTGTGATAAGAAGATTGGTGCAATTACCATCCCTGATAAGAATAAGGTCACAATAACCATAAAAAATCCAGCGACTTGAATTGCCATTAAAGTTTTAAAAAATGAAGCAATCATCATGCCTAATTCGATGCTTAAAATAATATTTAATAATTGGGCAAATAAAAATTGACCATAATCTACATAACCAAAAACCTTTGTAAAGGAACCACTAAAGATTGCCATTGAAAATGCTAATGCAAATAAAACTGAAACAAACATTAAGACACAATAATAAGCACTTATGATCATAATAAAATGAATTGGTTTAATTGCGGCAACACCAATTCGTTTAAGTAAAACGGATTGCTTAAACTCAAAGATAACTTGGGGCAAACTAATTGTCCCAAGAATTAGAGGACACATTGAAATCAATCCCGGTAAAACAATTTTAGGATCTAAAACATTACCTAAAATAAGAATAAATATTGGGGGTACAATGAATGTAAAAAAAGGCGCAGAAATTGATTTTCAATAATATTGATTTAAAATAAATAGAATTGATTTCATAACGCCCCCATTTATATAAGTATAGCATTGAAGCGCCTGAATACAAAAACCTAATTCGTTTATTAGCACCATATCTTTAAGACTATTATTAGGAAACATTTATTTTTAAGATATAATTATAAAAAGGGATAATGGTTCTAATATGGTTTTCAAATTTAACAAAATAATAGTAGTTGCAGCATTACCGTTTATTGCATTACCAATTATTATGGCAACAAGTTGTAGCAGTAGTAATGCTCCAAAACAAGAAATTATCACCTATAACAAGAACGATGCTCCACCACAAGTAAAACGTTTAGCAACGCAAGCGATTACAAAGAATGATGTTAATCAATATTTAGAATCAATGACACAAACTAATATAATTAACGCTGTTGCTTTACAATACTTTAACGGTTGATTTAAAGTTAATATCGATAGCATTGATTTAATTAATTTTAATTATCAAAACCACTTAGTTTCGGGTTCGCTTGTTGAACATCATGACGGTAAAGATTTAAATGTAAAACAACGGACTTTACAATTTGGAAGTGAAGCTAATGTAACTGCTTATTGTGATGTTTCGAGTTTAACGCCGTACCTTCTTATCTCTGATGTAACCATTACATCAGTTGACATCCATAATCAAGCAACAACTAAAACTGATAAACTAACCGTTAAAATTCCTTATTTCAGTAATTGTTATGTTGATAATAATTAGTTAATTCGAGCGATATCATCAACCGCTAAATCAACATCTTCATTAAACTCAACTCACAATGTAATCATCGGGTTACGAACAATCATTAAACTTTCGCCATCACTATTAATAATTTTTTTAAATGAGATTTTTAGTTGGTCATGAGCTGGTGAAAGGATATTGATTTGATCATCAATCGTAAAATAATTCTTTGTTAAGATTTGATACATATTATCTTTTTTTGCTTTAATAATAAAAGCAAAATTTTTATTAACTACTTTTTGACGATCGTGATATATCATTTTAGTTTGGTTGGGACTTTTATTAAATCAAGCATCATTGGTTTTACGATTAGCAGCTTGACTTAATTCGCCGACTAAAAAATCTAAATCAATTTGCTCGTGGCGATAATATTGATCCATTGCTTTCTTATAAGCGTTAATCACAGTGGCAACATAATGAATTGATTTCATTCGTCCTTCCACCTTAAAACTAGCAATGTTTAAATCTAAAAGTTTATCAAGGTGAACTAACATGCTCATATCTTGAGCACTCATTGTAAAGTCTTCATTGATCTTGCCTTTTAACTCCCGATTGATAATGCTATATTCTCAACGACATGATTGGGCACAACCACCGACGTTGGCATCACGTAAGCTAAAGTTATTACTCATCATGCAACGTCCACTGTAAGCAATACAAACTGCTCCGTGAATAAAAACCTCAATTGCAATTCTATTATCTAAGTTAGTAATTAATTGTTTTAATTCTTCATAAGTTGTTTCGCGTGACAGAACAACCCGGGTTGCACCATTCCGTTTTCAAAATAAAGCAGCCTTTGAATTTGAAATTGATTGTTGGGTACTAATATGAATTTCCTTTTGTGGATAATGTTCTTTTAAAAACGAAATAATATAAGGGTCAGCACAAATAAAAGCATCAATGGCAATTTTATCAATTTGTTTCATAAACTCAATAAAGCCGTTTAAAAGGGCGTTATGACAAATAATGTTCGTTACTAAATAAACTTTAGCTTGGCGTTGGTGAGCGTACGCTACCAACTCTTTTAAATCACTAAAATCAAAGTTTGATGCGCGGGCTCTTAACGAATAAGCGGTTGCTCCAACATAAACGGCATCAGCACCATATTTAATAGCAAATTTAGCTCGCTCGATATCACCAGCTGGACTTAATAATTCAGTTCGCATTATATTTCCTCCGCCTTTTCTAAATGATGGACATCTTTAATCGTTCCTAAGAACCCGTGGCTAATGGCATTGGGGTCACATATTTTTTCTGCCGCTTCTCAAAGTTGCTTTTGCATTGTTTCATCATATTTATTATCATCAAGTGCTTTTAATGCTTTTTGATATAATTGATAAATTGCTAAGCTATAAGCATCATCATGTAAAATTGGATCAATCCGGATCACATCAATTTGGCAAGATTGGATTTTCTTTAACATGTCAATCGCACAAACTTCATAACCACTAAACATGTGAGTTCCCTTTTGATCTTCAAAAATTAAATTAGGCCATTTTCTTAAAGCCTCTTTAATTAAAATAACTTTTTGATCACTCAATTTAACTTCTGGGTTATTTAAATATGCTTCAAAGTTACGCAACATCTGTCAGCGCGAATGCATAATAAAACTAAATCCTTGAACTTGAATTTCTAATTTTACTTTCTTGTTTTTATGTTCCCCAATCATTTTAATTTCAGGCAAAAAAAGTTCACGTGCCAAACTAACTTGCTTAAAGTTATTACTAGCAAAGAAATCCATTTGACCATATGAGGTAACTGTTGTTTCAGGATTAAAGTGAAGGGTGAACTTCCAATTATGTTCAAAGCATAATTGAGGAACACTATAATCATGAAAAATAAGGGCATCAACATTATGCTTATGAAGCTCTTTTAAGAACGCTTCGAGTGATGCCATTTCGTCTTCAAACATAATCGCGTTAACTGCGACATATATTTTAGTTGTTTGTTTGTTGCTAATAAGCTGAATGATTTGTTTTAAATCACAATCAAAGGGGATGCGGTTAGTGAACTTAGCTGTTCCAATAATTATCGCATCGGCTTTAAGAGCAATTAAATCAATGGCATTCTGATAGCTTGTAGGGCTAATAATTAATTCCATATTGTTGTTCCAATCTATTAAGATAATTAAATTAATAATACGTGAGTTTTAGGAATTAACAAGTTTTATTGATAAGATAATAAAAAAAGTTTACGATTTAATCGTAAACTTAACTCTTGACTTAGCTACATTAATAAAACTAGACAAACACCGGCAACAACGCCAAGCACGCTGATAAGTGAGATAAACCCAGTCAATCAACTAATGATGGTTCCAATTAATGGTATTTTTTTAACTGGAAACAAAATTACTAAATAAGCTAATAATAATGCTCCAAATCCAACAATCATATATATTCCAATTGCATTATATTTCGAGACATCAGCTGTCGGTTCAATATATTTATTATAAATGTCATCTAAAAAAGCTAGATTAATATTTATAACTTGAAATAATTGCAAAGCAAAAACCACTCATATCACTGTTATTGCTAAGAATAATACAGAAAATAATATCTTTAAAAATGTTTTCATATGTACCTCTATTAATTTTATTATAGCACATCAACATTATCAAACTAAATTTTAATCATTGCAATAATTATAATATTTATTTATTTTTAGCTAATATCATTAATAAACGCTTCTAAAAAATGAATTATTCATCGTTATGAGTCTTAGTTAATTCATTTAATATTAGTGATGATATTAATATCTTTAGGAAGTTGAACGTTATTTGTTTTTGGGCCACTTAAATTGTTTTGAAAATGATCTGACATATCTAAATTAGCTTGACTGCCATCTCATTCCCCAGCCATTTCTCAAACCAAAATTCCACCTAAATCTTCTTGCTTAACAAAATTCACTTTGTTATTAACCGATCAAGGAGTATCAGTGCTTCAAATAATACCTTGAGCTTTATTGTAGTATCAAGTGGTCTGGGTTACATAATTCTTAACCAATTGTCATCCGGTTTCTTTTTTTGTTTGATCTATAATTCATGAATATGATCCGAATTGCTGACCTCAGTCACCCGTCGCCATACCCTTTTGTTCCATCATATAACCAGGAATCTCCTTTATTGGAGAATCCATATTTGGCGTTACTTTTCAACCTCTACCATAGAAAGCTGCCCCAATCGTGATTTGATGCGAAGGTACTCCCATCGCTTCCAACTGTAACATAGAATCGTTGCCACTATATGGTTTCACATTTATATTGTCGGGATAAGATCTTCTAACTTGTTGCCATTGTGCAGATGAATAATATTTATTATTAATATGGTAAGTAACCGGTGTGCCATCTGGTTTATGAGTTATCATCGTAGACACCGGCTTAACACAAGTTGCTTGAACCAGCGGATAATCGGCATACAACATTGCTTGTTCAGCAAAATATGGTTGGGAAGCAACATGCATGTCATAAGTCATCACATGAAAATAATCAATGTATTTCATTAAATTAGCACCATCAATACCATCTCTTATTTTTCCCGGATCATCGGTCATCGCTAAAGTAATTTTAGTATTTTGTACATCAGGGTCTACGTTAGCATCAAAAGCTGCACGCAATTCCTTCATAAATGTTACTAAGTTGGTTCTATCGTTGCTATAAGGATATTCTCAATCAATATCAATACTATCAAATCCATTAGCTTCAACAATATGAATGATATCAGTTATTAAATTACTCCTAGAAGATGCACTAGCGACAATTCCAGAAAAAGTATAACTTAACGTAGCACCGCCGATTGAAAATCCAGTTGTTGCCCCAGTATAACTTTTAACCGCATTTAATTGCCCAACCATTCCACCATTATAGGTAGTTTGAGGAACTTTTTGCGTTCCTTTCATAAAGGGTTCCATCCCTGGATGGAATTTTTTACCACTAACTACTTGAGGACGATATTCACTTCCGGGAACTGGCTGCGCAAGACCAATTGAACCAAAATCCGAGTTTACATCTCACCATGTAATATGACCAAACGAATCAGGGGCCATGAAGGCTAAAATATAATCATTATAATTATTATGATGAACAATATCCATATCTGATAAATTAAAGCTATGACGACCACTATAGATTGATGTATCAGTAATATAACCTGATGCCGCATAATAAGAATTACCATTAGTTTTAAAGCCGCTAATATTGGTGTTAAAGTAATAACTCGGTGCTTGATAATAAATTTCATCACCGGGGGCACAATTAATTGGTGGTAGTCTTGTAGTTAAATCATTAAAAACAACTGAAAGCGATAGAAACCCACCTTCATCATTAGGATGAATACTTAGTCGTTTAACATATGTATTGGGGTTTAATTTATTTCCGTAGTCATCAACGATGTTTAAGATATTACTATAAATATAACTTTCGGTCACTTGGCTTGGCAATTGATTTTTATCAATTGAACTACTAGCTAAAAATTTAAGATGGGGCACAACTGTTGTTGTTGGAATTAAAGTAAAGTTAGTGTTTCATTCTGTGTGCGTTGCACTAGTCATATTATCTAAATGAACCGCTTTATTAAAGGTCACTTTTAAATTAGCATTAACTACCTTACCAACTTGACCACTAGTGGTGATACTAATATTACTAATGTCGCTTTCTATTAAACTACTATCCGCTGGAAAAACAATAAAATTTTCAATTTTATTTTCTAAGCTCATTTGATCAACTTGTGATTTCATAAATGAGGAAGTTGGAATATTTTTAGCGTTATATTTAAAGTAGTTATTATGTGATACTGGCGTAACATAGAAACCTGAAAAGGCAACACTGGTGCCAGCTGTTGAAACATTGTTAAAAATAACTTTTGTCGCAAATGTAACGGCCATCGTTATTGTGCCCTTGCTGGTATCATGGTTTAAATTAATGACTGGATTACCGTATTTTTTAACATAATTTTGATCTAAAAGAATTCAATGATTCATCGCGTATGTTGCATCAAAAAGTAAATCGTTTGCTGCGTTTTGTTTATCAGCACCAGACGGTTCAATTGAGGCCATCGTATAAACATCAGGTTTTGGCGGAACTTTAACAAAACCTGAAAGCGTTTCACTTGTTGATTTAACACTAGAACCATTAATTAATACTTCAGTGTCAAAACCGATTGTTATATCCATTGTTCCTAACGTATTATTGATATTAGATTTAGTAATAGCTATTTTATGCTTTTCATCATAATATTTTTGATCGATCGTCATCCAATGTTTTTCAATATAAGCTTGATTAAAACTTGTGTCACTTGCTTTTTTTAATTTGTCGCCTGTACTTGGCCCAATTCAATTAAAATGATATTTATCAACCGGTATTATCCCGGTGTTAAACCCTTGGTAACTAACGCTACTCGAGGTGATGATAGCTCCTTGATCCGTTACATAAGCACGGTTATCATAAGGAATTTGAATATCTAACGTACCAAGACTATCGTTTGCTGTTATTTTCATTTCGGGAACATGATATTTCTCTTTATAGGTATCCTTATTAGCTTGTTTAGCGAAAATAATTCAATGCTCTCAAATATAATTTTTATCGAAATCACTAGCGTGATGTTGTGCAAGTTCGGTTTTAGTTGGAGCTCCAATTGTGATTTTATAATCTATGCCGTCTTTATTAGATTGTGAAGTAGAACCGCATGAGCTTAGTGCAAAAGCAGGTATAGTGACAAGTAAAAGCGCCATTGTAAAACTGATTACACGTATTTTTTTCATCAAAATTTCTCCCTTTTTTAACTAAAGTATTGCGTTCAATAAGCAAAATAGTATTACATCAATATTAACATATGAATTGATTAATTTTTAAAAATTAATTTAATAAAATATCATTAAAAAATCCATATTAAGTTTCACAAAAACTTAATATGGATGATATAAGTAGCAAATGTAAGTTTATCTATTTTTTATTTTTTTTAAAAATTAAATTGTTAATTGCTTCGCCAACAAAAATTGATGCTGGTGCATTGATAATATATTTACAATGTTCCTTGACATATTCATGAGCATCTTCACGAGTGATGCTATTTTCAGTAACTTTAAACATACTAATATCATTTCCCGAATCACCAAGTACTAATACTTCGTGCGGTAGTAATGATAGTTGTTTCATAATTTTTTTAACTGCATTCCCTTTGGTTGCTGTTTTATGAGTGATGTTAAAACTTTGGTAACCCGAATGAACAATTTCCAATTCTGGTCACATTGTGCGATAGGTCTCAAGTCATGCATGAGCTTTAATTGCATCATCATAATATAAACATGAAAAATCAATTAGATTTTGGCCAGGCGCTAAAGTATCGATGATTGGAGTGTTTTCATCAATTGGGGTAATGCTTGTGGCTTTCCAAAAAGCGCGACACTCTTCGATTGTTTCGTTTGGTTTACGAATCAATATAATTTGATGCTTTAAAGTTCGCACAGAGATACGTAATTTATCATCACGAACCATTACTTCTCTAAATTTGGCAATGACCTTATTCGCTAACTCAGCATCAATTTCAGCGACCGAATCAATCGCCCCACTAGCAGTGTTATAAATAATAGCACCATTTGAACAAACTAAAAAAGGGACATTAATATGTTTGATTTGTTCGTAATATGGTTTCGCCAAAGCGATTGATCGACCTGTTGCAACAATAAACGGTATGTGTTCATCCTTCAATTTATTTAATTGCGCTATCGTGCTAGCTTCAATCTTTGATTCATGTGTTAGTAGTGTTCCATCTAAATCACAAAAAACCGCTTTAATTATTTTATTCATTTTTTGTTCCTCATATCTATATTGTTAAAAAAATTATCTATTACAATATATTGTATAATCATTACATTAAAAAAAATACAATATTTAAGAATTTAGGTAAATTTATGAAGCAAGCATTAATTATTGTTGATATGCAAAACGATTTTATTGGAGGTTCATTGAAGGTTGTTGATGGCCAGTCGTTAACAACAACAATGAAACCAATGATAGCTTATGGCAAAGCTCATGACTGATTAATTATCGCCACGCGAGATTGACACCCAGCAAATCACATTAGTTTCATTAGTAATCAAGATAAATATTTAGACCATAAAAATTTCAATGCTGATGAACTCTGACCAGATCATTGTATTATGAACACTTGGGGATCAACTTTGGTTGATGGACTACCAACCTTTAAATATCTAATTAATAAGGGCGATGAAGCAACCATTGATGCTTACAGTGCTTTTGGTAACCTTTCAAAACAAAACACCACAAAATTAGATGCTTTGTTAAAACAAAATGATATTAGTCAAATTTATCTTTGTGGTGTTGCTTTTGATTTTTGTGTTAAAGCAACAGCGCTTGATGCTGTTAAATTAGGTTATGAAACAACCGTTATTACAGATTTGGTCCGTTCAACAACGAACAATGTAAATCGTGACAACAAAATCAAAATTGTTTTAAAAAAACAACAAGTGAACTTTATAACTTCAAAGAAACTTATCAAATAATTATTAGTTAAGTTAGTGCAGTATTAGCCTTTAGTCTTAAAAAAATTATTAGAAAATAAATTTTTTAAGAGCTTCACCAACAAATATTGAAGCTGGGGCATTAATAATATATTTACAATGTTCCTTAACTTTATCGTGCGTGTCTTCACGAGTAACGCTATTTTCTGCAACCTTAAACATACTAATATCGTTGCCTGAGTCGCCAAGCACCAATACCTCGTGGGGTAATAACGCTAGCTTTTGCATAACTTTCTTAATTGCATTCCCTTTGGTAGCGGTTTTATGCGTAATATTGAAGGTTTCAATTCCTGAATGAACAAATTCTAAATCCGGTCATAAAGGAGCGAAAGCTTCAAGTCAAGCATCGATGTTTGCTGCATCATCATAATATAAATTAGAAAAATCAACGACGTTATGATCCGGTGTTAAAGCATCGATAATCGGTGTTTTATCATCAACAGGAGCTACACTAATAGGTTTTCAAAAAGCACGGCATTCTTCTTTAGTTTCATTGGGTTTACGAATTAGAATAATTGAATCAGATAATGTTCTAACTGAGATGCGTAATTTTTCATTCGTTACCATCTCCGTACGAAGTTTTGCAATAACCTCGTTCGCTAATTTATTGTCTATTCCAGCGATTGATTCAATTGATTTAGTAGCGGTATTATAAATAACAGCTCCGTTTGAGCAAACTAAAAAAGGGATGCTAATCTGTTTTAATTGTTCGTGATACGGTTTAACCAAATCAATTGAGCGCCCAGTAGCAATAACAAATGGAATATTTTTTTGCTTTAATTTATTTAATTGCGCAATAGTACTAGGATCAATTTTATAATCATGAGTTAATAATGTGCCATCCAAATCACAAAAAATCGCTTTAAATTTTTTATTCATTTTTTCTCCCTCATATTTCATTAATTGAATATTATCTATTAAGTATATTCTATAATTTCAAAACAAAATATTTAATTTACAACAAAAGTAAAAACAAACGCTTATAAAAAGCGCTTGTTTAGATGATTTCTTCTGTCTGCAAAATAGTCTAATGGCACTATTTTTTAGTTGTTTTAAAATAAGGAATCTTGAATTGTTCTGCTAGCTCATTTATATAATCAACTTTAAAATATGTTTTATATGTTAAAGCGGTATTAATTGATCAATTCTTTGGACCTCTTTTAGTTACTTCACCACGTTTGGTGTAATAATCTTCCATCACAATGTTGTATGCTTTGACTTCTTCTTTGACGGTATTCAAGCAATATTCGTCCTTATAGACTTTATTAAGTTTTGGTCTAATGTCATTAATATTATCAGGATAACCGATTGCCATTCCCATAATTGGGGTGCTTTGGCCTGTTAGTCCTAATTTTTCAGCAATGACATCAGCGTTACCTCTGACGCCACCTAAATAGCATCCACCTAAATCTAGTGAAAGCGATGCATTTAACAAATTAGTTGCAGCAATTGCACAATCTGCAACACCTACAAGTAATATTTCGGGATTATCTAAGATTGGCAATTCAATATTGTTCATGTCGATTTGGGCAATCCGAACACGATTGATATCAGCAACAAAAATAACTACAAGCGGAGCTGTATTGATTCACGCTTGATTTAAATTATGTTTAGCGATGAACTCCTTAGTGGCAACGTCTTCAATTATAATCGCACTAAATTGGTGGCCATTAATTGAAGTTGGTGAAGCGTTAATTACCTTTTTTAGTAACTCCAACTTTTCAGCTTCGATTGGTTGCTTTTTAAAAGACCGGACTGAAGTACGGGCTAATTGTTTCCTAATTAAATCGGTCATTATACACCCAACGCTTCTTTAATTACTGGTTCAATTTCTTCAGGAATTTCCTTTGGATCAAATCGTTTGATTATTCCACCAGTTGATGAAATTAGAAATTTAGCAAAATTTCACTTGATTGGTTTTCCGGTTGTATGGTCGATTAAATAATTATATAATGGATGTCGTTCTTTCGTTCGCACCATAATTTTTTCCATCATTGGAAAACTAACGCCAAATTTAAGCTGACAGAAACTTAGGATTTCTTCGCTACTACCTGGGTCTTGTCCAAAAAATTGATTACAAGGGAATCCAATGATCACAAAATTGTTATCTTTATATTTTTTATATAAAGCTTCTAACCCTGCAAATTGTTTGGTGTTACCACATTTAGAAGCGGTATTAACTATTAAAATTGTTTTACCTTTATAAGCTTCTAATGAAGTTTCTTCACCTTTGATTGTATTAAATTTAAAATCATAAATATTCATTATAATTACCTCCGTTTAGATTTATTAATTAAGCATAGCATAGATATTTAATAAAGGAAGGTAAATGCATTTGATTTAAAATACGAAATTTAATCAACTCATTGGGCATGGGGTGATATTTTGAAATCCATTGTTTCAAAAACAACGAATTGCAAAGCAATGACATTACGCATATGAGCTAAAACCTTAGTATAAACATTGAAGATACCGGTTTGTACACCAGCGGTTATTGAATAAGCAGATAACCCTGAAGCATTATTTAGGATGGTTGGATTATTTCTTGCGTTACTAAAAATTCAACTTGAAAAATAAGTCCCAATAATCATCGTAATTCAAAATTGTCAGTGATTAACTATGACAAAACCGCCGGTATGATAATTGTTTACAAAACCTAAATAGGTAGTGAAAACAATCGGGAAAATATAATTAGATGCAACTGCATAAAAATTAATATTATTATCATTAATTTTTTGAAAGTGACACATGCCCAAACGTTGCTTGTGAACATCGACAGCTTCAATTTTTATAATTGATTTTTTTAAATCAGTTGATGCAATAGTTTTGGTGTAAACATACCACATTAACTTGACGTAATAAATGTAGCCACGCTTTGATTTAAATGCTCCCAGGATAGAAATTGCAAACAAGACAAAGGTATTTGCCACAAAGAGTAGAATGATGATATCAAGGAAATGAAAAACAATGCCTAATGGATTCATCAAAAGGTTTTGAAGCACAAATATGAAAGCCATAAAACTTAGAAAATGAACAAAGAAAGTTGGTCTTTCGATTTTATCTTTCGTTGTTTTTCAATAATCGATGGTAAAACGATGACTATGTCTTGTAAAAAAAACTACTAAGCCAGAAATGATAAAACATAAAAGTAAATATAAAATAAAACCTCATGCAAATCATTCTGTATAGATTGCATTATCAAATAACCAACGACTAATGTAATAAAATCAGCTCATGTTATTAGCACCAACCGTTGAGAATTGCGCAGTTGTATCATAAGCAAAGCCAGGTAGAACTCATAACAATTGACTAGCACATAAAGCTAACCCGCCAAAAATTATAAAATAAAAATTTAATTTTCAAAACGATTTAATCGGATGATCTTGCATTAATCAACGTTTTAAATTATAAATAATGTTAATCGGAGCGACCACAATAATGATTGCAAATAACATCATCATATAAAAGTTACCAATGGCCGCGACAAACAAAACTGATTGACGCATTCAATTGTCCTCATTATTTGCTGATAGCGGTTTAAAATCATTAAAACTCGCAAAAACCAAACCGACAACGATTGCTAATAAAGTACTAAAATAAACTAAGAAACGGGGGTGATATCATTTATATTTTTTATGATTTAAAAAAGCTCCCAAACAAGTTATTAATAGGATTCCTAAAAGTAAGACAATAATAAAATTTATTGAAAGTGTCTTGTTAATATTAAAGATATTTAAATTTATCGTATTAATTATAATTGTCTGATTCATATATTCATTTTACTTAATCAATATAAAGATAGCAATATATAAATATAAAATCCGTTTTTCAACGGATTTTATTAATATGTTTTATAGCGATTTATTTGTATTCTAAACCAATTGCTTTAAGGATTGCAGTTAACACGAAATTAAACGGTTTGTTTAAATGTGGTAGGAAGTATACATCTGTTAAAGCAACCTCAACTAAGCTCATGCTCTTTTGAATCGCAAGTGCTAAATAGAAGATTGTTTCAGTGTGGTTTCCATCACCATAAGAACCAATTTGAGCCCCTATTAAACGAAGTGTTTTTTCATCGTAAACTAATTTAATTTTAACCTTTGAAAAAATGTTCATTCATTCTGGACGGTCATTATCTTCAATGCAAACACTTTTAACTTTAAAACCTTGTTTGATTGCTTCTTCTTCGCTCATACCAGTGCTGGTTAATTTTTGTCCAAAGACACAAATAGCGTTAGTCCCAACAACGCTTTCTAGTTTGACGGTTGTTGCACCGTTAATTTGGCTTGCAGCCACTAGACCCGTTTTAACAGCATTTGTTGCCAATGAAACATTTTGGTGTTTTTGACTAGCTGCATTATAAACTGCTGCTGAATCCCCAATTACATATACATCAGGATCTGATGATTGCATTGCTGAATTAACAATGACAGATCCACATCCTGGACCTTTTGGTAATTTATCAACACCTTTTAAAATATCAGTGTTCGGTAAGAAACCAATACATTCAATTGCAAGATCAACTTTGTGAACGCCATTATCTGTTTCAACAGCTGTTAAATGACCATCTTTACCTTGGTACCCTTTGACTTTGCTATTAAGAATTAATTCAACGCCTTCTTTTCTGATTTCATCTTGTAATTCGTTAGTAAAATCAGTATCAAAATATCTTGGTACAATTCGACTTTGAGCATCGATCAAATAAACTTTTTTACCTTTCATGTGGTAAGCTTCAGCTAATTCAATCCCAATGTATCCAGCCCCAATGACTGCTACGCTTTTAATCTTCGGATCATTTGCTTCATCGATTAATTTTAAAGCATGTTGATATAATTTGCAAATCTCAACTCCTTCTAAGTTATTGTTTGGAATTTTTAAATCAATTGGTCACGATCCTGCAGCGTATACTAATTTATCATATGTATCAGTGATTACTTTATTTGTCTTAAGATCTTTCACAGTCACTGTTTTTTTCTTACGATCAATTTCAGTAACGTCATGAAACATATTAATTTTTGCGCCCATTTCTTTTAATTTCATTGCGTTGCAATAAAATAAATCTTCAGTATGTTTCACTGTTCCGTTTACTGTTAAAGCAATCCCACAACCTAAAAATGAAATGTTGGTGTTACGATCGTATGCAACAACATCAGCATCTTTATTTTGTCCTAATAACGTTCTAATTGTTGAGGTCCCAGCGTGATTGATACCAACAACAATAATTTTTTGTTTTTTAGCCATAAATATTCTCCTATCTTATGTATTCTTAATAATTATACTATTGATGCCCAAATTTATGATTTAATCGTGAGCTAAATTGATTTTTTTAAGTCCCGTTTTTGATGTTACTTGAAAAATTAAAAAAATTAAAATTCAATTTTGATAATGCAATTAAAACATTATAATGATAATGTTTAAAAAATATTCGTTTACTATATCGTAGTAAACGCGATAGATTAAAATAGTAATCCCAAGTTTAATAATTTTATATAGTATATAAAAGAGATTAAAAATCGCATATAGTTTATAATTAGATTAAGCGAGGTATTATATGAATGTAAAATATGTATTAGAAATAGAATTATCTAAACGAGTTTTCAATAATGAAAAACTTATGAAGAAATTAAATGTAGATGAAAATAAATTGATTTCAAAAATTGATAAGTCATTTGAGGCTAACAATGTTATCCCATGTGAATTATCATTTTATGACGACGGAACTTATGACTATAAAATTGGGATTAAATATTTAAACGATTTAATTCGCCCTTATAAATTTTTTAAGATTGATAACAAAATTGTACTAAAACAACTAACAATTGATAATCTAGATCGGTTTTACGAGTTAGTTGATAAAAATCGTAACTATTTATTAAAAACTCACAAGGAAATTAGTCAATATGCAAACAAGGAAGAAATTAGCAAATTTTTAACTGGAATAACTAATTCTGTTGGAAAGCGTTTCACTAAACCGTTCTGATATATTGAAATCGATAAAAAAATGGTTGGCGTTGTTGGTATCAAACAATATGGCAGTCTTACTCAATTAGTTTCTTATGTGGCTGAAGAATATGTTGGACAAGGCATTTTACATAAAGTTTTGCCGCAAATTATTGCTTTTGCTTTTGAATACCTTGATGTTAAAGAATT
>JAACJW010000006.1 GCA_021378525.1 Ureaplasma sp. Hg2 | reverse complement strand
TTATATATATGTCAAGAAGTTCTAAAAAAGGTGCTTTTGTTGAACCTAGCTTAATGAAAAAAGTTGTAGCTATGAATGCAAACCCAAAAAAGAGACCAATCAAAACTTGGTCACGTCGTAGTACTATCTTCCCTGAATTCATCGGATTAACCTTTGAAGTTCATAATGGTAAAGCTTTTCTTAAAGTTTACGTTACCGAAGATATGGTCGGACACAAATTAGGCGAATTCTCACCAACCCGTAATTTCAAAAATCACACGGAAGCGAAACGTTAGGTATAAATTATGATTAATACAGTTATTCAAAGAAATATTCATATTTCACATCGTAAAGCAAAATTAGTATGTGATTTGATTAGAAACAAAGAAGTTAGAGAAGCTATTACAATTCTAGAAAACACAAACAAGAAAATGTCTCCAATAATTAAAAAATTATTAGAGTCAGCAATTGCAAATGCAATTAACAACCATGCAATGGATGCTAGTAAGCTATATATTTATGAAATCGTAGCTAACCAAGGTCCAACTTGAAAAAGAACCATGCCGAGAGCAAAAGGCTCAGCTGATCTTATGTTAAAAAGAACAACTCACCTTGAAATTAAATTAAGTGATGAACCTAATGAAAGAGCTATTCAAATTGAAAAGCTTAAAAATAGATACAAAAAGTCAGCTAAGAAAATTACCGGAGCAACAGATGTAAAGGTTGTAGACAAAACTAATAAAGCGTCAACTGGAAAGAAGACGAATGATAAAGTTGAATCTAAAAAACCAACAACTGCAAAACCAGCAGCAGCTAAAAAAGCAACCGCAGCTAAACCAGCAGCAGCTAAAAAGGCAACTACTACAACGGTAAAACCAGTAGCAGTTAAAAAAGCAACCGCAGCTAAACCTGTAACTGCTAAAAAACCAGCAGCTAAAAAAGCAACTACTACAACTGCAAAACCAGCGGCTAAAAAAGCAACCGCAGCTAAACCTGCAACTGCTAAAAAACCAGTAGCTAAAAAGGCAACTACTTCAACTGCAAAACCTGCAGTTAAAAAAGCAACCGCAGCTAAACCTGCAACTGCTAAAAAAGCGCCAGCTAAAAAACCTGCAACTGCTAAAAAACCAGCAGCTAAAAAAGGAGGAACCAACTAATGGGACAAAAAGTAAATCCTAATGGTTTAAGATACGGGATCAACAAAAATTGACAATCTCGATGAATTCCTCAAGACAATAAGCAAATGGCTAAATGATTAGTTGAAGATGATAAGTTGCGAGTATATATTATTCAAAAATATGCTAAGGCTATGGTGGATCATATAGAAATCGAACGAACACAAAAAGCAATTGATGTTTTCGTTTACGCAATGCAACCTGGTATTCTAATTGGATCTGAAGGTTCAGAATCTAAAAAAATTAAATTAGAAATAAACAAAATTGTAGGAAGAAACATTAAAGTTAATTTAAATATTCTTGCTATTGAAAAACCAGAATTATGTGCACGTATTATTGCTCGTGAAATAGCTGATGGAATTGAACGAAGAGTATCTTTTAGAATTGCGCAAAAATTTGCAATTCGTAAAGTTATGAAATCAGGAGCAAAGGGAATTAAAACCCATGTTGCGGGACGTTTAGGTGGAGTTGAAATGGCTCGATCTGAAGGTTACTCTGAAGGTAATATTCCATTATCAACAATACGTACAGATATTGATTATGCTTTAGAAAAAGCAAAAACACAATACGGTATAATCGGCGTTAAAGTTTGAATTAACCGTGGTGAATACTTTGGGAAAGGTTTCACTAGCACTACTGTTAGAAAAAACCGTAACAATGATTCTAGAAATAGAAAACCATTTACAAAAAGAGCAGACGGCAAAAGACCAGATGGCAATAGAAAGCCATATGGAGACCGTTCAAAAAATACAGCTAACAAGGGGGAATAAACAATGTTACAACCAAAACGTACAAAATATAGAAAATCTCATAAAGTTAGTTACGAGGGAAAAGCAAAAGGTAATACATTTGTTGCCTTCGGAGAATTTGGCTTAATGGCAACTGAAGGTGACTGAATAAATAATCGTCAAATTGAAGCTGCTCGTATTGCAATAAGCAAGCGACTAGGCAAAACCGGCAAAATGTGAATCAGAATTTTTCCACATTTATCATTAACAAAGAAACCATTAGAAGTTCGTATGGGTTCTGGTAAAGGTAACCCTGAAAAATGAGTTGCTGTTGTTAAAACGGGAACAGTAATGTTTGAAATCGCTGGCGTTCCTGAAAGTGTAGCAAAAAATGCACTTCGGGCAGCTGGAAACAAACTATGTGTTTCTTGAAAAATCGTAAAGAAGGGGGATCTTCCTAATGGCTAATGGAATTACAATCGAATTAAGAAAAAAATCTAATGATGAATTAGCTGAGCTAATCGTTAAATTAAAAGCACAACTTTTACAACAACGTTTTAGCATGGCTAACGGTGAAGCTGAAAAGTTACATACAATTCAAGAAATTAGAAGAACGATAGCTCGTGCTCTTACTATTATTAATGAAAGAGGAATCACTATTTCATTAAGTAAAACAAAGCAAGCTAAAAAAGCTTCTGCTGCGGTTTATTCAAAAAAGAACACAACTGCGATCAAAGCAATCCACAAAATTGAAGGTGAATTAGTTAAACCTAAAACAACTATTAAAGCCGAAAAGGTTAAAGCTGTTAATAAAGAAATTAACGCTGTGGGGAAAGTTGTTAAAGCTAAAACTACAACTACAAAACCTGCAACTGTTAAAAAAGCAACTGCAGTGAAAACTACAACAGCTAAAAAACCAACAGTAGCAGCTAAACCTACAACTGTTAAAAAAGCAACTGCAGTGAAAACTACAACAGCTAAAAAACCAGTAGCAGCTAAACCCGCAACTGTTAAAAAAGCGACTGTAGCAAAACCTGCAACAACTAAAAAAGCAACTGCAAAACCAGCAACAGCTAAAAAAGCAACTGTAGCTAAAACTGCAACTGCAAAACCAGCAATAGCTAAAAAAGCAACTGTAGCTAAAAAAACTACAGCAGTAGCAAAACCTGCAACTGCTAAAAAAGTAACTGCTGCTAAAAAACCAGCTGTTAAAAAACCAACAACTAAAAAACCAGTAGAACCTGTTAAAAAAGTAACTGCTGCTAAAAAAGTAACTGCTGCTAAAAAACCAGCTGCTAAAAAACCAGTTGTTAAAAAAGCAACTATTACAAAGGGGACTAAATAATGGAAAAACAAACTAACGAAGTAATTCGTAATAGAAGAAAAGTTTTGTTTGGGATTGTAGTCTCAGATAAGATGCAAAAGACAGTAGTTGTTAAAGTTGAAACAAAAGCTAAACATCCATTGTATAAAAAACAAATTGTTACTCACAAAAAATATCATGCGCATGACGAAAACGAAAATGCTGGTATTGGTGATAAAGTTGAAATTATTGAAACTAGACCTTTAAGTGCTACAAAAACTTGAAGAGTAAGTAAAATTCTAGAAAAAGCTAAATAGTAAATATTAATAAAAGGAGGAAATCAATATGGTTCAACATATGACGAGAATGAAAGTTGCGGATAATACCGGAGCTAAAGAAGTCGGAGTAATTAAAGTATTGGGCGGATCAAAACGTCGATATGCTGGAGTTGGCGACGTAGTCGTTGTTTCAGTTAAAAAATTGACACCCGGCAGTAATGTTACTAAAGGACAAATTTTCAAAGCTGTTGTTGTAAGAACACGAAAAGGTGTAAAACGTCAATCAGGGGCAACTCTTAAGTTTGATGAAAACGCTTGTGTGATTATTAAAGACGACAAAACACCGAGGGGGACAAGAATTTTTGGCCCAGTTGCTCGTGAATTAAGAGAGCGTGGATACAATAAAATTGTTTCACTAGCTCCAGAAGTACTATAGGAGGTCACAATATGAATAGAATAAAACTTGGCGATACAGTTCGAGTTATCTCTGGCAAAAATAAAGGCCTTGAAGGTACAGTAACCAAAACCAACATCAAGGCTCAGACAGCTATTGTTGAAGGTTTGAACAAAGTTAAGAAACACCAAAAGCAAGATAACGATCACGAAGAATCTGGCATCATTGAAATTGAAGCGCCAATTCGTATGTGTAAATTAGCATTACTAGATCCTAAGGGAAAAGGTGTTATTACAAAAGTGAAATACGCTAAAAATAAAGACGGTAAAAAAATTCGAGTTGCTAGAAAAACTGGGCACGAATTTAGCACTAAATAAAGGAGAACATTATGGCATTTTTAAAACAAGAATACACTAAAAAAATCGCTCCTCAATTAATGGCTAAATATAAATATGATTCAGTTATGGAAGTTCCAAAACTTGAAAAAATAGTTATTAATATGGGCGTTGGGAATGCAGTTCAAGATGCTAAAAATCTAGAACTAGCAGTCAATGAAATCGAACGAATTACTGGTCAAAAACCAGTAATCACAAAAGCTAAAAAATCAATTGCTTCTTTTAAACTAAGAGAAGGTCAAGGGATTGGCGCTAAAGTTACTTTAAGAGGTAATACAATGTGAGCTTTTGTAGAAACATTATTTAATGTTGCATTACCTCGTGTTCGAGACTTTAGAGGTTTAGAAAACAAATCGTTTGATGGAAGAGGAAATTACACTTTAGGAATTAGAGAACAAATTATTTTTCCACAAATCATTTATGATGACATTAAACAAGTACGTGGGTTTGACGTTACATTCGTAACATCAGCTAAAACAAACGACGAAGCTAGAGCGCTTCTTAAAGCGCTTGGAGCTCCATTTAAAAAAGTTAAAGGGGAAAAATAATGGCAAAGAAATCATGAATCGCAAAACAAAAGAAACATCAAAAATTTGCAGTTAGAGAATACACACGTTGTGAACGTTGTGGACGAGCAAGAGCCGTTAACCGAAAATTCGGCGTTTGCCGTTTATGCTTTAGAGAATTGGCTTACAAGGGTGCTATTCCAGGCATCAAGAAAGCTTCATGATAGGGGGAAATTAATATGCATACAGATCCAATAGCAGAACTTCTAACCAAAATTAGAAACGCTAAAAAAGCAAAACATCAAAGTGTAGTATTACCTACTTCTAAGGTGAAAACAGCAATTCTTCAATTGCTAAAAAGTGAAGGTTATATCAAAGATTTTTCAATTAAAAATCTTGATAATAACAAATCACAAACAATGATTAAACTTAAATATAAAAATAAAGTTTCATCAATTACAGGTTTACGTCAAATTTCTAAACCAGGGCTTCGAATTTATTCGAACGCTGATGAATTACCAAAAGTATTAAATGGTTTAGGCGTTGCTATTATTTCAACAAGTAATGGTATTATGACTGACAAAAATGCACGAAAGGCAAACATGGGCGGTGAAGTTATCGCTTATATTTGATAGGTAAAATTTATGTCAAGAATAGGAAACCGTTTACTAGAAATTCCAACAGGAGTTTCAGTCGAAGTTAAAAAAAACATAGTTAACATTAAAGGCCCATTAGGAGCTTTAGTTGTAAATTATCCAGACGTGATCACATGTGTGGTTGACGCTAATAAAGTAAAAGTTACTAGAGCAAATGATATTAAACAATCAAAAATGTATCATGGAACCGTTAACTCAAACATCTCAAACGCAATCGAAGGTGTTTCAAAAGGCTTTATTAAAGAATTAACTCTTAAAGGAGTAGGTTACAAAGCTAAAATCCAAGGCACTAAATTAAATTTAGCACTAGGATTTAGTCATCCGGTTAACAAGGACATTCCACAAGGTTTGAAAATTGAAACACCAACTGTAACTGAAATTAAAATTACAGGAATCGATAAAGCACAAGTTGGCCAATTTGCCGCTGAAGTTCGTGCTTACCGAAAACCTGAACCTTATAAGGGTAAAGGTGTTCTTTACAAAGGAGAACACATTATTAGAAAAGCTGGTAAAACAGCTGAAGGTTCTAAGAAAAAATAGGAGGATAGAATATGAAACGAATAAATGTAGATCGAAACGCAAAACGTGTTATCCGACACAAACGAACATCTAACAAGATTAAAGTTATTGACAATAGTCGACCAAGATTAGTTGTTAATAAAACAAACAGCCATATTGCTGTCCAACTAATTGATGTTGATACTCAAAAAACAATAGCAGCTAGTTCATCTGTTGCTTTGAAATTGAAAAACGGAAACAAAGAAAACGCTAAAAAAGTAGGGAAAGACATTGCTACAAAAGCAATCGGTCTTGGCGTTAAAGAAGTAACGTTTGACCGTGGTGGTTCAAAATATCACGGCCGAATATCAGCCCTAGCAAATGCTGCGCGAGAAGCAGGATTAAAATTCTAGTTAAAGGAGAACTAAATTATGTCAGAAATTATTAAAAAAGAATCAAGCGAAAAAGTTCAAGTAACTAGTGAAAAACCAGAAGCTAAAGTTGAAGCTAAACCTAGTGATAAAGTCGAAAGCAAACCAAGCGATAAGACTGAAACTAAACCTAGCGACAGCAAGGACGGCGCTCGTAATGATGGAGATCGAAGAAATTCACCTCATAAAAAATCATTAAAACCAATGAAATCAAAATCTTTCCAACGTGAAAATAGTGGTTTCGAAGAAAAAGTTGTAAAAATTAAAAGAATTTCAAAGACCACCAAAGGTGGACGATCAATGCGTTTTAGCGCATTAGTTGTAATCGGCGACCGTAAGGGAACTGTCGGCTTTGGAATGGGAAAATCAATTGAAGTTCCAGATGCTATTAAAAAAGCAATTAAAAATGCAAACAACAATTTAATCAAAGTTAAGATTAATAAAAACGGAACTGTGTACCACGAAACATTGGGACATCATGGTGCTGGTAAAGTATTAATCAAACCAGCTCCAAAAGGAATTGGAATCATTGCTGGGGGACCGGTACGAGCAGTTATTGAACTTGCAGGTTATAGTGATATCTATACTAAAAGTCAAGGATCAAAAACTCCTATCAATGTTATCCGAGCTACTATGCACGGACTTGAAAGTCAAATGTCTCCAAAAGACGTTGCAAGACTTCGAGATAAAGATGTGAAAGATTTATAGAGGTAAAAGAATATGGATTTAAGTAAATTAGAATATACCAAAGGTTCTCGTAATCACCGTGAAAAACGTGTTGGTCGTGGGAACGGATCAGGAATTGGTAAAACTTGTGGACGTGGTCAAGATGGTCAAAAATCACGTAAATCAGGACATACTCGTTTAGGATTTGAAGGTGGACAAACACCTTTATACCGTCGAGTTCCTAAAGTTGGATTTAACAATGATAACTTCGCTCATAAATTTAATGTAGTAACTATTGAACAATTAAACGGTTTAAAAGATAAGGTTATTACACCGGAATTATTGTTGAAGAAACGTATGTTAAAACATAAAAACTTACCTGTTAAGATAATAGGTGACACAAAATTGAATAATTCAATTACAATTAAAGCACACAAATTTACTAAAGGTGCGCTTGAAAGCATTAAGAATGCAAAAGGTAAATTTGAAGTAATCAAATAAACAAGGGACTATTTATGGCAACTAAAAAAACTACATCAGGATTTCAGGAGCTAAAGTCAATTGTAAGAAATAAAAAAGTAATGGTAAGTATCTTAACGACACTAGCATTACTTATCTTATTTAGAATAGGGTCGGTTATTCCGATGCCATTCGCAACAATGAACCCTGACGCTTTAAGTCAGAGTAGTTTCTTACAAATGATGAATATGCTAGGTGGTGGTGGTCTACGACGAATTTCAATTTTCGCAATTGGAATATCACCGTATATTACTGCTCAAATTATTATTCAGTTACTAAGTTCGGATTTAATTCCGCCCTTATCGCGACTTTCTAAAAGTGGTGAACGAGGACGAAAAAAAATCGAAATTATAACTAGAATTTTTACATTGCCGTTTGCAGTTATTCAGGCTTATGCGATTATTTCGCTAGCCTCAACAAATACCGATGTAATAACATTTAATTTGCCTAATGGCGATAGTTTAAGTCCATTCTATTATTTCTTTTATATCTTGCTGATGACTACTGGAACATACGTCGCTATCTTCCTAGGTGATGTCATCACTAAAAAAGGTGTTGGGAATGGGATCACATTGATCATCCTTGCGGGGATCGTTGCTTCATTATTCTCAAGTTTCGAAACTGTTTTTGGAACTTTAACAAGTAGTGCGGGACAATCGCAAGCATTGACTTCGGTCATTAACTTTGTGGTCTATCTGTTGTTCTATGTTATCTTACTGGTAGCCGTCGTATTTATCAACGGATCCGTTAGAAAGATACCAATCCAACAAACAGGCCAAGGATTAACTAGTAACCGAGATGAATTACCATACTTACCATTAAAGATTAATGCAGCAGGTGTTATTCCTGTAATCTTCGCATCATCTGTAATGACCATCCCTTCAACCATTGCGCAATTTTTGCCGGCTGATGGAAATGGACCAAAATGGTTTATTGATACGTATCTAACGTTTAACTCTTGAAGTGGGATTGCAATCTATGCCGTCCTGATCGTCCTCTTTACTTTCTTCTACTCCTACGTCCAGATTAACCCGAATAAGATATCCGAGGACTTTAAGAAGTCCGGCAGGTTTATCCCTGGGGTTAAAACGGGGCTGGATACAGAGAAACATATTTCTAAGACGTTGCTCCGAATTAACTTTATTGGGGGGCCATTCCTGGCGATTGTTGCGGCATTACCATATGTCGTATCAGTTGCAAGTGGGAATGTCATTCCATCAAGTGCAGCTTTAGGAGGGACAGGAATTGTTATTATGGTTTCTGCCTCCATTGAGTTGTGGCAATCAATCAGAAGTGCTTCAACTACTTCAACATATAATTATATTAAGAAGGAAATTGAAACCCAAGTGAATGATGACGTCGTTGATGATAAAGAAAATTTAGTACAACTATGGTAGAAGGTATTTAATATGAAAATAATTTTAGTCGGCCCACCAGGCGCTGGCAAAGGAACAATTTC
Organism: Ureaplasma sp. Hg2; assembly: GCA_021378525.1. Classification (GTDB taxonomy): domain Bacteria; phylum Bacillota_I; class Bacilli_A; order Mycoplasmatales; family Mycoplasmoidaceae; genus JAACJV01. Next base: position 31,007 of record JAACJW010000006.1, on the reverse strand, counting down.
CTTTGCTCTAACCAAAATGGACGCTACAATCATCCATATTTCAACAGGCAATCTTTTTCGAAAGACTGCTAAAGATACCGGGCCATTATCAGAAAAATTACGAATGATTATGGGTAGTGGACAATTGGTTCCAGATGATTTAACTAACGAAATAGCTAAAAACGAAATCATTGCTACTACTAGTAAAAATTTAAGTTTTATCTTGGATGGATATCCAAGAACCGTTGATCAAGCAAAATTTTTAGATACTGTTTGTGATATTGATAAAGTGTTTTATTTAGATGTCGATCATGACATTCTAATTAAACGCATTATCGGGCGGAGAACATGTCCGCAATGTGGAAGGATTTATAATATTTATTTCCATCCATCAAAAAATAATGAAATTTGTGATGATGATCAATCGATCTTATCACAACGTAAGGATGATAATGTTGAGACGGTCGAAAACCGTATGCAAGTTTATCAAACTCAAACAGCACCTTTAATTGAATTTTATGAAAAGCAAAACAAACTCGTTAGAGTTGATGGCTTACTGCCTATTGATAAAGTAATAGAAATTATAAAAAAGGAAACTCATTATGATATTCATTAAATCAGATTATGATTTAGAAATGATACGTCATGCCGTATCCATCTGAAAGAAAGCGCGAGAAGCAGTTACTAGCGCTATCAGGGTCGGCATGACATTAAAGGAACTTGATCTTATCTTAAAAGATGCGATCGAAGGCAATGGCGGCACTTGTGCCTTCCATGACTACCAAGGGTTCCCTGGATATAACTGTATTTCTGTGAATGAATGTATTATTCATGGAATTCCAAATGACTACGCTCTAAAAGATGGTGACTCAGTTACCTTCGATGTTGGAACGGAATACAAGAAACATTTTTGTGATGCAGCATTCACTATTATTGTGGGTAAAGCAAGCGATGAAGCGATTCATATTCGCGACACTGCTCGTCAAGCAATTGACGAAGCTGTTAAAATTATTAAACCAGGCGTTTCGACCAAAAAAATTGCTAAGGTAATTGAAGAATATGTAAAATCCGAAGGATATTACTTATTACACGATTTTACTGGGCACGGTTGTGGGAATCAAATTCATGAAGACCCAGCCATTCCAAATTATGTAACCCCGTTTATACCGGGTTACAAATTAGTGGAAAACATGGTTATCTGTATTGAACCAATGATTATGACTGATAGTCGTAAGTTCTATATGGCAGAAAATAATTGATCAATTATCGCAAGTAATAAAAAATTAAGTTCACATTGAGAGCACATGATTTGAGTAACGGCCGATGGTTGTGAAGTGCTTACAAAATAGGAGAAATAAATGGCAGATCAAAAAATCAGCATGAAGGGTAAAATTCAAGAAACCCTTCAAGGCGGAAGTTTTAAAGTAAAATTAGAAAATGGCGTTTTAATTACTGCGCACGTATCAGGTAAAATGAGAGTTTATAAAATTAGCATCTTACCGGGTGATACCGTAGACGTTGAGTTAAGTCCTTATGATTTAACACGTGGCAGAATTACTTATAGACACCATTAATAGGAGGTATCTTAATGAAAGTAAGAGCATCAGTCAAACCAATCTGTAAAGATTGTAAAATTATAAAAAGACATGGGCGTGTACGAGTTATATGTAAAAACCCGAAACACAAACAGAGACAAGGATAAAGGAGAATATATATGGCACGTATATTTGGTGTAGATATTCCGAATGATAAAAGAGCAGTTATCTCTTTAACATATATTTTTGGAATAGGAAAAACAACAGCTAAAAAAATATTAGCTGATGCTAAAATCGATGAATCAAGAAGAATCAAAGATTTAAGCGATGAAGAATTGGCAACAATTCGTAAAATTGCTTCAAAGTACACACTTGAAGGAGATTTACGACGTGAAGTTGCAATGAATAAGAAAAGATTGATGGATATAGGCTCGTACCGTGGCATGCGTCACCGTAGAAACTTACCAGTTCGTGGTCAAAGAACAAAGACTAACGCAAGAACTCGTAAAGGTCCGAGAAAAACTGTAGCTAACAAGAAAATCGAATCTAGATAGGAGACAGTAACATGGCTAAAAAGAAGAAATTAAGTTTCACAGCTGGGATTGCTCATATTCACGCGACAAGAAACAATACAATTATTACCTTAACAGATGAAAAAGGGAATGTTATATCATGAGCATCTTCTGGATCTATAGGTTATAAAGGTTCAAAGAAAAAAACTCCATATTCAGCAGGAATAGCAGCGGAATCAACTGCTAAAATTGCAATGGATTTAGGACTTAAAAGTGTTAACATTAACGTAAACGGAACAGGCTCAGGACGAGACACTGCAATTAGAAGTTTACAAGCTGTTGGTTTAGAAATTACCAACATCAACGATGTTACACCGATCCCACATAATGGGTGTCGACCACCTAAAAAACCAAGATAGGAGAAATAAATGGAAAAATTCTTAAAATACAATATTGATGTAGAAACTAAAACAGATGATGATAATTATGCAAAAGTAGTTGTTGAACCACTTGAAAGAGGTTTTGGAAATACTCTAGGTAACGCACTTAGAAGAATCATTTTAAGTAACATCCCTGGAGCTTCAATGTTCGCAATCAAAATTCCTGGGGTAACTCACGAATTTCAAGCGATCGAAGGAGTTTACGAAGATGTTACACAAATTATTTTAAATCTAAAAAAATTAGTTATTTCAATAGATGAAAATATTTATAGTGATGAAGAATTAGAAAACATTCATATCGAAGAATGACCAACCTTGAAAATTAATTTTTCAGGTCCTGGTGATATCACAGGTCACGATATTGAAGTACCTGCTGGTTTTGAAGTTATTAACAAGGACATTCATATTGCTACAATTACACGAAAAAGTAAATTTCAAATGGAATTATATGCACGAACTGGCCGAGGGTTTAAAACTTTCAAGGAAAATAAAGAAGGCATTACCAGCCTTTCAATTATCCCAACTGATGCAGATTATTCACCGATTATCAAAGTTTCATATAATGTTGAAGAATATAAATTAAGCAGACAATCTGTTGGTGATCGATTAACTATTGAAGTTGCCACTAACGGAGCTAAAAAAGCAAGCGATACAATCGCTTTAGCTGCTAAAATATTAACTGAACATTTAATTCCACTTGTGGATATTAATGAAAGAATTCATGAAATCGAAGTTATGAAAGAACGTGAAGCTGAAACTAAAAAAGCAAGTTTATCAATTCCAATTGAAGACTTAGACTTAACAGTAAGAGCATACAACGCACTTAAAGGCGCTGGAATTAACACAACCCACGAATTGATTGAAAAAAGTCGTTCAGAAATTGATAGAATCCGTAATTTAGGAAGAAAATCAGTTAACGAAATTATTCATAAGATTCACGAACGTGGCTTAAAATTAAAAGATAATAGTTAGGAGGAACAATAAATGTCTTTTCAAAACAAAAAAGGAAAAACTAGATCATGACGAAAAATGATTACACGCCAACAGGTGTCTGATGTTATAGCTTACGGTAGAATTACAACTACGGTAACTAAAGCAAAAGAATCACAACGACATGTCGATAAAATGGTTACACTAGCAAAAAAGGATACATTAGCTTCAAGACGAAAAGCTGCTTCTGTATTATTAAATACTAGTACAATGAACAGTGATGAATTATTGAAGAAATTATTTAATAAAATTGGACCGAAATATAAAACCCGTAACGGGGGTTATACCCGAGTTTTAAAACTAGGTTCAAGACCTGGTGATAACACTGAAGAAGCTATTTTAGAATTAGTTTAATATTAAATCTAACTGAATTTCAGTTAGATTTTTTTTATTTACTATGAATGCAAAGCAATAAATTAAATTTAAAGAAATGTTAAAGCAATTAAAAAATTAGCATTTTTATAAAATTTTAATATAATATATAAGATATATTAATTAGATAGGTAATATTTTAATGATCAATGATAAAATTTTAAGACAGGTAGAAAAAGATATCGCAGCAGCTAAACAGGCTGTTGAATTTACTAATGTTTCTTATGGTTATACTAAAGAAAGATTGGCGCTCGAGGATGTATCATTTTCAATTAATGAGGGCGAATATGTTTGTATTATCGGACATAACGGCTCTGGTAAATCAACTATTTCAAAAGTTTTAACAGGTTTATTAAGACCGAGTAAGGGCCATATTAAATTATTTGGGGAACGAATTAGCTTGGCTAATCTTAAGTTTTTAAGAAATAATATCGGGATTGTTTTTCAAAATCCAGATAACCAATTTATTGGAATGACCGCTGAGGACGATATTGCCTTCGGTTTAGAAAATCGAAAAGTTCCACGCGAAATGATGTGAAGTATAATTTTGAAAGCAGCAGAAGCGGTCGATATTACACAGCTACTTAAAAAAGAATCTTCAGAACTTTCTGGTGGGCAAAAACAAAGAGTGGCAATCGCTAGCATTTTAGCTATTAACCCCAAGGTAATTATTTTTGATGAATCCACCTCAATGTTGGATCCAAAAGGGAAAACAGAACTAAAAGAATTGATGGTTAAATTAAGAGATGAAGCGATGAAAACTGTTATTTCAATCACGCATGACATGGAAGAAGTTATTAAAGCAGATAAAGTAATTGTAATGGATCAAGGACGTGTTATTAGATTTGGTACACCAGCTAAAGTATTTGAAAACGAAGCATTTTTACAAGAAATAAAATTGGATGTTCCATTTACTTTGAAACTATCACGTTTATTAAAGGAAAAGAGTAACAAGAAAATTAATTTAACATTAGACCATAAGGAATTGATTAAACAAATATGCCATTAAAAAGAAAAGAAATAATCGAACAATATGAAGATCCTGAAAATGCAATTAGCGTTCATAATCTTTATGCTGTCTACGACCAAGGTTCAGAAAATCAATTAATAGCTGTTAACAACCTTAGTTATAATTTCAAAAAAAATAAAATTTATTTTATTATTGGTAATTCTGGTTCTGGTAAATCAACTTTAGTGGCCCATTTTAACGGACTACTAAAAAGCAAATACGGGATTATTAATATTGATGATATTTCAATTAATGGGAAAAAAGATTTGTATAAGGTCTTATTGTTCCCCTTGGATTTGGGCAACGATGAAATTGCTCAAATGTTAAACAATAAGATTGTAATGAAAAATCGCAACCTTTATATTGTTGTGGCAAATAAGAACGCTTGCAAGAGTGATATCGCTTTAACCTTTGAAGCTGACTATAAAATGAAACCACAAAGGGTAAAAGTATTAAAGTCTGATGATTTTAATCAAAAAATTGATGAGGAATGATTTAGTTCTACTAAACTTGCATTAATTACCTTAAGAGAAGATGAATATGTAGAAATACTAGATTCTAAAAATATCAATGACATGAAGCCAAATGAATGCAACGAAGAAAAAATAAGAATTTATAATCGGAAAAATACAGGTAAAATAAAGGAGTTTAAGAAACTTCGAAAAAAAGTTAGTATGGTTTTTCAATTTCCTGAATACCAATTATTTAAGGATACAATTGAAAAGGATATTATGTTCGGACCAATGGCCTTAGGAACTAAAAAACCAGAAGCTAAAATACTAGCTAAGAAATATTTAAATAAATTAGGTTTAGATGATTCATATCTAGAACGTTCGCCATTCGCTTTAAGCGGTGGGCAAAAACGACGGGTTGCAATTGCGGGAATTTTATCAATCGAACCAAAAGTTTTAATTTTTGATGAACCGACAGCAGGCCTTGATCCCGCAGGCGAAAAAGAAATGATGGGAATTATTGAAGAAGCTAAAAAAGATAACAAAACAGTTTTTGTTATTACGCACACAATGGAACATGTTCTTGAAGTAGCTGATTATGTTTTGGTGATGGATCAAGGGGAAATCATTAAACACGGTTCACCTTATGAAATTTTTATGGACCAGGATTTAATTAGAACGACGTCAATTGATGTACCACGGGTTATCAATGTTATTCAAGAACTAATTGCTGTTGATAAAAAATTTAGTAAATTGATAGATTTGCAACCGAACACAATTGAAAAACTATCGGATGAAATTGCGCTCATTATCAATGAGCAAAAAAGAAAGGGGAAATAACCATGGGTGCAGGTACATACATTAGAAGAAATTCACCGATCCATAAATTAAACCCCTCGCTAAAATTTATTGCATATGTTTTATTCATTATTTTAGTATTTTTACCAATCGGTTTCTTTGGTCAAACTATTTTATTGGGAATTATTTTAATAATTTATGTAATGGCTAAATTACCAAAAAAATCACTAAAAGAAATTTTTAAATCGGTTTCAGTTTTATTTATATTATTGTTCCTTATAAACTGAGTAACCTATAAGGACCCGATTGCTATTTATAATTACACTAATAGCGACGATGCTTTCATCGGTTCGACAAGTTGGATAAATGGGCCGATTTGAAATGGGCCAGGATCTGTTGATAGTAATTTAGTATCAAACATTTGAGGTGGTTCAATCTCTGGATATGATACCCAATGAATCAATGCTCATAATACTGTTTTAAATTCAGTTTATAGTAGTGATAAGAGTTCGATTGATCGAGTTTGAAATAATCTTTCTAAAGATGCACAAGAACAAATTTCCACTTTTACCACACAGCAACATTTAATTGGCGGCGATACAACGGCCAGAACTTATTACTATATGATAACCAACGGCTTTTCATTTAATGGCGTTGAATACTCAGCATATAGCTTACATGGTGCAGCTTCTGCTAGTATTGCGAGCAACCAAGTTATCTTTTATCAAGCTTCATGATACACACTTAGCCCACAAGCGATTGTTTTATCGCTTTACATTACAATTAAAATTACAATGATGATTATCTTAACTGAAATCTTAACATCAACGACATCATCAATTGAATTAACATATGCGCTTGAAGATATTTTAAGTCCATTAAGGATATTGAAATTACCGGTTAATGAAGGTGCGATGATGATCTCGATTGCGCTTCGGTTTGTGCCATCATTATTAGATGAATCAAAACGTATCCTTAATGCTCAAGCTTCACGAGGAGTAGATTTTAAGAATGGTGGCCTTAAAGAAAAAAGTCACTCCTTAATTTCTTTGATTGTGCCGTTGTTCTCGATCGCCTTTAAAAAAGCAGAGGATCTAGCTAACGCGATGGAAGCGCGAGCTTATAATCCGCGATATGCAAGAAGTAGATATCGTAAGTATAATTTAAAATTTACTGACTGGTTAGGATTCTTTATTGTTTCGGTGGTCTGTGGGTTCCTAATATCAATTTCGATTTTCCACGTTTTCTTCACCCCGTATGGTATCTTCGAAGCTTCCTTAATATTCGCATAACATGAATTATAAAGTTACAGTTGCCTACAACGGAAGCCACTACCACGGGTGAGCCATTCAAAAAGATGTGGTAACGGTGCAGGGTGCCATTCAAACCACGCTGTATGAAATCTTCAAAAGGAAAATTAAAATTAACGGTTCGGGTCGAACCGATGCCTATGTTCATGCATATGCCCAAGTTTTTAATTTTAAACATAAGAAATTAACATTAGACGGACCAACGATGACATACGCGTTAAAACGTAGTTTGCCTAAGGATATTGAAATTATCAAAGTTGTTGTCGTGGATGACACCTTCCACGCCCGTTACCATGTGCTTGATAAGGAATATGTTTATTGCATCAACACAAACGAAAGACACGATATTTTTCAAGAGGATATTATTTATCAATATAATCAAGATATTGATATTGATAAAATAAATAAATTGGCCCAAGAATTTGTGGGGGAACATGATTTCCTATCGTTTAGTACGACTCAAATTGCTAATTCAACGCGATGCATCAAAAGCATCATCATTACTAATGATGATGGAATTGTTAAGATTTTCGTTAAAGGAACAGGATTCCTTAGGAATATGGTAAGAATGATTGTAGGTAATTTATTAGTTTATAACAATGATAAAAAAAGTTATGATGATATTATCAAGTTACTTAATAACCCTAAAAAAGGCGCTTCAATTACAAAAGCTCCAGGATGTGGTTTATATTTATTGAAAGTAAATTATCAAAAAAAATTCGATATTTAAAAGGTTTTGTTTGGCCATTGAATAAACAAAAAGAAAGTTATAGATTTTTTATAAACAAAACGCTATAATAAATAGCGAGATATTATATTTAAGGAGTATTTTTATGGGATTATCAACAGGAATTATAGGCTTACCAAATGTCGGGAAATCGACACTATTTAACGCCATTACTAATTCGCAAGTTGAAGCGGCTAATTATCCGTTTGCAACAATCGAACCAAATGTTGGGATAGTTAATCTTCCCGACGAACGTCTAGAACAAATGGCGCTTTTAATTGACCCAGATAAAATTATGCCAGCAACATGTCAATTTGTTGATATTGCAGGCTTAGTTAAAGGGGCTAGCAAAGGTGAAGGCTTAGGTAATAAGTTTTTGCAAAACATTCGTGAGGTCGATGCTATTTGTCACGTTGTGCGGTGCTTTAAAGATAAAGCAATAACGCATGTTCATGATTCTGTTGATCCAGTTAGAGATGTTGGCGTTGTTAATCTAGAATTAATTATGGCCGATTTAGAAATAATGGGTAAACGTTTATACCGGATTAAAAAGAAAGCTGAATCAGGCGACAAAGAATCTAAAAATGAAACTGCTTTATTAACTAAGATAGTTGATTGTTTAGAAAGTGGAAAACTTGTTAGTCAAATTCATCTACATAAAGAGGAAATTGAAAACCTTAGTTCATATAACCTGCTAACATTAAAGCCTATTTTATATATAGCTAATATTGGAGAAGATGAAATTGGTAGTCCTGCTAGTAACGAATACTATCAACAACTTAAAACTTATTGTAATGAAACAAATAATAAATTAGTTCCGATTAGTGCCAAAATTGAATTTGAAATTAGTCAATTAAACCCTGAAGATAAAGAATTTTTTATGGATGATTTACATATGTTAAGTACAGGGTTAGACAAAGTTATTAGAAGTTCATTTGAATTGTTAAATTTAGCTACCTATTTTACCTTTGGTAAAAAGGAAGTTAGAGCTTGAACTTTTCATAAAGGGATGACAGCTCCACAATGTGCAGGAATTATTCATACTGATTTCGAAAGAGGTTTTATTAAAGCTGAAATAATGAAATATGAAGATCTGATAACTTTTAAAAATGAACAAGCTGTAAAAGTTGCTGGTAAAATGCGATTAGAAGGAAAAACATATCTAATGCAAGATGGAGATGTTTGTAATTTTAAATTCAATGTATAAAAAAGGAGAAATTATTAATGGCTAAATTTAATGCTTTTACAACCCCTAAGGGTTGAATTGAAGTTATTTGCGGGCCAATGTTCGCAGGAAAATCTGAGGAGTTACTGCGTCGTTTAAATCGAATGCGATTTGCCGAAGTTGAATTTTTAGTATTCAAACCAAAACTAGACACACGAACTTCACAAATTAAATCAAGGGACGGGCGAGCCATTAACGCGATTGAGATTACTGATCCAATTGAAATTTTTACTCATATTTATGAATTTAAATCTAACCCTCATATTATTGCGATTGATGAAGCTCAATTTTTCACGCTTAACCTAAAAGACGTTTGTACAACTTTAGCCAATAATGGGTATATTGTATTAGTGGCAGGTTTGGAAAAAAACTTTAGAGGTGAGTCATTCGGACCTTTACCAGAAATTTTAACGCATGCTGAACACATCCATAAGCTAACGGCAATTTGTACAGAGTGTGGTGCACCTGCTACGATGACACAAAGGCTAATAAATCATAAGCCAGCGATTTATGATTCGCCAATTGTATTAATTGGCAACACAGAAAAATACACTGCTAGATGTCGCCATCATCACGAAGTTCCAGGCAAACCAAAAACTTTAGCTGAGGAACAATATAATAAAATTTTAGCTAAACATAAAATTAAATCAAGTCGTCATACAAAATAAATAATATAAATATCCGTAAGTAAAGTTTGAATTTTACTTACGGATATTTATATTATTGCTAATATTTAAAACTATGATGATCACTAAGCGGAGTTATAATGCAATATATAGAGGATCAATTCGAAAGTTATTGCGACGTATTTTAGACAAAAAGTCTAAAACGATTATAACGATATTTACATATCTATTTGAAAATTTGAAAATTAGAATAAGTCTCTAATTAATTTAATAAAAGAACCCAAACACCTTGCACAGCCCTTCCTTTTGCACATAAATACTATATCTTGCATAAATAATTTTTAAGTTGTATAATATTGTATGATTTTAATTATTGTTAACTCATTAATCTGTTAAAGGAGGAAAATATATATTTCTACTATTAATTTTTTAATACATTATAAGTAGATATTTATAATAAATATGGCAAAAATACAAAAAACACTAACTCTAATTATCCCTACGTATAATAGAGCTAAAAAAATAGAAAGAACATTATCTTCAATCAATTGTGAAAAAGTGGATGATTTAGATATTATTATTGTAGATGACGGAAGTACAGATGATACAGAAGCAAAAATTCAACCATTTATCAATAAGTTTCCTAAAATGTTTCGTTACTTAAAAAAGGGAAATGGTAACTGGGGTTCGGTTATGAATTATGTTTTCCCACTAGTTGATACTAAGTATCTAAAAATTTTAGATTCTGATGATGAATTAATTAATTTAAATACATTTATTGAAAAGCTAAAATGTATCGATGCTGATTTAGTTGTAACTGATTTTGGATTCCGTAATAATAGTAGTATCTCATACCGTTCTCTTAATAAGATCTTTACCAAACAAAATGCTTTAGATAAAACGGTTGATTTGGATGACATAAATCTTTATAAACAATTGTTATCGATTCACTCACTAACACTATCAAAAAGAATGTATAAAAAAGGATTCAATCTTCCTGAAGGCATTTTCTATACCGACTCTTTATTAGTTTTAAAAAGTTTGACATTAGCAAAAACAATTCATTATGTTGATAGTCTTCCGGTTTATATGTATATTATTCATGCAGGCGAACAAAGCATGCAATTAGATATGTTAATGAAAAATAAAGACCAGTATTTAAAAATTCTGGAAATAGCTTTAGACATTGAAGTTCCGCCAACAATTTCTTCTAATCGCAAAGACACAATTGCTCGAGCTTTGAAAACAATTATTTATTTAAATGTTCTTATTATAAGTTTGGACGAATCAATAAGTTGGTCTACAAAGCACGAGAGAATTTTAGAATTATTAAAAAATGTAAGAGGTAAATTACCTGATGAATTCTATAATAAATATATCAATACACGCTATTTCCACTTCATTTTAAAATCAAAGGGAAATATCGGCTTACTTAACCGATTTATTTTTGTTATCTCTTCAAACCCTTTTTTAAAAGTAATTAAAAAGGAAATTAGATAATGTTATTTTCCATAATTGTGCCCGTCTATAATATGGAAAATTCAATTATCGCTACTTTAGATAGCATTTTTCATCAATCGCTTTATCAGAATTTTTATGAGGTTATTATTATTGATGATGATTCCAAAGATAAATCTGCTGATTTAATTAAGGAATACATTAAAGATAAACCTAATTTTCTTTACTTCCACAAGGAAAATAGTAATTGAGGCGGCAATATTAATTATGTTAAACGCGAACGTTTGCTCAATGGTAAATACATCACCATTTTAGATGCAGATGATACTTATTATTATAATTGTCTAGCAAATGTGAAAAAGATAATAGATCAATTTCAAAACATTGAGATAATAACTTCGAGATACCAACGCTCTTTTGCTGACGGATCTAAAAAAATTATCAAACCGTTTTGGACTAATAAACAAATCATCGATAATAAGGATGCCTATCGGACACCATACAGCTTGCCGATAGGAAAGTTTTACAGCCAGAAATTATTTTATTCAGGTGATAGTTTAAAAGAAAATATTTCCTTCCAAGATGCGATTCTATTTCAAGATATGATTAACAAATCAGTGGGTTTATTAATTCACTTAAATAAGGTTGTCGGAATTTGAAATAGTGAGCGAGAAGGTAATTCATCAACTGAGCTTTGACATGATAAAAAAGTAGATGCTTGGAGTAATCTTATCGAATCATTAATTAACGATTACAACGCGCCCCTTGTTGGTTTGATGTATAGCATGATGGGTCCATATCGGAAACAACTAAAACGTAAATTGAATATAAAAAAAACAATCAACTATAATTGATTGCCTTGATATTTAAGATGATTGTATCGAATGATAGTTAGATGATACGTTCTAAAAGTATTTGAAGCTAAACCGGTTTAGTATCTATCTTGTTATGTTTGTTTTGAAAATGATGGTAAGAGATTACGCCTATTTGACTAAACAAACAAGATAACCCGATTAGTGTTGGTAAATAAAAACTAAAAAATCTTCATATAAACAAACTATTATTTAATAATGTAACCGCATCATTACTTAGTGCAGTCTGTGATCCGGCTTTAATTAAGGTTTGCATTAATAATTGGATTGTACCTTCACTACCGGGAACCGGCATAAAGTTATTAGCCGTAATTGCAATATTACTATAATTATAAATATCTGTTAAAGTGAATGGTATTTCACTACTATTGCTTAACTCTAATAACGACAAGTAAACCGCTAGATAACAGAAGACTTGATATGATAAACTATAGATAAAAATAGTTATCATCGCTGGATAGTTTTTTAATTTAGTAATGAATAGTAATTGAAAATCACCTTGTTTTTGATATTGTTCTTTCAATGATGCTTTATCAACATAACTTAATTTCATTTGTTTTTTACATAAGTTAAAGCCATGTGCCAATCAATAGTGAACGTTAACACTCATCCCTAAAACGATAAAACATGTGACGCCTAACATGTCGATGATCATTCCGACTAAACCAAATCAATAGCCAAGCAAACCTTCAGAGGACGCCGCTAACGAGCTATACATGGTACTAATGTAAATAAATGAAGGTCAGGTAATACAAACGATTGCAAGTTGAGCGACAATTGTGCTGCTCAGAACCATTGCACTAGCTTCCTTGGCCGGGACTTTATTCTTATTTAGTCAATAAATAATAAAAGGTTCCGCGCCAATGCTAAAAGGGGTTACCGAAGTTAAGAAGACCAAAATGAAACAATATTGTAATCATTGATATCAATGAAAGTGGATATTCATCTTTCTAATATGGAAATAAACCATTAAGAAATAACTCATTGATTTATAAAAAGGTAAGATTAACAATAAAACAAACCATAAGATATTTAAACCACCGTGTGATAATGAATCAAATAATTGTTGGAAGACTGCTACAAAGTTAATCTGCAAAATAAAGATTATGGTTAAGACGCTTAAAATAATAATAATTATTAGTAGCAAACTATAAGTTAGGATTTTTCTTTTTGTTCAGAAAGTTGTATTGCTTGCGCCCATACTGATCCCCCCTTAAAGTTATTATTCTAATTTTATAATTTTAATTAATAATTATCAACTTTTTATCTTATTATCTACCAAACATGAAATTATCTATTACAATATAAAACAATTACATTGCTCATCAATGAACGTCGGAGGTTTTTATGAAGACTCAATCTAAACAATTACATGTGAACATTATCGGCGCTGGTTTAGCAGGTTGTACGCTTGCTAGATTGCTCGCTGAAAAGAACTATCAAGTGACTATCTATGAATTAGAAGATCATATTGGTGGTAATTGTTATGACTATTATCGTGCCAACGGAGTTCTAGTCCATAAGTATGGGCCGCATATTTTTCATACTGATAATAAGGTTGTGTGAGATTTTGCTAATCGGTTTAGTAAATTCAATAATTACATTAATCAAGTATTGGTAGAAGTTGATGGAAAATTCATTAAGATGCCAATTAATTTTGACAGCATTGAAGCCTTATATCCTAACGATATCCAAGGTTTTATAAAAGAGGTTAAAACCTTATTTCCAAACGTTAATAAAGTTAATATTGCAGAATTATTAAATCAACTAAAAGAAACAAAAAATAAAGATATTTGCCGTTATATCTATGATTATGTTTATGCTAATTATAGTGCTAAAATGTGAGGCATAAATATTGATAAATTAGACCCCAACATTATTAAAAGAGTTAGCATTAATCTAAATCGAACGTGAAATTATTTTATTAACCATCCTTATCAAGGTTTGCCGGTTGAAGGTTATAGTATTTGGATCAATAAGATAATTGACCACCCCAATATTACAATCAAACTAAATACCGATGGCATTAAAGTAATCAATGACAAAGTGATTAATATTTATACCGGACCAATTGGTGCTTTGTTTAATTATCGTTTTGGAAGATTGCCATACCGTTCGCTAAAAATAGATTTTAACGACATTAAAAAAGATTCATATCAGGATGTGGCCGTAATTAATTATCCAGCCCATCCAACAATGACAAGAATATGTGAATATAAAAAAATGACATTCCAAAAAACTAATGACACTACAATCTCAAAAGAGTACCCCGGTGCTTATGATCCGACTGATGAATTTTACAATATTCCCTTTTATCCAATTAATAATAAAAAGAATTTGAATCAATATAAAAAGTATTACGAGCTTTTAAGTGAATATAAGAATTTATATGTGCTAGGTCGCCTTGCAGAATATAAATATTATGACATGGATAAAATTATTGCTGCTGCAATGAATCTAGCATCAGAAATTAGCAAGGACCAAAACTAATAATGAAAAAATTCGATGAAGCTCGTATCACTAAATCAGAATTAAACCTCAAAGGAATGGAAAAACCAATTCCCATAATTATGGTTGAACCAAAAGAAGCAAGTGAAACAGTTTGCATTTTTATTAACGGATTAAATGGTAACATCGGTATGATTCCGTATTTTGATTTTGAAACCTTTGATGATAAATATTTACTTGGATTTGACCAAAGAGCACAAGGCGACAACCATAATAAGCCAACAAAAAACTATTGAGTTTACGTTGATGACTTAGATTTAATAATTAATCATATAAAAGCATCAATGCCCCACGTTAAAAAAATTATCCTATTAGGTGAATCTTGGGGAACGGCATTAGCCATCTTATATAATCAAAAATATCCCAATCATGTTAGTAAGATTCTAGGCTGCAATATGCCAAATGAAATAGTTAATATTTCGCCGTTGTCCGTTTGATCACAGACAGTCATTTCACTTAAAATATGCTTTACTTTACTAACTAATATTGATACTAAAATACTTTCGCCTTTTGCAGAAGTATTAAGCAGCAACAAGGTTTTAAAAAGGATTGTTAAAATGCAATCAAAAGTTAAATATAGTTCCAAAGTAACGTTAGCGTCACATTTCTCATTTAGAAAAGCTTGGAAAATACTTGTGACTGAGATTGCCAGAGAAGATTCAATTGTTTATTATGTCCAATCGGGCGAAGATAAGATGATAAGTAAAAGCAATAAGCTGTTAGATAAATCAGCTAGCAACTACATTTTTATTAAAACGGGATATCATATTTTAACTTTAGAAAAAAATGGCGAAGATTTTTTTAAGTTAATTTAAATAGTTGTTATTCATTTAAAATAGCGCGGTTTAATTCCGATGACTCACTGAAAGATTTTAACTCGGATTCATTTAAGACATAAAGATATCACTGGATTAAACGTTATATGTATATATAGACCGCCCTTTAGACAAAGAAATAATTAAAAAAATATTTTTATCTAAAACGTTGATTTTTATAAAGTTAAGAGTATAATTTGTTTTGAGTCAAACACCTATCATTTAGTATGAATTTCTTGCTTTGGCTTGAATAAGCGGGGTGAAAGATTGTTACGTGATAATTTTTTTAATGATTTAATCATAATTTATCTTGCCATTAGCGGACTTATTATTACGATATGTTTGATAATGGGATGAGTTGATAATTCATTATGACAATATCTATACGCAACCATCTTAACAGCACCGTTTGTCGTTTTAGCTAAATTTATAAATTGCTCGATACCAGGGTACATTAAAAAGTTAGCTAAAAAAAGAACAAAACGGGTTTTAGCCACAGTGATTTTATCATTTGTAAATACCTTGAATAATATTATATATATTATTCCAATGGCAATCGGCTTTACCGTTAATTATTATTATCCAAACGTTTTTAGTATTTACATGTTATGTGGTTTTTTACTATTAAGCATTACCTATATATCTATATATAGTATTGTTTGAGTCAAAAAAAATACTAAAAACTAGGATAATAAATCACAGGAGGTGGAATAAATGGATGCATACAATCCTTTAACACTTGAATACGGTGCAATTCCGCAAATTACCTCGATTATAATTTTAACAATTGTAATAGGAGCTTTTTGTTTGATTTACTTTCTTCAAGTGCGAAAGTTAAAACCAGATGATACGCCAAAACGTTTCACATTAATTATGGACGCTTTTATAGCAGCATGTCGATCATTAGTTGTTGAATCACTAGGTGTCAAATTTGTTAAATTAACACCATATTTCATCTTCCTACTTTCCTACCTATGTCTTGGAAATATCGCAATGGTTTTTGGTTTTAAAGAACCAGCTACTGCGTCGACAGTTCCGATGACTCTAGGTTTGATTATGTTTATTGGAACTTTTGTAGTGGCGATTAAATATCAAAAACTAAGTTTTGTAAATCAATTTCTTATCCGGGTAACAATTATGGATCACAAGATTCCTGTAATGATTAACCCATTAGAAATTATTGGTAAATTTACACCACTACTTTCAATTACATTCCGGCTATGAGGTAACGTCATGTCTGGATCGATTATCTTCGCGGTAATCTTCTGGGCGCTAGGAAGTGTTTCTAACATGTTCCCTGCAATTGGTGTAATTATCGTCGCTGGAACATTCTTGTTACCAGCACTTATGATTTACTTTTCGTTATTCGCTGGCTTGATTCAAGCCTTCGTATTTACGTTATTAACTGTAAGTTATTGAGGATTAGAATATCAACATGGTCTTGAGTATGAAGAAGAAAGAAAATTAGCTAAGGAAAAAAAATTAGCTAAACTAGAATTAAAAAAAGAAAAAAAGCTAAATAACAATGTTCATTTAGCTAATAATTAAGGAGAAACATAATGGATTTATCATTAATAGCAGATATAACTGGCAACATTCAAGTTGCAGGCGCTTATATCGGTGCAGGTTGTGCTATGGTCGCAGCATCTGGAGTAGGTGCTGGTCAAGGTTATGCAGGTGGTGCCGCAGCAATGGCAATCGCACGTAACCCTGAAGTAGAAGGAAAAATTACTAAAACAATGATCGTAGGAGCTGCGATGGCTGAGTCATCTGCAATCTACGCATTGATTATTGCGATTTTACTTATCTTCGTTGCACCAGGTATGAATTAATAAAATATCAAGAAATAACGAAGGAGGTAATCACGTGAAGCAAACTAAAAAAAGATGATTAATTGCGGCCTTAGGCCTAGGTTCATCAATGACTTTACTTTTGCCTTTAACAAGTTGTTCGGCTGAAATTGACGGAGTAACATCTAATGAAATTATCAACCAAATCTTTCCCAACGTTTGAGTATTTATTGCCCAAATAATTGCGATGATTATTCTTTTAAGTTTAATTATTTGACTAGTGTGAAAACCAGCCAACCGTTGAACTGACAAAAGAAAAGACCATCTAATGAGAGAAGTTGAACAAACTAAAAAAGCAAAAGAAGAAGCATTCTCTAACTTTGAAAAATCGAAAGAAGAACAAATTAGAGCACAAGCACAAGCAATTCACATTGTAAATGCAGCTAACGATGAAGGATATAAAATTCGCGAACGTTTAGAAGTTGAAGCAAAAGCAAATGCGCGACGAATTCAAAACGAAGCAAAGGATGAAGCTCTTAAACAAGAGGAAAAACTTCGTCAAGATATGCAAAAAGAAATTATTAATGTAGCTTTTTCTGCAGCAGAAGCATTGATTAAAAAAGAAATCAACAAAAAAGATAACCAAAGACTTGTTGACGATTTTATCAAAAATATCGATAAGAATTTAGCTCAACATGACTAGATCAGATATTGCAGAAAATTTTGCACTTGCAATGCTTAACATTGCAAAAGAACAAAACAAAGTAGAAGAATACTTTGTTTGGTTCAAACATATCTTATATGCTTTCAAAGCAAATAAAAAAATAGTTGAAATTCTAATGTGTCCAAACATTAGTAAGGATGAACGTAAAAAAGTGGTAAACGCTATATTTAAAGGCGCACCAATATATTTAATTAATTTCTTTTATTTATTAATTGACAAAAATGTTATGAAATATATAGAACAAATAATGAAAATATTAGTTCATGAGACAAATGATTATTTAAAGGTTATGTTTCTAGAAATTAGAACAGCATATCCATTGACTGATGCTGAAACAAAAAAAATTGTTAAAGCAATAGAAAAAAAATATAGTAGTAAAGTTGAATATCGAAACATCATTGATCCCACCGTTATCGGTGGCGTAAAACTTAGTTTTGCATCAAAGACTGTTGATTCAACATTACAAGGAAGATTAAAAAATCTTAGAAAAATTAGTGAGAAAGGAAGATAAATTATGGCTATTAAATTAGACGAATTTTCAACCGTTATCCAAAATCAAATCAAAAAATATTCTGACAAGATATTAACTGCTGAAGAAGGTAAAGTTATCACCATCGGTGATGGAATTGCCAAAGTAAGTGGGTTAGACAATGCGATGCTTAATGAAATCCTTATTTTTGAAAATGGGACAGAAGGTATGGCATTGAATCTTGAAGAAGATTCAGTTGGTGTGGTTATGCTTGGAGAATTCGAAGAAATTCAAGAAGGCGATAGAGTTGTTCGTTCAAAACGAATTATGCAAGTTCCTGTGGGGAACGCGCTTTCAGGCCGTGTCGTTAATGCGATCGGTCAACCGATTGATGGTAAAGGTAAAATCAAAACTGATAAAGCTTTACCAATCGAAAAAGTTGCACCTGGAGTTATGACTAGAAAGTCAGTAAACCAACCGTTGGAAACAGGGATTCTAGTAATAGATTCAATGTTCCCAATTGGAAAGGGTCAACGTGAGTTAATCATTGGTGACCGTCAAACTGGTAAAACAACAGTTGCGATAGATGCTATTATTAATCAAAAAGGAAAAAACGTACGTTGTGTATATGTTGCAATTGGTCAAAAAAATTCAACAGTTGCAAGTATTGTACGTAATCTAGAAAACTTAGGAGCTATGGCTTATACAACTATTGTATCAGCTACAGCTGCTGACTTACCAGCCCTTAAATATATTGCTCCATTCGCTGGAGTTACAATGGCTGAATACTGAATGTCGCAAGGAGAAGACGTACTAATCATTTACGATGATTTAAGTAAGCATGCAGTTGCTTATCGAACATTATCGTTATTGCTTAGACGACCGCCAGGGAGAGAAGCTTATCCTGGGGATGTATTTTATTTACATAGTCGTTTACTTGAACGTGCTTGTCGTTTGAACAAAGATAATGGGGGAGGCTCAATTACAGCCCTTCCAATTATCGAAACTCAAGCGGGTGATATCTCAGCATATATTCCAACCAATGTTATTTCGATTACTGATGGTCAATTATTTATGATGACACCATTATTCAACGCAGGTCAAAGACCCGCTGTTGATGCAGGGTTATCAGTATCACGAGTTGGTGGGGATGCCCAAATTAAATCAGTTAAACAAGTTGGTTCTAGTCTTAGAATCGAATTGGCAAGTTATCGTGAATTAGATGCTTTTAGTCAATTTGGTTCAGATTTAGATTCTGCTACTAAGAAAATTCTTGATCATGGGAAACGGGTAATGGAAATTATCAAACAACCTCAGAACAAGCCGTATCAACAAACAGATGAAGCGATTATTTTGTTTACTATTAAACATCACATGATTAGCTATATTCCAGTTGAAGATATTTCGCGATTTAAATCTGATATAGTAAAACATTTTAAAGGCACTAAATTAAGATCGACATTAGAAAAAAGCAAAGCATTTAGCGATGTATTAGTATTAGCTTTCAAAGCTGAAATTAAAGGCATGATTCGTCAATTTCTTAAAGGTGTACCAAACTACGCATACACAACTGATTTTTCACTAGAAGGATTAGATGTTACAAATGATGAAAGTAAAGCGCTTGAAGCAATTCAAGGTGGAGTTGAAACAAAAAAAACTGAAGCTCCAGTTGCCCCTAAAGCAACTAAACCCGAAGTTGAAACAAAGCAAGAAACAACAGATGTATCAAAAACACCTGAAGTGTCTCAAGCAGCAAATGTTAAAACAGCTATTATTAGCTTTAACGCAACCGAAATTATGAGCGTATTTGATAAATCTTTAAAAGCTTTAATTGTTAAAGGTTTTAGTGATAAGGAAGTTAAGAAAATTATTTTCTTCAACAAGAAAGACAAAGTCATTATTGGTGAAGCAAGTATTAAAGAATTAGTTTCTGGACCGATTGCAACTGTATATAAAAAAGTTAAAGATGAAACAAATTTATCAAAAGATAAATTTACTGAAAAATTTAGTGGTTCTAAAACAGCTCACGTTTTCTTAATTGACGAAGCAAAGAAATTTGATTCGCCTAAAACATTAGCTGACTACAACCTAACAGCTATTAAAGGACCAACTTATTTATAAGTTGTGATTAAAACACAATGTTAAAAGTAAAAAACTTAAGTAAAAAACGCAAAATTCAATTATCAATATTAGTAGTTTATTCAATTATTTGTTTAGCAATGCTAATATACGCAATAATTGGTTTAGCGTGGATATCAAATCAATATGCAAGCGACTTCGCCTGGTTAACTCATACAATTAAGGATAATAAAAGTAACGAAATTTGACAAAATATCAATAAAAATATTCAACCGAATGTTTGAGAAATGGTTAAAGTTAATAATGGTCAAGCTTACATGCTTGCTCATTATAGATATTTATTAAACCCGCCGATTGACCCTACCACTGGCAAAGTGATAGCTGAAGTATTGCCTAATGTTAGTTCAACTTATTCAAGTTACATGTGAGGTAACGCTTTCGGATGATTAATGTTAGTTCCACTAATATTATGATTAATAGTTGGTTTATTATTGAAATATAGACCAAGACCAGAACCGGCAGTTAAATTGGAAAGAAAATTACTTAAGGAACAAAAAAAGGCTGAAAAACTAGCGGCTAAAAAAGCTAAAAAATTAGGTGGAGCAATTGCTCAACCTATTATGGAAGGAACGGGTGCTTAAAAATGTCTTTAGAAGCAATCAAGAGAAAAATAGCATCTGTTCAAACTACCGCTAAAATTACAAAGGCAATGCATTTAGTAGCATCGTCTAAATTAAGAAAACAAAAAAAATTATATTTGGATATTCAAGATTACTATCAAGAATATTACAATGTTGTTGGATATCTATTATCAATTTGTGGAGATGTTGAATTTTTGAAAGTTAAAAATGCTAAGGATTCGCGATTATATATTGTCATTAACTCAACTATGGGTTTATGTGGATCATATAATGCTAACGTTAGCAAACTAGCTTATTCAATGGTAAGACCTCAAGACAAAATAATCGTTATCGGTCGTCGTGGTGTTGATTTTTGAAAAACCAAAAAAATGGGTGATCAAATTATCAATACTTATAACTTCAACGATAATGAATTCGATTATGATGTATGTGCTCGTTTAGGAGCCGATATCTTAAGATTATATAAAAGTGGAGAAGTTAATGAAATCAAAATGTTATACACAAAATTTGTTAACGCATTAACCTTCAACGCAACCAAAATGGATGTTATCCCTTTTGATAAATCAATCCTAGAAAATCAAAACTTAACTGTTAACGCATTACAATTTGATTTTGAACCAGGAGTTGATGAAGTTGTTGAATCTTTGTTACCAAGTTATATGGCAACAATGATTTATGGTTCATACATTGAATCAAAAGTAAGTGAAAACGCATCACGTAGAAACGCGATGGATACTGCGACAAAGAACGCAAACGAATTAATTGATAAATATAAATTACAATACAATCGTGTTCGTCAAAGTAATATTACAAACGAAATTACCGAAATTATTGCCGGTAGTGGCGCAAATTAAATCAAAGTAAAGGAGAAAAATTATGGCAAACAAAAAAGGAAAAATCCACCAAATTCTAGGACCCGTTGTTGATGTTAAATTCGAAAGCGGTCAATTACCTAGAATTAATGATGCTTTAACACTTCAAAACAACAAGAAAACTTTAGTTCTTGAAGTAGCACAATTAGTTGGTGATGATGTAGTTCGTTGTATCTCAATGGACTCAACCGATGGTTTAGTTAGAGGACAAGAAGTTATTAATACTGAAGGTCCAATAACTGTTCCAGTTGGTAAAGAAGTTCTAGGAAGAATGTTTAATGTTGTAGGTGACCCGATTGATAATCGTCCAGCACCGAAAGCGAAACGAAAATCTATTCATAGAGAACCGCCAACATTCGATGAACAAGCTGCATCGTTAGAAATTTTAGAAACAGGAATCAAGGTAGTTGATTTATTAGTACCTTATATCAAGGGTGGTAAGATTGGATTATTTGGAGGTGCTGGTGTAGGTAAAACTGTATTAGTACAAGAATTAATTCATAATATCGCAACAGGACATGGAGGTATTTCAGTATTCGCGGGGGTTGGAGAACGAACTCGTGAAGGGAATGATTTATTTTATGAAATGATCGAAGGTGGTGTTATTGATAAGACTGCTTTAGTATTCGGACAAATGAATGAACCACCTGGTGCACGTATGCGTGTTGCTTTAAGTGGTTTAACAATGGCTGAAGAATTCCGAGATGTGCATAATCAAGATGTATTGTTATTTATTGATAATATCTTTAGATTTACACAAGCGGGTTCAGAAGTTTCTGCGTTGTTAGGTCGTATGCCATCAGCTGTAGGTTATCAACCAACCTTAGCTTATGAAATGGGACAATTACAAGAACGGATTACTTCTACTCATAAAGGATCAATTACGTCAGTACAAGCGGTTTATGTACCTGCTGATGACTTAACTGACCCTGCACCAGCGACAACCTTTTCACATTTAGATGCAAAAACTGTATTAGATCGTGGGATTGCTGCGTTAGGGATTTACCCTGCAATCAACCCCCTTGAATCAAGTTCACGTCTATTAGACCCAACATTAGTTGGTATCGAACATTATAAGGTAGCTGAAAGAGTTAAAGAAACTCTACAAAAATTTGAAGAATTACAAGATATTATTGCGATTCTAGGTATGGATGAATTAAGTGAAGAAGATAAGTTAACAGTAAGTCGTGCAAGACGTGTTCGTGCATTCTTATCACAACCATTCTTCGTTGCTGAAAAATTTAGTGGTAACCCAGGGCAATATGTTCAGGTTAAAGATTCCATCAAAGGCTTCAAAGCGATTATTGATGGTGAATGTGATGATCTTCCCGAAGAAGCATTTAAATACGTTGGTACCATTGAAGATGCACGAGCGAAAGCTAAAACACTTTAATGTCCACAAGATTAAAAATCATCACACCAACTGGAACTAAATTTGATGAAGAAGTAACTAACATCGAAACTGCAACAGTCGATGGTCGAATCACAATCGGTGGGAACATTGCTCCCATGATTGGGATTCTCCAAAACTGTACGAGCTACATTAGAAATAAGAAAGGTGATAAACGTGAAGAAGCGATTATCACTGGCGGATTACTATATGTTGAACGTGGTAGTGTTAAAATCTTTACAGACTACTTTGAATACAAAGAAAAACTACGTGAAGATTATATTAACAACGATATTAAGAAACTTCAGGATCAACTTAAAACTATTTCTGATAAGAGTTCTAATAAATATCGTCAATTGGAAGCGGCATTAGACCGCCAATTGCAAAAAATGAAAGCTTTATCAACCAAGTAAGAAAAGAGACTATATCTATGATATAGTTTTTTGTTACCCAAAATCAAGCATTTTAAGGGTTTATTACTTTAATAAGATTAAAATATAATAAAGGGTGTTTACTATGAAAAAAATACATTTTTTTGGCCTCGGCTTGTCATTGTTGCTCACACCAATTGTGCTTGTGCCACTATTAATTCAAGATAATAAGACCCAAATTGACCCGGAATCAAGTACATCTAATCTTACTGCTAATGGGGATTGAATTTCTAATACTGACGTTGGGTCTGGTATTTCCTATACCATTGTAGTTCATACGGCTGCTATCACCCATGATTATAACTCATCTACTTGTCCCCAAGTAGGACAATCGTGAAGTACTAAATATGTGGAATATCGTGATGTAGTAAATATCTCATCGACTAATATCCATAGTAAAACGCTTTTAATTAATAAAGGATCAAATCAAGCGAAGATTGATTTTTCAAGTTATCTACCGAACGGAACAACAGCACACACTACCCACACTTTTCAATTAGGTGTTGGGAATTCTACTAAACCCACATTCACAATTACTAATGCTGGTAGAAATAATTTTGCCTCAAAAGTTAGTATTACTAATTATTCAACTTACTTAACTAAAACAGACCCCGATAGTGTGTTTATCAATCTTACCAATATTTCATCTGATGTTAGCAAAGGAACTGTAACAGTATCAGGTCGTTATTATTCAGATCAAAAGAAAACTCATAAAGGCACTTTCAATCAAACTATATCAGGTTTCTTAACAACTGTTCCACCACCAACAATCATTGTTAATAGTAGCGGTAATAAAGTGCGCGCTTCAATTGTGACAGCATCTAATTATAGCACCTACTTAGATATAACCCCATCTCATCAAATTAGTAGTGTTGTAAGTATAACTCCGCATGATACAACAGGAGAACTTGATTTTAAAATCAAATATTATTCAACTAATATTCAAAAGTCAGGATCAAGAACAGAAACCAAAACTTATAATTTACAAGGATTTTATGATGGAAACACCGCCCCAAAATTTTCAATTACAAAGCATGCACAAGAAAAAGTACCATCAAAAGTTGATAATACTAACTACACAACTTATTTAAGAACGATTGATCCAGATAATGCATTGATAATTAATGACATTAAATTTAGTAGTAATGATAAGGCAGGACAACTTACTATTAGTGGTAATTATTATCAAACATCAGACCATTCAAAAACAGGTAAACAAAATCCGTATTCTTATGTTATAGGGGGATTTGCTAGGAATAGTAAAGGACCTCATTTAAGCACAAATCCAGGGACTGCACCACATGAATTGCCTGCCAATGTTAACGCTTCAAATTTTAGATCTTATTTTTATGTTTATGATCCAGATGGTGTATTAATTCCAAGTAAATTTAGTTTCAACCCATGAAATGCGGGTGGTGAATTAGATATCAATGTTGTTTATTATTCAACCACATATAAAGGTGCTAATGCCCCAACCAGTTCATTATATGGGTGATATAAAGGTTTTGAAAAGAGTTCCTTTAAACCAACATTCGCTATTAATCAATCTAATATTCAAAAAATTACAAATGCTGATTTTAATAAATTAATTACGCCTAATAATCCAACCACCACTATTAGCAATATTAAGAATTATGTGAAAATTGGTGGAATAGCTCCAAATTTAATTACAAATATTACTTTTGATACTAATACTAATATTTTTACACTTTATTTTCATCCAAATAGTTCAACGACAAGTACACCAATTTCAACCCAAACAACCATAACAGGTTTTGCAACTATAAACCCAGCACCAACACTAAACCCTAATCAAACGAATATTAGTACGATTACCGAAAGTGCTTTCGACAAAAAAATAATAGCTAATAATCCCATAGACACTAAAACCAATGTTAGTGATTATGTAACAATCACTGGAATAGCAAAAGATCAACTTACAAATATTACTTATTCTAATTCAATTTTTAAAGTATTTTATCGTTCTACGTCATGAAGTTCAAGTAAGATTCTTTCAGTCCAAGTTTCATTATCAGGTTTCGCCACAAATGAATCTCAACCAACTATAACAATTAGTCCTGCTGGGACAAAAGTATTACCTTCAGTCGTTTCCAAGAGCAATTATAAAACTTACTTAAATATAAGTGATCAATCAGACATTGTCGATGTTGAAAGTATTACTCCCCATAATTCAGCAGGGGAATTAGATTTTAGAATCAAATTCTATACAACGACAAGTCATACGGCCGGAACACCATTTGATTTCTATTCATATTTTATTAAAGGATTTATTTATAGTAATACAACAAAACCAACAATCACAATCAATAACAATTCACCACAAATTTTACCTTCAGCAATAAATAGTTTAAATTACACACCTTATTTAACAATTAATGATCCTAGTAATGTATTAATCCCAAAAGACATTAAATTTACTAATCAGAATGATAAAAAGGGTACTTTAACAGTTTCTGGTAAATATCATACAACTAATGATAAAACATCAACCACCAACATCGGCTCTTTTAGTTATCCATTGTCGGGATTTGCGAATACTACTAATGCTCCAGTTTTTACAGATAAAACAATAGTTGGAGAGGTATTACCCTCATCTATAAATAATAGTAATTATACAACTTATATAAAAGTCACAGATTCTAATAATGCATTAATTACGAACGATATTAAATTTACTAATGAGAATGATAAGAAAGGTACTTTAACAGTTTCTGGTGACTATTGATCAACCACAACTCAAACATCAAAATTAAAATATTCATACAACCTAACAGGTTTTGCTAATACAAATGTAGTAGCACCAACATTCAAACCAACTAGTAAATCACAAGACATCGTCCCTTCAAAAATAGACACCACTAACTATACTACATATATAAAAGCCAACGACCCAAATGGGACGTTAATTGTAAACGATATTAAATTTACTAATACTAACGATAAAAAGGGTACGTTAACAATATCAGGATCATATTGAACATCAACAAATCATGTTTCAACATCAATAGGTTCTTATTCGTATGACTTATCGGGTTTTGCTAATACTAACGTAACAGCACCAACTTTCACATTAAGAACTAATGCCAAAGAAATATTACCTTCATCTATATCAAATACTAATTACACTAATTATTTAAAAGTTAAAGATTCAGATAATACATTAATCACAAGCGATGTCAAAATTTCTAATCAAAACGATAAGAATGGTACTTTGACTATTTCAGGAAAGTATTGAACATCATCAAATCATGTTCAAACATCAATAGGTTCTTATTCGTATGACTTATCAGGGTTTGCTAACACAAATGTAACTTCTCCTGTGTTTAGCTCAAATGGTAGATCACATGAAATATTACCATCAAAAGTAACTAAAACTAATTATGTTAATTATATGGATGTAACCAACCCAAAAACGTTAATTATAAATGATATTAAATTTTCTAATCAAAATGATACAGATGGTACATTAACGGTATCGGGATCATATTGATCATCAACTATTCATACCTCAAAAGCCTCCACAGGTACTTATTTATATAATTTATCAGGTTTTGCTAACACAAGTGTAAAAGCGCCTATATTCAGACCAAATAGTAGTTCTCCTGAAATCTTACCATCAAAAGTAACTAATGGTAATTACACTCCTTATTTAAATGTTATAGATATAGATAAGACATTAATCCCTAAGGATATTAAATTTTCTAATCAAAACGATTCCAACGGTACGTTAACAATATCGGGATCATATTGAACATCAACAAATCACGTTTCAACATCAATAGGTTCTTATTCGTATGACTTATCAGGTTTTGCTAACACAGATGTAAAGAAACCAATTTTCACACCAAATACAAAATCAAAAGAAATATTACCATCAAAAATAACCAATACTAATTATGTTAATTATATGGATGTATTTAATACATCAACATTAATTACAAAGGATATTAAGATTTCTAATCAAAATGATAAAAAGGGTACGTTAACAATATCAGGATCATATTGAACATCAACAAATCATGTTTCAACATCAATGGGTTCTTATTCGTATGACTTATCAGGTTTTGCTAACTCAAATGTAACTAAGCCCGTTTTTAAAACAAATGCTAACTCATCGAGTGTGTTTCCATCTGGTGTTAATACCACAAACTATTCAACTTATTTAGATGTTGTTGATCCAGATAAAACCCTTATTACAAAAGATATTACATTCTCAAATCAACAAGATGCTTATGGCACTTTAAAAGTTTCAGGTAATTATTGAACGTCAACAAATCATGTTCAAACATCAATAGGTTCTTATTCGTATGACTTATCAGGTTTTGCTATAAAAATAGTGCCACCAAAATTTACCATTATAAAATCAACCGCTTCGAAAACATTACCTTCAAAAGTAGGTATAAGTAATTATACTAAATACATAAACGTAATTGATCCAAGTAAAACTTTAATCCCGAATGATATTCATTTCAGTTCAAATAATGAAAAGGGAGAGTTAACGATTTCAGGAACTTATTATAAAAACAAACCAAAAACCGGCGCTAGAACAATAGGCAACTATACACATACATTGAATGGTTTTGCTTGCACTTCTATTAAACCAACATTTACAGTTATAACTTCAAAGGCTCAAGCTGTTTTACCATCGGTTGTAAATTCATCTAATTACTCCACTTATTTGCAAGTTAACGATCCAAATCATTCACTAGTAATAGACGACATTCACTTTGAATACAATAATAGCGAAGGTGGTTTAACAGTTGAAGGAACATACTATTTAACAAGCGGTGATACAACCACATCAACTTATTCTTATGATTTAACTAGTTTTGGTTTTCCCATTGAATCGGGAATTAAACCAGAAGATTTAGCTTTAATTATCGGTTTAATAATATCATCTTTAGTTATTTTAGTAGCTGCATTCATCTTCTATTATTTAAATAAAACACGTGAAGAACGAGCTGTTAAAGCACAAATTAAACGACGTAAAAAAAGAATTCAATTACAAAGTAATAAAAACAATTTCTTAATAATGAACGATAAGAAAATGGGCTTGCAACAAAAGAAGTTTTCAAAAGGTGACCGAAAATATTACTATGATAGAGATGTATCATTAACTAAAATATCTAAATTAAATGGCAACACAGAATTAGATACTTTAATTGGAGGATTCCAAAAAACATCAAAATCTGTTAAATCTAGACGTCATAATAAAATTGATGATGTGAATTCTGAAGAAGTAGTTAATGGATCTAAATGATCAAATTCTGCTTCTACTAACAAAATCAATAGTAAAACTAAATTTAATTCGAGAGACGAAGATAAGCCTAGAGTTAATTCGAAAAAGAAAACAAAAATTAAAGCTAAAGGTAAATCTAAAATTAGTACGAATAAAAAACCTAATGCTAAATTTAATTCAAAAGCTAAACAACAAACTTACAATCAATTTAAGAACCAACAAAAGAAAACTAAAAAACCTCAAATGCATCAAGGTAAGCCAAGGGCCAAAGTTAATGCAAAGGGAAGTGGCCCGCAAACTTACAAGCAATTCAAGAAACAACAAAAGAAAACTAAAAAATCTTAGATTGCCTCAATAAAAACGGACAACTAGAGAGAAGATAGCGATTATAAATCCACTTTAGAAGCTTACAAATTGCCTATAGTAAAAAAAGTTATATCTATGGTATAGCTTTTTTGCTATTCAAAAGTAAGTTTTTTAATTGGTTGATTAAATAAATAATAATAAAATATATATAAAGGGTGCTCGCTATGAAAAAAATAAAATTTATTAGTTGTTTTGCAATTTTAATGATGGTTGCTATACCGGCTTTTGCTTTATCGGCATGTAGCGCCACTAGTGATTCAAAACAAACTGACAAAACCAATTATAATGCAGACTGGAAAAATCCATCAGCAGCAGATTTGGCGCGAAAACCAAGTAGTTTTAGTACTTCCTATATTTGAAATAACTGGGTTGTTTTTGGTGACGGCGACGCTGATATTAAAAAGCAATATCTCGATCACCATAAAATCCCAGAAATAATTTTAGATGTTGATGATGCAAATGGTTTGTTGGGCATTCAAGTTATCTACAGCAACGACGTTAACATTATTTATAAAACTCAAAACGTTACATCAATGAGTGTTCAATTTAGCGGGTTTAATACAGGCGTTACACCGCCTGTTGTTGGCTATAATTTTAATTGGATAGATCCTTCGCCCGCAGATCTTAAATTACATCCAAGTGATAAAACTTTTGATAGCGCTTATATAATTGAGAATTGAATTAATATTGATGCATCATATCTTAAAGATGGCCATAAATTAACCATTAAAAAAACTAATGTAAATGATACTCTTGGAACCATGGATGTAACAGTTAATTTTGATACGAATGTTTCAGTTGCTGGCTCAGAAGTTAAAACCACAACAACAACTTTTAAGAATTTCCAAAAGGTTGATAAGTATCGCTTTGATTGAGTTGGCCCTTCGCCCTCAGATCTTAACTTAAGCGTTAAAGATAAAACTTTCACTAATCAATATATTATTGATCACTGAATACAAATGGACCCATCATATATAACTGATGGTCATAGTATAACAATTACAAGAAGTAATGTAGACGACAATGTCGGAAGTCTTGATATTACAGTTAATTTTGATACGCCTGTTTTATTTAATGGCACTAAAGTTAAATCAGCTACAAAAACATTTAGTGGCTTCAAAGTTTATGTACCACCTATTGTTAAGTATAATTTTAGTTGAGTTCCCCCTACGCCTTCTGATCTTGCATTGCATGTTAATGATATTAAGTTTGATTCTCAATATATAACTAATAACTGAATGAAAATTGATGCAGGGTATTTAAGTGGTGGTCATAAGCTAACGATTAAAAAAAGCAACATAGATGATAAAGCTGGTAGTCTTGATATTACAGTTAATTTTGATACCGCAGTTATTGT
>JAACJW010000005.1 GCA_021378525.1 Ureaplasma sp. Hg2 | reverse complement strand
GAAGTTTCAACACCGGGAAAACCATAAGTGATTGCTGTTTGCTTTTCTTTTAATAAATGCGGGGCATGATCAGTTCCGATTGTATCAATCAATCCCTCATTTAATTTCGCAATTAAAAATTCGTTATCTTTTGATGTGGCTAATGGCGGCTTGACCTGTAGTAGCTTCTCGTTTATTGGATCATCCATCATTGCTTTATTTAATAATAAATGATGTGGTGTCACCTCCATCACGATATGGTAACCTTGATTTTTATAATCATTTATTTTATCAAAATCATTCTGGTTGGCAACATGACAAAAATATAATAATTTACTTTTATCAATTTTACATTTGAAAATTGAATCAATCACATCGCCGGAAGCATGAAACAAAACCCGTTGGGAATTATCAATGATTTTTTGAAGGCGACCTAAATCCGTGATTTTCATTTTGCCAGTCGAATCGTTCATAAAAATTTTAGTTGCAAGCGTTTTGGTTGAAGCTAATTTAATTTCAGCTAATTCTGCTTCATCTGTTGAACCAAAATAAAAACCGAAATTAACAATTGATAAGGCTTTGGCTGCAAACTTTTTTATCTTTAGTTCGTCATTTGTAATTGTATATGGTTTAGTGTTAGGCATATCAATGAAGGTGGTTATACCACCGTGGGCACAAGCTTTTGAACCGGTGGTATAATCTTCTTTATAACTCAATAAACGGTCTCGCATATGAGTGTGACAATCGATGATACCCGGCATTACTAAATGATTTTCAAGATCAATTGTTTTATCTGTTTTAGTTAATATCAAGTCTTGTGAAACATCAATTATTTTAGTATCTTCAATTAAAATATTGATTGGTAGTAAATTAACATCAACCCCATTTATTAATTTAATTTTCATGGTTAAGCTCTTGTTCAATTTGTTTTACTACAAGTAGCGGATCTTTAGCTTTGTTGATGGGACGGCCAATCACAAGATAATCAGCATGATGTTGGCTCGCTTGAAGTGGCGTCATCACTCTCACTTGATCATCGTTGTGATTGTTTACTAAGCGAATCCCGGGACAAATTGTAATAAATTTAGCATTTGTATTGCTTTTAATGTCGGTCGCTTCAAAAGCCGAACAAACAACTCCGTCCATTTTTGCTTGAAAAGCTAATTTAGCTAATCTTTCAGTATTTTCTAAAATTGTTGTTTTGTTATCAAAAACTTCTTGAAGTCCTTTTTCATCAAAACTAGTTAGAACTGTGATTCCAATGATTTTAGTTTTACTATTTAATTTATTTCTTAATGCGACAATTTGTTGCATCATCTTAGTTCCACCAGCAATATGCACGTCAACAAACATTACATCTTGTTTAAAAGCAAATTGACATGCTTGTAAAACGGTATTTGGAATATCATGAAATTTTAAATCTAAAAATATTTTCTTGTTACGTTTTTGTAGTGAGTCGATAATTTTACCACCGGTATTTAAAAATAATTCTAAACCTACTTTATAAATTTCAATTTTCTTATCTAGAAGATCAACTAATTGAAGGGCACTAATTTCATTATCATAATCTAGTGCAACAATAACTTTATTTAGATTCATGTTGTTTCATCCTTTCACGGTAAGCCAAGCCATTATCATTGTGAGCTAAACCAACTAATTCACTTACATTAGCAATATTATGCTTTTGACAATATTGTGATAATCCTGATGTAATTTCTAACATTACATTGGGGTTATTAAACATCGCGGTTCCGACTTCAACAAATGAAGCGCCAGCCATCATAAATTCTAAGGCATCCTCATAATTACGACAACCTCCGATTCCAAAAACAGGAATACTAATTTTTTGACTAGTTTGATAAATCATTCTAATCGCGATTGGCTTAATTGCTGGCCCACTTAAACCACCAGTAATATTACCTAATAATGGTGCTTGTTTCTTAATATCGATTTTCATCGCTAATACTGTGTTAATCAAACTAATAGCGTCCGCTCCCGCTTGCTCTACTGCTAAAGCAATCGCTACTATATCAGTAACATTTGGCGTTAATTTAACAATTAGTGGTTTCGTTGTTATCTTTCTAATCGCTGCAGTTATCGTTGCTGCAGTCTTGGGATCAGCGCCAAAAGCCATGCCACCTTCTTTAACATTGGGACATGAAATATTCAATTCAATTGCTGCAATCTTTTTACATTCTTCTACTTTTTTAACACAAGCAACATAATCTTCTAATTTACTACCGCTAATATTAATAATAAGTGGACTAGTAAGTTTGCCGTCCATTTCCTTAAGTGTCTTATTAATAAATTGATCAATTCCTTCGTTTTCTAAACCAACTGAGTTAATCATTCCGCTGTTTACTTCAGCAACACGAACGCCGCCATTACCATTTCTTGCATGTAAAGTGATTCCCTTAGTAATAATCGCACCCAAGTGATTAGGATCAAAAATATCAACATATTCAAAACAATCACCAAAGCATCCCGAAGCGTTAAGTAAGGGCGATGAAAAAGGAATTTTATTAAACTTCGTCGTTAAATTATTTTTCATTAGTTATTACCAAATCTTTCATATTAAATATCGGGCCTTCCTTACAAACACGAAGCATTTCGTGTTTTCCCTTAATTGAGCACCCATCACAGGCCCCCACTCCACAAGCAAAGCGGTTTTCTGCTGAGATATAGCAATCAACATCTAATTCGTCGCATATTTTCATTAGCGCTTGGAGCATCGCCATGTTACCACACCCAAGTACTAAGTCGATTTTTCGGTTCTTAATCATCATAGCTAAATCTTGAGTTATTAAGCCAGAAGTCCCGACACTACCATCGTCACTATATAGCATAGTGGTAAAATTAAACTTTTTACTTATAGTTAACGCGTTTTTATCTCTTCCACCAAACATTGCTATAATGCTGTTTTGTTGTTGGTATTTTTGGTAATAGTAATAAAATGGTGCCATTCCAATGCCGCCACCAACCATCAGGATGTTACGGTTGGTAGGGGCGTTAAACCCATTACCTAGCGGTCCTAGCAACTTAATTAATGAACCTGGTCGATATTGTGCTATATCCTTTGTTCCGCTGCCAACTTTCTCAAAATAGAAGCTTATAATTCGTTTTTTTGCTTGATAATCATATACACTTAGCGGTCTGCCCAACAATTTTGCTTGATCATTACTATAAATCATATAGAACTGGCCGGGTAAAACCTGATGGTCACTATCTAATTGTAATTTTAATAAATAATAATTATCTGCTATCGTTTCATTTTCAATAACTAACGCTTCACCATAATTCATTTTAATTTTCATGTAATGATAATTCCTTTAATAGATACTCTTTTTCACAATAAAAACATTTGGCATAATGAAATTTTTGATAAACACTAATTGTAAAATTAGTGTTGATGTCTCGTTCGAAATTACTGATACATTTACTGTTATTACACAATAGTGTATTAATAACAGTTTTAGGGATTATTAAATGTAGTTTTTCAGAAACTTTTTCATTTGCAATTAGATTAACTGTTACCCCTGGTGCAATTAATGCTATCTTCATAAGTTCGTTTTTCGACAAATGTTTTGATTCAATCTTAATCATACCTTTATGAGGCATTGTCTTAGAATGCAAATTTAGGGCCATTGTTAATGGATGTTTTTGTTTTTGTAAGTGAAGGATGTTATAAACCTTAAATACATCATCATTAGGAATGTGGTCAATCACAACTCCATCTTTAATCGACGTTACTTTTAAATTCATTATTTGTCTCCAATCCGTTTCGTTAAATTCAATGTTGCCATAATCATTGCTTGTCTAACTGGCACGCCATTAGCTGCTTGTTGAAAATATTTAGCGTATGGTAATTCATCGACATCAGTACTAATCTCTCCGACCCTTGGTAAAGGATGTAAAATAATCATATTCTTCTTTGGCTTTTGTTTCATTAACAAATCTTTGTTAAGTATATAACAACCTTTAACCTTTTCATAATCATCGCCGTCGGCGAATCTTTCACGTTGAATTCTCGTCATATAAATGACATCGACCTTGTTGATGATTGGTTCTAAATTATCGCTTAATTCATATTTAATTTTAGCTTCATCTAATTTTCTTAAAATAGAATCTTGGATTTGTAAATTAGGTGGTGCTACAAAATGAATTTTAGCGTTAAACATTTTAAGGGCTGCTGTTAGTGAATGAACGGTTCGCCCGTATTTTAAATCACCTACAAAAGCAATTTCAATATTTTCAAGTGTTCCTAATTCATCTTTGATGGTATATAGATCTAATAATGTTTGACTTGGGTGTTGGTTCGATCCGTCGCCGGCATTCAAGAAAGCACAACTAACATTCTCAGCTCCAAGGCGGGCTGCTCCATCGACACTATGTCGCATCACTATTAAATCACTATAAACTTCAGCCATTTTTAAAGTATCGATTAAGGATTCACCTTTTTTTAAACTGCTTCCATCGGGGTTATCAAAACCTATCACCCTTGCGCCTAGCTTATTTGCTGCTGATGCAAATGATAAGCGTGTTCTCGTTGATGGTTCAAAGAACAAACTACTAATTACCTTATCGGTCAACAAAGTATGCTTGTTATCTAATTTATCTAGCCGTTGTGCTAAATCTAAAAGATAAACGATATCTTCCTTGCTCATATCGTTAATGCTAACGATATTTTTATTGAATTGCTTCATAATGATCTCCTTTGCAATAAAAAAAGGTTAAACACGAATGTTTAACCTAAATAATAAAAATCAAAAACGCCAATAAAAGTAAGCGGTCTTACTTTATTTAAAGAATTAGGGTTACAAGCTTGCTTATGTGCCATAATATCCTCCTATTGTGTTTTATTAATAATACATTATTAATAACAATAATGCAATCTCCTTTATTATAAATTGAAATATTTTATCATCAAGCCAATTCTACAAAATATTATTTTTTATCTGAAATTTTATTAATAACTTCATAAAGTGTTTTAGGATCGTACTTTGAACGATGCCCCACGTACTTGCAAGCATCCTTACAACGCATGTTGTAGTCCATCAAGACTTTGACCTCTTCAACAGCTGCTTCAATTTTTAAATCAGTTGGAACCTTAAGTTGCGGTGCAATAATAACCACGAATTCACCCTTGGCTGTAATTTCTTCATAATCATCTAAGTAGCCACGATAGATTGTTTCATTCTGCTTGCTTAATTCGCGAGCCACAACAACAAAACGGTTTCCATATGTGGTCTTAATGTCATCTAGCGTATCATTAATTCGGTGGACTGCCTCGTAAATCACAAGGGGCATCGTAATATTTTGATAAATCTTTAATTGTTTGATTCGTTTTGTTTTAAGATGATCTAAAAATCCAATGAATAAAAATGCTTTGGTGTCAATCCCGCTTGCTACTAGAGCGTGCATCATCGCTGATGGCCCATTGATTACTTCAACGCCAATCTCATTCTCATAACATGCTTTAATCAGTAAATAACCGGGGTCACTAATCGTTGGATAACCAGCATCACTTACTAGAACTGTTTGCTTTGATTTAATCACTTCAATGATACTATCTAATTTTTTAGTTTCATTAAATTTATGATAACTAATTAATTTAGCATGATGTTCGATTTCCAATAATTTTAATAATTTACCAGTTGTTCTCGTATCTTCACATAAGATAACTTCTGCCTTAACGAAAGCATCTTTAGCACGTTGACTAATTTCTTGCAGATTCCCAATCGGGGTTGCTACTACTTGTAAAATAATTTCATGTTCATATAATTTCATTTATGATACCAACTTCTTGATTGCAGCATAATCTAATGACAACATGTTTAATCGCTTAAATAATTGTTTATGATTAGCTTCGCTAATATGTAATTGCTTAGTTAAAAGCTTACGCTTTTCTCGCGTGTTAAGATTTATCTTTAAATAATCTTCTCATGAAAGTGTTGACGTAATTTGTTTTTTGAAAGTAACAATATTCTCAAAAGCGTTGATGATAGCTTCGTCTTTGGCTTCAGCTACACCAATTTTGTGTTTACTTTTAATCATGTCTGATTTTTTTAAAAAACATTGTTTTGTTTCGCTCACTGCATTAGTAATTGTTTTACGAATCTTTTCACCAGGTCCGTCTGGATCTAAAAAAAGAATGACACCACGGCCTAGCGCTAATTGTTTAATCAAACTTATCGTTTCTTTGTTAATCGCTGAACCATTGGTAATAATGGTATCAACATTAAATAGATGTTGTAGTTTAACGCTATCGGTTTTACCTTCAACAACTACGATTTCACTAATCGTTTTTTTTGTTGCCATATTTTTTATTCTTTAATAATGTACGTTCAGAATATTTAGCATATAGTTTGCTAACTGAACCACGATTTTTAGTATAGATATCAATGCTATCAGCAAAGAAAGGGGCAACACTTACAACGTTAATGTTGGGATTAGGAACTTGTGGAATTGTATCGGTAACGAAAATATCATGAAGCACACCGTCTTCAATCGCTTTGGTAATGTTAGCAATTGCATTGCCATTAAATAAAGCATGTGTCGCCATGATGGTAACAGATTTTGCACCCTTACTTTTTAATAATTTAGATGCTGCTAAAATTGTCCCGCCAGTATCAATCATGTCATCAATCAAAAGACATTCACGACCATTAACATCTCCTAAAATATTACTAACCTCAACTTCATTAGGACGCGGTCGTCTTTTATCGACGATTGCCAATGGGGCATTTAAATGTTGCGCCATTGATCGAGCTCGTTTAACGCCACCATAATCTGGGGAAACAACTGTCAAATCATCAATTGTATGTTTTTCTAAAATTGCTTCTAATAAAAGTCATGTTGCTCGAAATGAATCAAAAGGTATTTTAAAAAACCCTTGGGTTTGATCACTGTGGATATCCATTGTGATAACTCTTGTAGCACCTGCTGTTTGTAATAAATCAGCCACTAAACGGCATGTCACTGGTTCGCGTCCCTTAGATTTACGGTCTTGTCTTGCATAACCAAAATAAGGGATAACAACGTTGATGCTTGCAGCTGATGCACGACGCATCGCGTCAATAGCAATCAGTAGTTCCATTAAGTTATCATTAACTGGCGAACATGTTGGTTGAACTAAAACAACATCCATTCCTCTAATTGATTGTTCTGAACTAACTAGGATTTCACCATCAGCAAATTTAGATATTTTAATTTTACCCAATTCGACTTCTTTAAGACGAGCGATTTCCTTGGCAATGTGTTGTCCTGCGCTTAATCCAAAAATAATATAATTTTCTTTCATAATTTACCTTTCAAACTAATATAGCAAAGCTATAATTTACTCTTTTATAATACTATAAATATTATACATACTAAAAATAATTGTGGTTTTTTTATAATATGTAAAAAAAATTATATATAATAATTATGTCATCGCAATATTGAGTAGCGAATCGTGTCAGGTCAGAAATGGAGCAGCACTAAGCATATGCCCTTTATGTGTGGTGGCACTATTTAAAATTACAAAGCAACCATTAGTGAATTTTCCTGATTATCGGAATTTCATTAATGGTTGCTTTTTATTTGTATATTTTATTTTTTAGCTACTTCTGACTTTTCAGCAATTACTGATTTAGTTGTCATCGCTTTTTTTAGTTGCCGGTTTTGCAACATCTAATTTGGTTGTAGTTAATTTTTTAGTCGGTTTTGTTTTAGTGGTTGCCGCTTTTTTAGCTACTAACTTTTTAGTAGTAGTTTTAGCTGCAGTCGTTTTCTTAGCCACTGCTTTTTTAGAAGCTGTTTTATTTTCAACTGATTGGCTAGCCGCTTTTCCATTAAGGACATCTAATCTTTTGGTTGCTACAGGTTTTTTAGTTGGAATTTTAACTTTTGTAGCTGAACTCTTTTTAGCCTTCGGTAATAATGGCTTATTTTCAATATGATCATCTAATAATGATATCTTTGGCATTGGCACATGATTAAGTAAAGCAATGTTAATTTTACCCTTAGGAGTCGCTTCTTGCTGTCCATTGATAATAACTGGTGCTTTGTTAGCTGAAGTTGATAATTCAAATGTTGGAGCGTTTTGATCGCCATTAATAACTTGAATGGTTGGTTCACCTTGTGGGCCACGCCGTGATTGTTGTTGCATGTTGTTCATGCGACCAAAAATAACGATTGTTTTATGAGCGGTATTATTCTTTAAGTTATTAAACATTCGGTCGGCATCATTAACATAAATGTTTAATGGTGATTTTTGTTCATAAGCTCGCAAGTTTACACCTTCACGCAATTTCATAACATTATCTAAATGTTGCGTTCATGATTCATCAATGTTGCGAATCAGAATATCACGTAACATTGGATTGATAACAGGAACAGTTAATTCTTCGGCCTTTGATTGAATTCAATCTTCCATCAATTTAGTTAAAGTTTTTTTAACTTGATCAGGTTTATGTCTATCTAACGTTGCTGTTGTTGCAATTGGCTCCAAGAATATTTTTTCATTTAAACTTTCAACCAATTTATCAATATTAATAATATCTGAGTTATCCTTATCACGGAACAAATCAACCACATCAGTGACGACGTGTTTAGCCATGTTTTTAACTAGTGGAACTAGGTTCTTTGCTTTTAAAATTTGATCTCGTTGTTTATAAATCAATTCTCTTTGACTACTTAAAACATGATCGTAATCAATCAAATTTTTACGAACGTCAAAGTTGATTCCTTCAACTTTTTTTTGCGTGTTGTTTAACAAACGCCCAAAGAAACGTAAATCGATATAATCGTCGCCTAATTTAGATTGGGCTTTATCAAATTTATCGGTTGCAAATCGTTTGAATAAACTATCTTGTAAACTAATGAAGAAACGCGATTCCCCAATGTCGCCTTGTCGTCCTGAACGACCACGCAATTGATTATCAATTCTTCTTGATTCATGACGTTCGGTTCCTAAAACAAATAAACCACCGGCATCAATAACACCTTTGCCTAATTTAATATCGGTCCCTCGACCAGCCATATTGGTCGCAATTGTAATCGAACCAACTTCACCAGCTTTAGCAATAATTTCAGCTTCACGAGCATGATTCTTCGCATTTAAAACTTCGTGTGGTACTTCAACTTTAAGTAATAATTGATGTAAAACTTCAGAGTCATCAACAGATGCGGTCCCAACCAAAATTGGTTGACCTGTTTTATGACGTCTGATAATATCAGCAATTACATATTTTCATTTAGTTTTTTTATCACCAAAAATATAATCTGGGTGATCTTGACGAATCAATGGACGGTTTGTTGGAATCGGCACTACCACCATATTATAAATACTCATGAATTCTTCACTTTCAGTTAAAGCTGTCCCCGATACGGCAGACAACTTATTATACTGACGGAATAACGATTGATAAGTAATTGTTGCCACAGTGATATTTTCAGGGTCAATCTTAACCCGTTCTTTAACTTGGATCGCTTGTTGCAAACCAGCGTTATAACTTCGACCTTCTAAAACCCGGCCAGTAAATTGATCGACTAAAGCAATTATATCTTGACCATTCTTATCTTGTTTAACAATGTATTCTTTTCCGTTTTCAAAAACATAATGTGCTCTTAAAGCATTCACCATCTTATGAACTATATCTGAATTTTCAATATCATAGATGTTATTTACTTCAAAGTATTCTTGTGCTTTATCAACTCCATAATCACTTAAAGTAATACTATTACTTTCAGGATCTACTAGATAATCATCTTCGTCTAGCTTAGCAATAAAACGATCAACCTTCATATATAAGGAAACATCATTTTTTGGTTGTCCACTAATAATTAGTGGCGTTCTCGCTTCATCAATTAAAATTGAATCACCTTCATCGACGATTGCAAAATGAAGCCCCCGTTGAACTTTATCATGAATGTTACGTGCCATGTTGTCACGTAAATAATCAAACCCAATTTCAGAGTTTGGTGCATAAGTAATGTCACAATTGTACATACTTTGTTTTTCACTATTACTCATCGCACTAGTGATATAACCAACTGAAACACCTAAGCGATTTAATGCTTTAGCTGAATACTCAGCATCACGTTGTACTAAATATTCATTAACAGTAACGATGTGAACACCCTTTTTAAGCAAACTATCCAAGTATGATACTAATAACAAGGTTAAGGTTTTACCTTCCCCTGTCATCATTTCAGCAAAATCACCAAAATGGGCAACTGCCGCCCCGATCAATTGAACTCGGAAAGCCTTTTGCTTAAAGGTTCGGTAAATCATTTCTCGAACGGTTGCAAAAGCTTCAGCGATGATATCATCTAGTGTTGCATTGTTATCTAAACGTATGATAAAATCATCAGTTTTGTCTCTCAATTCCTGATCAGTTAGTTTGCTATAAGGCGCTTCAAGTGCGATTACTTCATCAGCAATCGAGCTGGCGTGGTCCAAGATACGATTTCTCGGACTTATACGATGTAATAATTTCAAATTTATCACCCTTCTAAATAAAAAAATTAGATACTACTATATATAGTAACCTATAAATTATAATATATTTTATATCAAAAATTGCTTATTTATTAATTTAATGAAAAATTAATGAAAAATAATTAAATTTATCAATAAAAATTTCACTAACAAATTAGTGAAATTAATATTTTATTGTCAGTTTAAATCGCGCACTGGTTTTGGTTTCTGATCTCTAATTAATTCATTAATTTGACCATCTTTAACCTTAATAACACAAGTCCCTAGATCAGCAAAGATTGGATTATGAGTTACCATAACAACAGTTGTTTTAAACTTTTTATTGATTTGAACAAATTGTTCTAAAACCATTTTAGACATTTCTTCATCAATCGCGCCAGTTGGTTCATCACCAAATAGGATTGTTGGGTTCTTAGCAAAAGCTCGCGCAATTGAAACTCGTTGTTGTTGACCACCTGATAATTCATGAGGGAACTTATTAATATGTTCAACCATGTCAACTGATTCTAAAATTTCAGTAACATCCAATTTTTTTGATTTATCTTTTTGTAAGTAACTACCAATTTCAACGTTTTCTTTAACTGTTAGATTGGGTAACAAACCATATTGTTGAAAGATATATCCAACATGTTGACGTCTAAATCTTGTTAACTCGTTATTAGTTAAGTTAATTAAGTTTTTACCGCATACACTTGTTTGTCCTTCGCTCGCACGGTCTAAACCACTTATAATATTCATTAAAGTAGTTTTACCTGAACCTGAAGGGCCTAAGATAACGATGAATTCACCATGAGCAATATCTAAATCAATTCCTTTGATGATCTTGTTAACTAAGTATCCATTTGAATAATATTTAACAACATTCTTTAATTCAATTACATTGCCTTCGTGCATCACTACATCTTTTGGGCCTTGGTGAGCAGCATTCAATTTTTTTACAACTTTAACTCGTTCTTTAGTCGCTTTCTTTTGAGCGTGATTAAGAGTTTTAAATTCAGCTTTCGCTTTATCACGTTCTACTTTTAAAGCTAACATTTTAGCTTGTTCTGCTTTTTCAACTTCAGTTAGATTGTTTTTATCCTTTGGAGTTTTCTTAACATTTTCTGCCAGCCTTGCTTCAAGCTCACTTAGTCGTTCAGCTTTTTCTTTAGTTTCAGCCCGTAATTCGTTATACTTGTTTTCACTTTTAACGTCACGTTCTTTTAACTCGGCGTTATTATCAGCAATTACTTCATCATCTTTAACGTTTTTAGATTTGGGTTGTGCCTTATTTAACAAACTCTTTTTGCTCGGTTTGTCATTTGCATCTTTACTAATGGATTCGTTTTCCTTTAATTGAACAATCACAGGACTAATTTCACTATCGATCTTTTGATCGACAACTTCAGTTTTAGGTTGTGCTTTAATTGATAAATCTTTCTTGTCTACTTTAGCCATAATAATGCTCCTTATTTTAATTCTTGAACTAAGTTCATATTTTTGATCGATAATTTACTAAATAAATATGTTAAATAGAAGATAACAATCATTGATGCGGCTGCTATACCGTATCCTAACCATGATATTGTACCACTTAATAATATATTCGCAAAATTAAATACGACTGTGCTAAATATTAAACTTATGACATAAATAAATGGTAGTGAAATCAACAATCCCAGAACAAATACTGGTAAATCTATAGATAGGAATATCGACGCTGCTTCTCGGTCACTAAAGCCTAGAGACTTCAACATGGCAACTAGTTTTCTTGCATCACTAATTAACATCGATGCAATTAGCAATACCATTAAAAACGAAATGGGAATGATAATTCCAATCACAATACTTGAAATTTTTTCAGTTGTACTTGTTAGTTGATTGAAGGTGTTTAACGTTATTCCTTTGTTGTTTACATTAGAAATCGTTGTAACTAATGGTGAACTTCCATATATTTTAACAATTGATTTATATAAATTCTCAGCTTTTTCATCCATTTTTTTCCCTTTTAAAGCAATCCCGGTTGCACCACTAATATAATCCATTACCGCTGAGGAATTATTAGCTGTTTTGTTTCCTGACATAAACATTTTTTTCGCAGCGGTTTGGTCTCATTTATCAGTTGCTGGATATAAACCAGATGGTGAGTACAATGATAGACCATTATATAATGTATAGGGAACACTGTTTTTAGGATTTTCAGGTGTGATGATTCCGTTGAATGGAATATTACCGATTGAATTAGAAAGGCCTTTAGCGTTAGTCGCGCTAACACCTAATGCATTCCGATTCTCAAAGTTCGGATCGTCATAACCCAATGCTTTGTTAATATCGTTTTGGTTCGCATAAAATTCGTTATCATAATATGTTGCGGTTATATCAATAACTTTAAACACTGCCTTTTTATGGCTATCAAAATCTTTTTTCATTGCATCGTTCGTTTGATTACGATAAGCGTTGTTATCGGCATTAACAATAATTTTATCACCAATATGAAGATTATAATTTTGGGCCGCAAAAGCATTAGGAATAATTGGATAAACATTATTTTTTAAAGTTTGATTCAATTCATCGTTTAAATATTTATTGTTTGTATCATATAATTTGACTCTAGATTGATGTTTGTCATCTTGGGTTTTAATACCATTTACAGTTATTGTTGACCCTTTAGAGTTTTTCTTTCCATTAATACTATCAACACTACCTTGCAAATAAGTATATGTTTCATCAGTTGACTCAATCGGCACAATGTCATACCCTAATTTGAAATCGGTTGTATTACACCCTTCGTCTTGATAAGCCTTAATAACATCGCCAACGAATTCCTCGTTCAAAAACAATGTATTATTTATATCCTTTTCCTTAAAATCCCATTTGGGATTTTCCTCAGTGCCATTCTTAATAATGAACTTCTTTAAAGGTAAGTTGTTG
The DNA here is from genome assembly GCA_021378525.1 of Ureaplasma sp. Hg2. Taxonomy (GTDB): domain Bacteria; phylum Bacillota_I; class Bacilli_A; order Mycoplasmatales; family Mycoplasmoidaceae; genus JAACJV01. The sequence continues at coordinate 38,858 of JAACJW010000005.1, read as the reverse complement.
TCATATACGTAACTCATAAAATCGCTAAAAGATTGCTCTGCAATTTGCTTTTGACCATCCGGCATCATCGCTACCGCAATTTGTCAAGCGTTAGAATTTTTAGCTCCTATTCCTAATTTATGATCATAGGCCGTTTTAGATTGAACCTTATATTTTAACATTTCAGGATCTGAAGACATATTAGGCAAATCAGTCATGGAAGGAAAGCTCATACTATTATAATTACCTAAGGTTGACGGTTTGTAATTGGTAACAAAAGAAGGGTCTTTTCTAAATCCTCCATTAACCGACGTATTTATATAGTCTCATTGTTGATCCTTATCTTTTCATTGGTCCCATGGAACATTAGGCGGTTTTGCCACATATTTATCTGTATTTGGCACACCATCAATTGATTTACCAAAATCTTCAAACGGCATCCCAATATATTGACCACCTTCAATAGTGGGGCTATATAAATTCATCATGAATTCGTAATTCTTGCCCTCGAATGATTTATCTCGACTATTACTAAACTGCGATTGCGTCGAGACACTGAAGGTAATACTGGAGATTGCGGCCGCGCTCATAACCATCAAGAGGGTTAATTTCCAAGTTGAATGGAATGCTAACGAAGTCCTTAGTTTAGTCATGACGCCTAATTTATTAACAGCTTTTTTAGCTGCATTACTTAAGATGTTAGGTTTTACATCACTACCTTCTTTCATCAATTCACTGATGGTTCCACGTAATGTGTAAAACGTTGAAGCTAGAATAATAAGACTAAAGATGATCCACGGAACAATTAGCACCACTAGGAATGCCACCCACGAAAATGATATAACATCTGTTGGCACCGTCCAAAAATCACTAAACAACATAATTGTTCCGGTTTGGGCTAAATTACCAAGAAAGTATCCTGGAATACCACCTAATACAGTTATTAAAACAGGAATAATCATTAAAGCTTTAGTAATATCACGACTTCGATAACCATTTGCTTTCATAATTGCAATACTAATGCGATTAGAAGTAATAAATTTTCTAATGATAATCGATCCTACAATTAATGACAAAATAATTACAAAAGAAATCAAGAATGTTGAAACGATATTAATGCCTCCCAATAGAGAGCCTAAAAAGGAAACTCTCCCAGCAGATACATTTAATTTATTAGTCATATCTTTAGCGCCATGTGCCGCATTAATATTACTAGGCCAATTCATATGAATAGCACTTCAATCATTAATTTGGTCTAATGTGCTTTGCAATGAAACCCCTGATTTTGTTTTAGCCACAATATATTGTTCTATACTCGCTGAACGTTGTGCATCATGGATGTTGTTAAATCCATTGTCATTTACATATAGCAATGCCTGAGTTGTTGTGTCCGGCATTAAATATTGAGCATTAAAGATAGGATACATAAAATCTGGTGTTAAACCTATACCTAAAACGATATATTTAGATCCTCCGACATCAACGACATTTTCTGGGTTATTTTTTGATAAATTTGTAATTCAGTTATTAAAATCATCCTGAGTGTCCGATTGATGTTCATTCCACACAGTTGGGCTAAGTGGGACCTTATTATTTGCCTTCGCAAACCCTGGAGATAAAATAGTACTAAATGAAGAATAATCGGATGCCATAATATTATCTATTGAATCGTAAGTAACAATTAGTTTATATTCCTTATTTTCAATATATGCTCCGCCTTTTGAACCACTACCACTTATTTTCTTGATATCAGTCTTTCATTGGGTCGGCGTTATGGTAGGTGATAGCAATTCATTAAATGCATTGGTGTAATCTTTTGATTTAGTTGTTTGGTTGGAAGCTTTTGCAAAAAATTCAAAAGTGTCCATTACATTTTTAATATTTTTGATATTGACTTTTGTAGTGTAATTATTAGGATGATCAATGATGTCTTGAAGAGTAACTGAAAAAAGATTTAAATCTTTTGGATTATCTAATCTTTCGCCAGCGTATAAATCAATTTTATCAACTTGATCTTGGTTGGAGGTTTTGATCATCTTATATAGATTATGATCTTTAGCGGTAGTCATATCTAAAGCTTCATAATGTCTTCAATTATCTTTGCCAACAACTTTATCCATTTCGCTATCCATTTCATCAAAATTATTAACAATTATTTTATTTAAAATATCTTCAGCATTTGTTTCAGAAGATAAAAAAGTTCCCATTGGAATTGATGAAAGTGTATTTTGAAAATATTTAGTGTAATCACCATTATTTCAATTTTCAATATAAAAAGATTGATACTTACCGGACGTTTTAATATGGGTTCAGTCATTAACAAGTAATCAGTCGTTTGTGGTATTAGCTGGTTGCGGTGATTTAGAACTATACATAAGTGATTCTGTCAATAAATTATTGTAAGTGAACGTTCCATCTTTATTTATATGGTCCTGCCATTTAGAAATTTGTGAATAATCATAAGTGGTTGGCAAGTTATGTTGGTCCAAGTACATATCCATGTCTAGACCGTATTGACCATCAACATTAATATTAGCTGGTGAATTTAAGGTGTCTATTATTCATTGGGTGTTTTTAGTTGGATTTGAAAAATCTATTGTAACATCAGTTTTTATTGGATGCCGACCATGCTTTTGTTCCATTTGGACTATAAACGGCGTCTTCGATGAAAGCATAATATCTTGCCCATCATCGGTTATAGTATATTTAATTGAAGCTATAGCAGTTTGCTTAATGCTGAAGGAGTAATCACTATCCGACTTTGATATATATTTCGTCGTGGAATTCAAATTATTTGAAGCACCAGAGTAATAGTGACTAAAATCAAGTTCACCGTCTGGCATCATTTCATCAACCGTTAAGTCATGAAGGTTGCCATTATTTACTAAACTAGTATACGAACGGTTTAAATTACCGGTCGTATCATTGATATTTGTGAACAAAAATGCTGCCATAAAAATCAGTAAAATTAAACTGACAACTGCTAAAACATTACGTTTCATTGATCTTAAGATTTCTTTAATTAAATTTAACATAGAATAATTATATTTAAAAATCACGAAATAGCAAAAAGAAACGTTAAATTATAATTAATATTTCGTGATTTATAAATATAAGTGTTTTTTAAAATACCTATTTTTTAGACTTAATGTTTTGGGATTTTTTATCGTATTGAAAAACCTTGTGCGCGTTCAAAATTAGTTGATTTTCTAATTTATCAAGGTCAAGCATTAAACGATTGGCAATATAATTATTTACATGCTTTACATAGTAAGGATAATTAGTCTGACCGCGATGCGGTACAGGAGCCAATCACGGACCGTCGGTTTCAGTTAGCAGCTTATCTAGTTTAATTAAAGCTAATGCCTCATTTAAACGGATTGCTTTTTTAAAGGTAACTATTCCTGAAACACTAATGTAGTAGCCAAGTTCTAAATAGAGCGGTACATATTTCGGTTCGTCTTCAAAACAATGAATAACACCTTTAAATTTAGGACTGTGAATTCTTAGTAATTCAACCGCATCATCATGAGCATCCCGAATATGACATTCAATTGGAAGGCTATATTTTTCAGCTAATTTAATTTGTGCTAAAAAATATTTCTTTTGTATTTCTTTAGACGGCATTGGTTGATAATGATAATCTAAACCGATTTCACCAATCGCAACAATATAGTTAAGGTTATCTTTAATTAGTTGATCTAACTTATCAATTGTTTCTTGACTATTTTCATTAACGTCGCAGGGATGTATCCCCACGATTGCAAAAACATTAGGATATTTTTTTGCCTGTTCAATAGCGATTACACTATTCTCATAATTAGTTCCAACGACATTTAAACAAATTGATTCAGCTAAACAGTGTTCAATAATGACATCAGCCTCTGCTAGTAACGGTTCACAATTGATGTGACTATGGGTGTCGATAATTTTATATTGCATAATATTACTTTCCTAAACAAAATTTACTAAATAACTCATCTAAAATATCGTAGTTTGCACCAACACCTAAAATTTCATTAATTCTAATGTTCGCTACTTCTAGTTTAGTAATTACCATATCAATCGGAATCATGTGATTTATATCATATAGGCTTGATGTTAAAAGTTCAACAACATTTGACATCAAACCAATTTGGCGGGTTGATTGCAGGATGTGAAAATCAATTTTGTTAAATTTATTCACCATAAATTGGTTTTCGATTGCTTTAACAAGATCACTGACTTGATTATGTTTGGCGCTAATATAAATGTGTTTATCATTAGTTTTGTGAGTTTTATTTAATAAATCTTTTTTATTAACCACAATGAAATGAGGTTTATCTTTGATTAATTTAATATTTGCTTTATCCAAACTATCTAGCTTGCTGGAACCATCAAGTAAATATAGTACCAAATCCGCATTTCTAATAATTTCTTTAGTTTTAGATATTCCCATTTTTTCAATCTTATCTTTGCTTTCCCTTAAACCGGCAGTATCAAGGATTTGTAAGGTTATATTATTAATATTAATCGACGCTTCAACCACATCTCGGGTTGTGCCTGCGATATTACTAACAATTGCTTTATCTTGTTTAATTAGCGCATTTAATAAGGAAGACTTACCAACATTTGGTTTGCCGACAATGGCAAGTTTTATTCCATTGTTGATTGGTTGAAAGATCTTTGATTGTTCAACCATTTTAGTGGTTTTATTAATTAATCATTGAATTGCTAGTTTTATTTTTGTTATATCCATTGTTGGGACATCATCATATTCAGGATAATCGATGTTAATTTCAATGGCAGCAATAATATTAAATAATTGATTGTGTAATTCCTCTAAATCATGAGAAACTGAACCCATTACCCCGGTGATTGCCCCTTTTGTTGCTAATTCGTTTTTAGCATGGATCAAATTATCAATTGATTCAACTTGATTCAAATCAATCTTGTTATTCAAAAAACTTCTTTTACTAAATTCGCCGGGCATCGCTAAAACTGCACCATGTTTAATTAGTAGTTTAATAATTTGATTAGCTACTACTAGTCCGCCATGACAATTAATTTCAACCAGGTCTTCACCGGTATAAGATTTAGGATTAACAAATTTACTAATCAATACATCATCAATAATTTGATGGCCATCAATGATAGTGCGACGACTAATCTGGTAGCCTTTTTTTACGATTGGCTTATCAATAATCGCATTTAAAATATAGTAGGTGTCAAAACCTGAAACACGAATGATGTGGATTGCACAATTCATTGGGCTGGTAGCTAATGCGACGATAGTTTCCATGATGATCTCCTTAAGCCTGGATGGCTTGCATAATTTGATTAAACAACATAACCTTGTTAGGATTGTGTTTGGTATTTTCAGCCAATTCAAGGAATTGCTGTGAATTTCAATGTTCTAGTAAACAAATAATTCAATGTAATAATTGTTGGATTTCAAAATATGATAATTTTTTGAAATCATTTAAATTTGATTTCATAAGTTGAATATCATTGTTAGCGCTTATCATTTCAGTGCCTAATTTATTAATGGTATCCATTAAACCGCTTTCAATAAAAGGAATGATATTATCGATGTTATAAAATAACTGTTTTAAAATATTACTTTTACTAGCGTCAATTTGATATGCTTGCATTAATTTTTCAAATGCAATTGTATTTGATGGAAGGCGCAATTTTTGACATCGGCTTGTAATCGTGCTAACAATCGCCCCTTCATTTTTAGTTGTTAAGATAGCATAAGTGTTAGGTGGTGGTTCCTCTAAAAACTTTAATAATGAATTAACGGCTTGCTTAGAGGTGTTCTCAACGTTTTTGATAAGATATATTTTAATTCCCTTTTGCTCCAATGCCGGCCGGTTAAACTGGTTCTGGATGGAAAGGATAGCTTCCTTTTTAATTGTACTATATGACCCATCACAAATAATTAAATCATAATAATTGTGTTGTTCTATTTTTTGACATCATTTACAAGTGCCACAAGATGGATTATTATCACATAATAACGCCTTAAGATAATCATTAATGAATTGTGCTGTGTTACTAATTTTTGTTTCAATCAATAATACAGAATGAGGAAAATGATTCTTGTTTTTAAAATTACTAATTAAACTATTCATGAGCTTTAAACCATTCATTTAACTTTTTTACAACTACTAAATATGTATCGTTCAATACTTTTTCAAAACTTCCATTAGCGTCAACCTCAATAATTCGTTTAGGATATGTTTTAGCCAATGTTAAATAACCTTCATAATTTTCTTGGTGAAAATGTAACTTCGCTTCATCCAAGCGATTAATTTCCCGTTTTTTATCTTTTTGAATTCGTTGCAACCCAACTTCGGGTTTAACTAATAATAAAATAGTTAAATCGGGATAGGTTTTTTTAGTTGCAAATTCATTAATTTCAAGAACCTTTTCAAATCCTAATTTTCTACCAATCCCCTGATAAATTAATGATGAGTCAATAAAACGGTCGCAAAGGACAACATCACCTTTATTAAGGTGCGGTAAAATAAAGTCATCAACATGTTGTGCTCGACTCGCTGCAAATAATAAAGCTTCAGCCCGAGGTACAATTTGATAATCCATTTTATTTAAAACAATGTTTCTAATATCTTCAGCAATTACGTTATTATTGCCGCCCGGTTCGCGCGTCATAACAAAGTTAACTTTACTAAAATTAACTTCTAATTTAGAAATTAACTCTTTTACTATTGATGTTTTTCCACATCCATCAGGACCCTCGAAACTTATAAAATAACCCTTCATATAATTATTTTATAACCTTTACATTATTCATATAAGGAATTAATTTTTTTGGAATATTAATTGATCCATCAGCATTTTGATAGTTTTCAACGACTGCCGCTCATAAACGATCAATCGCCAAACTTGAACCGTTTAAAGTATGTACGAGTTGTGCTTTATCATCCGCTTTATTTTTATATCTGATTTTAGCTCTTCGTGCTTGAAAAGATTCACAATTACTACAAGAAGAAATCTCTTTATAATCGTTATAAGATGGCAATCATACTTCAATATCATATGTTTTAGCGCTGCTAAAACCAGTGTCGCCAGTACACAATAACAATTTTCGGTATGGTAACTCTAACGAATCTAAAATGCTGCAAGCCTGATTAACAAGTGTTTCTAATTCATCGTAGCTATGTTCAGGTTTAACAATTTTAACAATTTCGCTTTTTCAAAATTGGTGTTGTCTAATAACACCTCTTGTATCTCGTCCAGCGCTTCCAGCTTCACTTCTAAAACAAGGCGTGTTAGCTGTTAAATAAATCGGTAATTCAGAACCCTCAATGATTTGATTACGGTACATATTAGTTAGCTGAACCTCAGCGGTTGGTGATAAATAATAATTACTATTCTCAAGTTTAAAAGCATCGCCAACAAATTTAGGTAACTGTCCAGTTCCATAAAGTGAATCAGCGTTGATAATTGCTTGTGGTAAAATTTCCAAACATCCAGCCGCAACATTAGCATCTAAAGTAAATTGTTGCAGTGCGCGAAACAAACGTGCGCCTTGACCAGTATAAATGATAAAGCGTGAACCTGTTATTTTGGCTGCTTTAGCTTGGTCATAAAGTTTTGTTTTTAAAGCCAAATCTCAATGAGCAAGTGGTTTAAAACTAAAAATACGCGGTTTTAAATGGCGACTGATTTCAACATTCTCAGTTTCGTCTCGTCCAATTTTAACCGAATCGTGAGAAAGGTTTGGAATAACTGATAACAATTCATTCAATTTTAAGTCACCGTCATTACATGTAGTTTCAATTTTTTCTATTTTAGTTTTAATGTCAGCAACCTGTGCCAACACTTTTTTAACTTCATCCTCAGCTTTATTTTTCTTAAGTAGACCGATGGTTTTTGAAAGTTTATTTCTTTCTGCGTTCAAGGTTTCAAGTTCAACCGTTAATTTACGATTACTTTCATCCAACTGGATAACTCAGTCTAACGTTTTAACGTCATAATTCCGATCGCTTAATTTGGTTTTTACAAACTCAAAATCTTTCCGTAATAAATTTATATCGATCATATCCTTCTCCTATTTAGTTTTCTGATATTCTAGGTATGTAGTGTAGCCACCAACGATGTTATAGGCCTCAAATCCATTTTGAGTCAAAATATTCGTAGCAATTTGCGACTTATGTCCGGAATTGCAAAAAAGATAATATTTTTTTGTTTGATCTAAATCCTTAGATTTAATTAGCACTTCTCCAACTGGAATATTTATCGCATTAGGGATAGTTCCCACTTTAAAGTTTTCCATTGCTCTAACGTCTATTAAAATGTGGTTTTTATCATTCAATTTAAGCGCGGTTTTAATATCTATGTTTTTTATATTCATGGTAGACACTCCTTAACTGTGTTTTTAAATATATTTATATTTTACTATGATTGATGGATTTAGGTAAGAAAAAGTTTTAATCTAGCGATTAAAACTTATATCTTTATATTTAAATCCTATGAAGGATTAGCCGTTGTAGAATCACTTACTTCAGCTTCATTTTTATCAGCTTCAGCTTTTGCTTTTTTATCAGCAATAATTTGTTCTTTGGCTTCAATTGCTTCTTCAGGCAATTTTAAGTTTTTATGAATGTAATCAATTTGTGGTTTAACAATTGTTTCAAGTAACAATAATGTTTCTACAATTAAATCTAATTCTTTACGGTTACTTTTAAGAATGGTCATCGCTTTTTTATATTCAATTGAAATAATTGAATCGATTTCTTTATCAATTGCTAATGCTGTTTGTTCAGAATACAATTTTTGCGAATAAGGGTTTATCGCTCCTTCGCTCGGTACAAATTGGGTCATCCCTAACGGACTCATACCCAGTTGCATAACCATTGCACGAACAATGTTTGTCACCTTGAAAAGGTCATTGCTAGCGCCAGTCGAAACTGCATCAGGTCCATAAACCATTTCTTCAGAACCTCGTCCACCTAAAGCAGCCCGAACCATTCCTAATAAATCTGATTTCTTTTGAATTTGTAATTCTTGTTTTTCAGGAGTTTGTAATGTGTATCCTGCAGCTTGTCCTCGTGGGATAATCGTAATCTTTTGAACCACGTCTGCACCTTTGGTGTGTAATCCAACTAATGCATGTCCTGCTTCATGGTAAGCAATTTGTTTTTTCTCTTCAGGAGTTATTACACGACTATGCTTTGCAGGTCCTGCGATAACACGGTCAATTGCTTCATCGATATCGCCCATACTAATTGACGTACTATCGCGACGCACAGCCAATAGTGTCGCTTCATTTAAAACGTTTTCTAATTGTGCCCCACTAAATCCTGGTGTTCTTCTTGAAATATCACCTAAGTTAACTTTTGATGATAAATTTTTATTTCGACTATGAATTTCTAGAATTGCTAAACGTTCTTTAATATCTGGTAGTGTAACTTGAATTCTTCGATCAAAACGTCCTGGTCGTAAAACCGCTTCATCTAATACGTCCAAACGGTTAGTAGCTGCCATTACGACAATTCCGGTTGAAGTATCAAACCCATCCATTTCTGCCAACAATTGGTTAATGGTTTGATCTTGGACGCCGCCTCCGCCGCCCATTATGTCGTTTTTACCACGTTTTGATGCAACTGAATCAATTTCATCAATAAAGATAATTGCCGGCGATGCTTTTCGTGCTTTTTGAAATAAATCTCGAACTCGCTTAGCCCCAACTCCGACCAACATATCTTCAAATGCAGAACCTGATATTTGGAAGAATGGTACGCCAGCTTCACCTGCTACTGCACGAGCTAGTAATGTTTTACCAGTTCCTGGTGGACCATATAGAAGAACACCCTTAGGAGTTCTTGCACCCATAATAGTATATTTTTCTGGTTGCTTTAGATAATCAACAATTTCAATTAATTCTTCTTTTTCCTCTTGGATTCCTGCAACATCACTAAACTTAACATTTGATTTAGCCATTTTAGCTTGCGATTTACCCATTCCAAAGACTGAATCAGCGCCTCCGCCGGCTTGTGATTTGTACATTTTTCTTCATAGGATAACCATTACAATAATCATCAACACTGGGAATAATAAAGCAATTAAACTAAATCAATCAAATGGTGCAGCTGGAGTTGTAACGTTGTTGTATGTTTTGTTACCTCAGTTCATAAAATCTGAAAGCATACCTTGGTCGGTGCTCGCACCAACATTACTGGTGTACTCTGCCCCAGCTTTTGCGTTTGAACTATATGCAACTCAACTTGAACCGATTCCATAAGCGATTGCTACGCCTCCTTCATCCATTGCGTGCAACGGATTAAGTGTCATATTAAAGGTTATTGCTCCGCCATTTATTGGATCAGCGGTTACTCTGATTTGACTATCTACACCCGAAACTTCTCAATATGCTTGAGCTTGATCTTGGGTATCAATCATAAAATACGTAGTAGCCTCAGGACTATCATAAACATCGATGTACGTATGACCGTCTTTATTTTCCACGCTGATGTGATCAACTTTAACATATCTTGAAGAAGGTAATGTTGCATAATAGATAATAACCCCAACGATAGCTGCTATAACTGCTAAAATAACAAAAACAGTTATTAATTTTTTAACTTTCTTTTTTGATATTTCCTTACTTTCGTCCGATCGTAAATCATTACTTGGTTTAGTTCCACCATCTTTGTTTGATTTAGTTGCGCCATCATTAACTTTTTTTGCTTTAGCTGATTTTGACGCCGGTTGTGACAAATCATTACTACTTGTAGTGGTCGCTTTATCGTCAACCGCTTCATTAGCAGCAAATTTGTTAAATGCCCATTTTTTTATGAAATTCATATTATTTATCAGTATCCTTCTTATCGGGGTTTAAATAAACCTCTTCTTTTAAAACCCCAATATATGGAAAGTTTCGCATAATCTCTTGGTAGTCAAGACCAAACCCAACTATAAAAACCAACGGGATATTAAAGCAGGCAAAGTCAGCTTCTAATTCTACCCTACGTCCTTCTTTTTTGTCAAGTAGCGTTAATAGTTTGATACTCTTCGGGTTACGCTTACGTAACATTTCAATCACTTGTTTGATTGTTCTGGCAGTATCAACAATATCTTCGACCAAAAGAATATCTTGGCCTTCAATATCAAAAAGCATATCAGTGATAATTTCTGGTTGCCCGGTTGCATGAGTTTGCCCTTTAAAGCTGCTAACAGCCATAAAATCCATTCGATGGTCAATTGTTAATTGCGGCACCAATTGCCCGATAAAAGGGATACACCCTTTTAAAATACCAACGATTATTGGTTTTTTATTACGGTATTCGTGATTCACTCAATCTGCAGCAAGTTTAATTCCTTGTTTTAGTTCAGTTTCAGTAATCAATACCTTTTCAATACGTGAGTCTATATTTGCCATGTTACGTCCTTTACAATAGAGATATAAATAATTATAGTATATTATTATAATATATAAAAAAATATTTACCAACTAAAATATTATTATTTTAAATTTAACTAAAATAGTATTCAATCGACTTAACATTTATTAAGTGAAAAAATACTATTAATGAAAATTTAATTACAATAACTAGGATCGTTGTTTTCGTTTTTTGTAATAATACAAACCACCTATAACTATCATTCCAACTACCATTAATATGGAAATCGCAATTACAATATACTCTCAGTAATTTGCCGCACCTTTTAAGGGCGCCGCCAAATTAATGGTAAATAAATAATCGTTTAAATCATAGCTAGGAGCAATAGACATTTTCGCTTGCAAGGATTCACTCGAGGCATTGTAATCAAAAGTGATATCTTCAACAACTTGTCCTACCTCTTCTTGATACAAATTGGTTTTTACAATCGGGTTGGCGACATGATGATCAATACAATCGACATAATTTGTAATGAAATAAACTTTGTTATTTAAATCATCAAGAATATTTAGATAATCTATTTTAGGAAAAAGGATTCTAAAATTGATTAAAGGTTTAAAACCTTTAAAGGTAAAATCTGTATATTTATCATCAATGTAAGTCGTACGAGTTTTAACTTCTCCGACACTATTATATACTTTGATGTTAATGTTATCGACAACATCTAAATCATTCAGAAGTGTTCCGCCTGTAGCTTTACCGTGATTTAAATCCCATAAATGATTGTCGCTATTTGCTAATAAGGTATTATTATATTTGGCATTTGCTTCTTGATAAGTTAATTGGTGCTCATTAGTCACAATTGATGTTGGTTGATAAAAATTGAATCATTGATTATAGTCGTGCCCAAATTTATAACAATACGGTTCATTTAGACTATGCGGTTTAGCATCATAAACTCCAATGTTAAAGTCCTTAATTAAATTATTTGGGCTATTAAGCATAATTGAATTAATAGTGATTTCGCTACTAACCCCAGCGTTGATTTCAACTAATCCATTAACAAGCTCTGATAAATTAAAAGTAATATCACTAGTAGCGTCATCAATTGTATAGTTCATTTTAAAAGTTATTTCCCCATCGGGATTTTCTAATCAATTTTTTAATTTGTAGAATAAATAAATATCATCGCCTTTTAAATCATATTGATTTGTTAAATCATGAAATAAAATTGGTTTTAAATTATCGACATTGATAGGTTGATGACTATTTAATAAGTTAATATAATAATCTATTTTTTGATTTTCGTGAATTACAACTTTACTATAATCATGATTAAATGTTTTATAGATCAAGTAATTGGGATCAACTATTTCAAAGTTTTTTAAGGCATTAAGCACATTCATCATGTCATAATATTCTCAGCCATTTTTAAAGCCCATATTATAAAATGATTGTAAATAAGCATTATTATAACATTCAATCATTAGCGCTTTTAAATATTCATTATTAATTTCTAAATTTAAAATATTCCCTTTTAAAAAAGTACCGCTATTCACTTCATCGATTTTAATTAGATTATTCCAGTTCATCATATCTTGGTTTAAAATATTAGCATTAATGAACGTATTGAATGAATCGTCAATGGATAAACCGATTATTCCGCTTGCATAGTAATGGGAAATATATTCGTTATAATCTCTTCAAATCGGAGTTCTAACATGAAATGCTCCATGGTCTGTATAATAATGATTTTTCATACAATATTTATCAAAACATTGATCACTATATGTGTAACCAATAATTTTAGTTTTGGTAATGGTTTCTACATCGACTCCACGATATCAGACATTGGGGATTTGATATTGAAATGTAATATCATCTTCACTATTATAATCCATATCAATATTGTATTTTAATCCATAAGAATCGTTATAAATCAATTCATCATCGATTAATCCACTGCCGACACTTATTAAATCTGAATCGAACAGGTTACTTCAATCACTATGATTAATGACGACGGGATAACTCATGGTTCATCATAAATTATCACTTTCTGAATTCTTTTGCATATCAGCCAAACTTACGTTTTGATCTGGACCGGTAGTAGGAAACTTAGCATATTGGATTGGAATATTACCATTATTTAAACTGGATGTGTCATCCATCAAATAGGGGTTCTCAAACAACGGTTTATAATCCATATCGTCTACTTTAGTGGTTGTTGAAAATATTTCGTTAGATAAACCCTGGTTTGTGTTTTGGGTATAAAATCCAATGAATCCAAATGAACAACCAGCCATCAAACTTAGCATGATAATTTGTTTTTTATGTTTAAACATATTTTTTCACCTCCACTATTTTCTAAATAAATTTTTGTTGTAAATCTTAAATTAAATATTTAATGAGGCTTTAAAATAATCATAAAGTAAAAAAATGGAACCAAAATTTGGTTCCATAATTATATTTTTAAGATAGCTTATTTATTATTTTGTGCTAACTTATAAGTTTTCAAAATATCTAGTTTTCATTCGTTAATTTTATTTGGTTGCTCTAGTGTTGCACTAAAATCATCGACGTTTTTTTGAATAGTTAAATATTCTTGATAAACCAAAGTTGCTTTTTTTACTTTTTTATTTTTGGTTAAAAGAAAACAATGACAATCATGCGTTGCCTTCTTAAGTAAATCGGTTGTAGTTGTCAAAAATCCTTTGTAACGATCAATTTTAACTTGTTGATCATTAACTTCCTTTTGTTCTTGAAGTAATTCAATTTGTGCGTTAAGTTCAAGTTTTAAAATTCCTAATGCATTTTCCATGTCATTTAAATCAATGTTAGCTTTGGGTTTAGTGAAATCAAAATTGAATTTTAAAACAGCTTCTGCAAATATTTCTTTTGTCATAATTAATACCTCTTTGTAACATAATTTTAACACAATTATAATTTCTATTAGATTTGAAACTTTGCAATAGTTAGGTTCGCCAGTTAATATTAATTTACGTTATTTAAAAATTATCTTCGTCGCTTTGAGGCCTTCTTTTTAACTTTATGTTGTTTCGGCATTTTTGGTTGTTTTGCCATTTTTGGTTGTTTTTGTTTCTTGCCTCTTCTAGTTGTTGTTTTCTTTTTAACTTTATAAACCGAAATTGAAATTATTAAGAACAATAGTATCGCACCACCAATTGATCCAGCAATAATATATATTACAGTGTAATCTAGTGCCACAGCTCCCTTGCGAAACCCAGTAAAAGTATGCATATCGTGAAACGATGTCCCACCTGAATTTGAAATTGTTACATCAATTTTCAATGTCCCGGTATCGTTGTCCGGGATTCTTTCAATTGTAATTTTTGAAGGGGCAGTAACTTTTTGCTGAACTAATTTTTGAAGGTCTTTGTCGGTAATTTGACTTGGGCTCTTCTTAAGGATTGCTTTAATAGAAGGATCTGCAGAAGCTGAAGCCAAATAATCATTTGAAATGTATGCGATGCCTTTTTTTAGGGAAAAAGATTTGGTAGTTGTATCAAATTGACTAACCATATTATTACTATCAAAAAGTAGCATCTTTTTTTTATCTACATCTGCCCAACTAAAAGCTGCAATCGTTGAGTTTGTTTGTGGTAAATAAAATTTTCGATCAATACTATTAGTTAATGAAATATTATAACCCCCGCTATTAGCAACTTTATTTTCTTGTTTTGTTGTAGTTTGGGCATTTGTGTTACTCAATCAATATTCAACGGTACCGTCCAAAGAAATATCGTTTTCATAGATTGCTTCACCATTATTTGTGATTTTTGTTGGATCTTGATCAATTCTGATAGAATCCGACTCATTAGTAGTTAGATAGACGTTTGTGTCCTTACCACCCCAACTATAAAGTGAAGTTGCAATAGCGGCGGGTTTCTCCTCTTTAGCTACATATTGGTTCGTGATAAAACCAGCATCAACGTTTTGATAAGTTGTTTTATTGGAAGCATGCATATCGGTGCTATTGTGCGTTGTGTTTTTTGTGTTATCGAGCACGATTTTATTGTTACTATCTAACTTGAAAACGGCACCATTAGTTCATGACTGATCAACATATGTTAAAGTATCTCTTGATCTAAGGTAAGAATATAATTGATATCTTTCTACGCCTAAACTATCTTTACCAAGTCCCACGATGTAAATGTCTTGCATTATAGCTCCGGGGTTATAACCCTCATTAATTAAAGCTCCAGATTTGATAGAAGACCGTGATTTTTTTGTTCCATCAGCTGCATTTATAATTGTATAGTCTAAATCACTAGGAGTATTTCATGCTGAAACATTATTATTGGTAGCTAAAACTTCATCAAATCAAATTAAAAGATCGCCCGCCGTTGCCGGGATAATTCCCAAAGCATATGTTGAATGCCCTCAATCCATCGTATATAGTTTTTGTGAGATTCCGTGATTACTGCCCACATTCATCTTATAAATTACATCGCCTCTTTCATTCACAGTGGCATCGCTAAATAAGACAGCAATATATAAATAATGACCATCACTAGAAGGAATAACATCTTCGATTAATTTTGGTTTTGCTTCTTCATGAGAAGTCGTTGAATAAATTAGATCATTTAATAAAAATTCATTAATCTCATTAAAATCACTATTATATAAAATTAAATCACCATTGCTATTACACATAGCATAATAAAGATTTTTGTCATATTTAAAACTCAAAACATCTTGCATGTGGTTAGTAATGTCGTAATTTTCTGTTGTTTTTCCATCATTATTATCAATCGAAGTAGATTGTGTTTGAGCAAAATTGTAAAGTGTTGTGCTATCTGATATTGTGTCTAACGAATTAATAGATGTGTCTTCTTTAGTCGCGGTTTGAGGGATTAAATAATTAGCATTAAATAAAATCGCTGCTATTGTTCCACCGATTAACAAAGTAGATAAAACAGCACCCGATAATTTAGTGATTTTAATTTTATGCATATGCTACCCCTATAATAATATTAATTATACTACACATTGTATTTAACACCCACGAAATAATGCGTTGCTGTAAAGATGTGATTGAATTAGAGCCCATTAGATGAATCCTACAGCAAAAGATTTAACTATCTCCTAAATATTGTTAGCTCGCTAGGAAATGGCTAAAATAAATATATAAGTTTAAAAAATAATAACCATCATCAAATACATCTTATTGATGCACGGCATAACCCAAAATAGTTTGTTTTAAGATATCACTATTTAAATATTTCTATTATTAATCATATTTAATATTAAAATTGCTATCTTAATGTATAATACTTAAATAATTAGAGAAAAGGGGGTAGCGTTATCAAAAAACTAATATCACGAAAAACTTCGTGCAAAATATCTTTGTTGATATTATTAATTATTAATTGCATTCATATTTATTGTGTCATTAAAGTAAATAATTTAGATTATAAACTATATGTTAATGACGCTGCTTGTTCAGTTCTTGGAATCATCATTTTACTTCATGTCTTTGCCCATTTTTGTTATTTTAGCATTAATAAAGAAATTAAGGCGTCCGCCCAATCTTTAATTAACGTCGTGATCACTCAACTAGCGCGCCGCTTTTTTAAAGTAATTCTAAAACTAAAGTTTATTAAAGATAAACACTTTAATCATTCATTCATTAATGGCAATACTATTGCACCGGCTATTTTTTACTTACGCATATAAAAAAACTAAGCATGCTAAATTTTACATTTAGGCAGTTTTAACTGTATCATAATACAAAAGCAAATGATTTTGCTTATTTTCAAATCTATAAAAAGAGGAACATATGAATATAGAATATACTAAGTTCATGACCCAATTGATGTTACGAAAACCATCAATTTATATCATGACAATTATTTATTGATTCGTTGCATTTATAATGAGTTCAATAATTCCCTACATGGCAAAAGTAGGGCCACTAGACATCATGTCAAACACAAGCATGACTGTTTATCTAATGATCTTCGCTGCAGCTGATGCAGCGGTTATCGCCATCCAATTATTTCGAACGAACATTGATGATGGCACTGAAATTTTAATTATCAGTAAACCAATTACACGGGGTGAAATCTTAGTAAGTAAATTTTTTATCTTTATTGCATCAATCGTTTTGATTGCTTTAATCGCTGGACTAGTAAGTTTATTTAGCCTGGTTAATCCGTTGTCAACGACAAATAACGGGGTATCTATTTTTGGGGGCGTGATTGTTTCAACCCTAATCATTAGTTTGTTATTTGGATCAATTGCAATTATCTGTTCAATCTATATTAAGAAATTAGGAACCATCTTAATCTCTGTTGGATTAGCTTTTATCTTAATGATTATTTCAGCACTTGTGTCATTTACAAGTAAAACACCGATGGCATATATGAAAGATGACTCATTAGCAATTAGCACAAATACTTTAGTTGGTTTTGATAACGACGAAATTGGTTCGTTCGATGGCGCTTATTTAACAGGTATTGTTAAGCCAGGCGATGACGTTCAAACCACTTGAAACAATGATTATCATAAATCGATTTATCATACATACGTTAATGTTGATGTTGCTTACCAATTATCATCATTATATGGTTTGGGTAAAATGCCTGAAGATATCCCAACGACAATTATGACAATGCAATTTATGAATCTACCTTATTTATTAGATTTTGGCGATAAAGGTGCAACAGATTTTGAAAATTTTACAGTTAATAATATTGCTGCACCAGTTAATGGAACGTATGCTTTGAGTAATAGTAAGAATAGTAATATGACCTTCCCAGAGATTAATAAATCTGTAAATTATGGCGCTACTATTGATGAACTTAATAATTTGACAGTCAATGAAACTACTTATCAAAATATTAATAAAAAAATTAATAATGCAGTTACTAAAAATCCAAAAATTACATCTCACGAAATAATCCAAAATTATTTAGATGAAATGGTGAGTGAATTAACAAATAACGAAGCAACAAATTTAACTGATAAAATTTTTAATAACATCTTAAAACAATATAATGCAATATTATTAAATATTGCAGAACACTTTAGTGAACCAAATATTGATTTTGATTACAATAATCCTGATGAAAAAATATTATTTGAAATGTTAGATACTACAACAGTTAAGGATGTAATAACATCGCCTTATCATGACGCCTTTCAAATTGGATCTGATAACCTAAATACCATTCTTACTCCGATGTTCAATTTAAACTCGTCAAAAACATTAGCAACTTTTAGAACGGTTAGTTTAAAACCCGCCGTATCCACAACGACCATTATTATTGTATGAATTATAATTTCACTATTAATGCTTTCGCTTTCAGTTGTTGCTTATTCTAAGAGAGACTTTGCGTAAGGGGGTAATGAAAATGAGAACAACAAACAATTTAATAAATAACAAAACATACTTACCCTTTGACCAACTGCAAGGTATTGATTATGAAGCATTTAAAAATAATAATAAAGCAGCTTGGAAATTACGTTGAGAAAAACTAAGTTTATATTTAAAACCAATCCATCAAAAGGATAGCATTTTAAATTTGCCAGAATCTGATCCAACAGCTTTATTAGAAGTCATTAGACTAACGAAGCAATATAAAAGAAATGCGAAACCAGCAGTTGATGATATTAGCTTTAAAGTTATGCCAGGTGAATTTCACGCCTTTATTGGAGCGAATGGCGCAGGTAAAACAACAACTATCAAATCAATCGTTGGAGCTTACGCTGCTTATCAAGGAAAGGTTTATATTAGAAATCATATTAACCATTCGCGAGAAGCAAAAAAAATTATTGGATATATTCCAGAAACCGCACGATTCCCCGATGGAATTACAACCCGTGATTATTTAGTTGGAATGGCTAAAGTTTCTGGTGTTAAAAAAGAGGATGCAATAAAATTTGCCAATCAAACTTTAATAAATTTGGGAATGGAAAAATTAGCAAAGAAGTCACCTAACACCTTTAGTTCTGGTCAAAAGAAGAAAGTATTGTTAGCACAAGCTTTAGTTCACGACCCCCAACTATTAATCATGGATGAACCCGCAGCAAACCTTGATCCAAAAGCAAGAATCGATTTCTTCGACAGTTTAAAAGAACTTCAAAAACAAGGTAAATCAATCTTTATCTCTAGTCATATTTTGGCTGAGTTAGATAAATATGCTACCAATGCGACAATTCTTGATGGTGGTAAAATTGTTTATAATGGAATCTTAAACACCAATCACCTTAACACTCCTATTGAATTTGATATTATTTGTGACGATAACAAGCAATTAGAAATAATCTTGCAAGCTAATAATATAGCATATTCAGCAAATGATAATGAGTCAGGATTCTTAGCAATCTTTAAAGATAAAAAAGAATCACAACGTATTTTAGATCTTATTAGAAATAAGCTAGAGATTAATCGTTTTAATCGTTATTATCCTAGTCTTGAAACGATTTATCGTAAGTATGTAAAACTAGGTTCAGTTCATACAATGAAATAATTTCAAATGTAGGAAATTATCACTAATTAAAATATCTTGTTTATGACAAGATATTTTTTTATTAACTTAGAGAATTAAAAACAAGCAACCCCAAAGAGAGTCGCTTGTTTTATTGGTCAGTTAAAATAATCTTAATTATTTAACTTATGCTGGTTTATTTGAATTCAAATAATTAATTGCTGCTTCAGCTAATGTTACTTGAGTTAATTCCAATACATTTTCATCGTAAACAAAATCACAAGCATGGTGAGAACATCATTTCGTACCTTCTCGATGGATTCCAATTTTAAAGTAAACTGATGGTACAACTTCACTAATTCAACCGAAGTCTTCAGCGCCAAGTTCACCTTTTTCCATAACGATAACTTTATCATCGCCTAGTTTTTCTTTAAAGTCGTCAATAACGCCTTGAGCTAATTCTGCATTATTAATACATGGTGGATATCCTTTTAAGAAAGTAAATTCGTAGTCTGCATGATACATACTAGTAATTCCTTTAATGATATCTTCCATCATAACTTTTACATCATCACTTAATTGATAGTTATAAGTTCTTACAGTTCCTTCTAATTCGACAGTTTGGGGAATTTGATTATTTGCTGTTCCACCATGAAACATTGATGTTGTAACAACTAACATTTCAGTTGGGTCGGTTAATCGTGAAACAATTGAATTGAAAGCTTGCACAATCATTGTTCCCATATTAATTGGATCTTTTGTTAAGTGGGGAGTTGAAGCGTGACCGCTTTGTCCTTTAACGATTAATTTTCAGTCAACAAAGTGAGCTGTCATTGGTCCGGTTGATAAGTAAACTTTGTTTTCGTCACCTTGTGCAAAAACGTGAAGTGCATAAGCTGCATCAATGCCTTTGGTCATCCCTTGTTCAACACATTGGATTCCACCACCTAAATCAGGTCCTTCTTCTGCTGGTTGAAATAAGAAACGTACTGTTCCATGAATTTGATCTTTCATTTTCATAAACATTTTTAAAACACCTAATAATGTAGAACCATGAGCATCATGTCCACAAGCGTGCATTCTACCGCTATCACTAGCAAAAGATAATCCTGTTTCTTCTTTAATTGGAAGCGCATCAATATCAGCTCTTAATAAAACTGTTTTACCTGGATGGTCTCCTTTGATTTCACCATATGTAGCATATTGAATATCGCTTTTAGGTTTTCCTGTTTTGTATTTGATTCCTAGTTTATCTAGCTCCTTACGGATGTAAGCTGCAGTTTCTACTTCATGGAATCCAAGTTCTGGATGTGTATGAAAAAAACGGCGGTGAGCAATCACTTCTTTAAGGTTTGCTTTAGCTTCTTTTTTAATTTGTTCGAATGTTGTCATTTTAAAATCCCTTCTATGAATAATTCTTGTATAAATTAATTATATTCCTTATTTAAAGGAAACTTTGAATTATTTAAAAATATTATTATTAACTTATCTATATAATCAAATTAATCATAATATTTATCCAATAAACAATTCATTTCAACTGAAAATATTAATATTTTATAAATTCCAATAAAAGAAATTATTGGCATCAACTTAAAAAATGGGGTTAATTCCAGATGTGTTTAATGACCCGCCAATGACTAACAAGATAATCATCACCACAGCCATTGCAATTAATAATGGTCAAGCTGCTTTATAATATTTAATTAAATCAACTTTACAGACTGCTAAACCGGCCATAAATAAAGCTGCGGTTGGGGAAATCACGCACACCAAACCACTCGCAAAACTGAAAGCGGCAATGCCACTCGAAACACTCATTCCAGCGGTCGCTAAACTTGGACCAATGATTCCAAAGGAAGCGTTCGCCAAACCACTAGTTGATGGAATTAAAAAGGCTAATAAAAAGAACACTGCAAAAAGAACCATCATTGTGCCGATGCCACCGGCACCCTGAATCACCGTTACTAAACCAGCGATGATTTCAGTATCCATATGGGACTCATGTAAGATTACACTAACCCCTTTTGAAACCGCGATAATAAAACAAACACCTAAGAAAGCTTTGGCCCCATGGAAAAAAGATTCACGATAAACAGTTTCGCTTTTTCAATCTAATAAGGCAACTAAAATAGATGCAACAAAGAATAGAAAGGCCATTCCGATTAAGTATCAATCACCAATTGGTGGCAATTGGGCTGTTACATATGGGAAGATCGATTTAAATCAACCATCAAAATTTTCTAACCCTTGACCCATTATCGGACTTAATGATCCCCAGGAAATCATTGTAATAATCATGACAACAAAAACCATTCCAAACAATCATAATACGCTCTTCCGTTTGCTAGTTAATGGTGGTATTGAACTGTGATCAAAACTAAATTTTTTTGCAATCGCCACTCGTGAATCATAAACGACTGATTTTTTAGGGTTACGTTTCACCCGCATTCCATATCAGGTTACAAATGAAATTGATAAACCAACAAATACAAAATAAGCAACAATTCTTCATACAATTCCACTGGTTGTTGAAGCAATAACATCCCCCGCAGCGCCGTTGGCTGCATCGACTGCCATATTAACCACGAATGGATTAATAATGCTAGCAGCCTTACCGAACGCAGCGCCAAACATGATAATCAACATCCCCGTCACAGCATCAAAGCCACTAGCTAAAATAACCGGTAAGATAATAAAATAAAAAGGAATCGTTTCTTCATACATTCCATAAACTGTTCCACCTAATGAAAATAATATCATTAGGATTGGAATCAATCATACTTCCTTACCATGGAACCGTTTAATTAAACCGCCCATCCCTGCTTCCAAGGCACGCGAGTCATTTACAACTTGTAGCATGCCACCGATACTAAGCAAGAAAACAACTAAAGGCGCTTGTTCAACGAAACCTTCAATTGGTGCTCAAAATACATCTAAAACACCGCTTGGCTTGATTTCTTTATCAACTCACGAGCCAATTCAAGTTGCAATAACAACAGCCATAATAACGGCTAATAAAATTATGTACGCACTTGGTATCGATCTTTTGGAAATATTATTATTTTTGTTAGCAAATGTTCGCTTGCCCGTTCGTGGGGAGTCAATATTTAATTTGGCTGCTTTTAAATCAGGGTCAGTAATTTCCAAAGATGTTACTTTAGCACTATCTGTGTCTTGTATGTTTTCAGTCAAATTTGTCACCCCCTCTAAATCAAATATAATTTTAACATAGCAATTATTGGATTTTAATAGTAATGTTACAATGATGATAAATATTACTAAATGGTTGTGTATAACGGTTTAGTAATATTAAAAAAGTATTGTTTATACGAAAAAATATGAGCTCGTAAGAACTCATATTTTTTGATCTAAATTATTTTTAAGCTAAACCTGCAATTATACCGCTTGTAGCATCTTGAATATGCTTAATTTGAGCAGCTAATTTCTCAATGTCTTTAGCAAAGCCTGTTGGGTTGGTCATATCGCCCTTCAAACCTGCAATTGCTCCATTAAGTTGTGCATAAACTTCACTATAATAGTTAGTCGCTGCGTTTGAATATGTATCTGATATATAAGGCGAACCTCCAACAATACCTAGAATTAAAGCTAATAATCCCATTGTTAGTGATACAGGAATTAAGATAGTTCCCTTTTTTGTACCAAATCCGTACTTTCTAAAGCATAACAAGATTAGGGTTATGATGCTAAATGCACCAAACGCTACGCCTGCAACAGCGATCCCACTATTAGTAACATAACTACTTAAATCAATACTTAAAGCGCCTTGGATGGCTTTAATGCTATCGCTAATAGTTGTTGCTTGAGCAGCGGTTGGACCTAATGGAATACCCGCGTTAATTTGGTCAATTAAAGATTGTGCATTAGTAATGTCGCCACTACTTCCATTCAATGTTGAACCAAGCATGAACAAACCAATTGGGTCACCCATTGCATAGCCACCAAACACAAGTCCGACAACAGCCATAATTAACACAAGCAAAAAGATACTCAAACTAATATAGCGCGCTTTTTTCTCATCTAAGTTAAATGATAATTTTTTATTAAAGCCAGGAACTGGTTTGATTTCAGGTTTTGGTTCTTCAATCAATTCATCTAAATGTTCTTGTGGCTTATCTTCAACTTTTATCTCTTCAACAACTTTTGCACCCGCATCTTCTTTTAGAGGATTGACGGGAGTTAATGTTGGGTCAACAACTTTATCTACTTTTTTATTTGTCATTTAAATTCCTCCTAGAAAATTGGGCTAAGACCGCTAGTGCCTAATGCCCCACCAACGATTAATAAGATAATCATGGCAACTGTCATGGCAGCTAATAATGGTCATGCCGCTTTATAATACTTAACTAAATCAACTTTACAGATTGCTAAACCAGCCATGAATAATGCTGCAGTTGGAGAGAACATGTTCACTAAACCACTCGCAAAACTAAAGGCGGCAATCCCACCAGAAACAGTCATTCCACCAGCAACCAAACTTGGGCCAATGATTCCAAATGAAGCATTTGCTAATCCACTGGTTGATGGAATCAGAATGGACAATACAATGAAAACTACAAATAGGATCATCATCGTACCGATGCCACCGGCTCCTTTAATCATCGTTGATAAACCAGCGATAATTTCAGTATCCATATGAGATGCAGTTAAGATTACACTAATTCCCTTGGAAACAGCGATAATGAAACACACACCTAAGAAATCTTTGGAACCATTAAAGAATGATTCACGATAAACAGTTTCGCTTTTTCAATCTAATAAAGCAACTAAAACAGATGCAATAAAGAATAAGAAAGCCATTCCGATTAAGTATCAATCACCAATTGCTGGTAATTGTGCTGTCACATATGGGAAGATTGATTTAAATCAACCATCAAAGTTACTTAAACCGTCACCCATCATTGGACTTAATGATCCTCACGTAATAATTGAGGCAATCATAACCACAAAAACCATGGCAAACAGATATAATATTGTTTTCCGTTTACCAGTTAATGGTGGCACTGAACTGTGATCAAAGCTAAATTCTTTCGCGATCGCAACTCTTGAATCATAAACCACTGATCTTTTTGGATTACGTTTTACACGCATTCCATATCAGGTTACAAATGAGATTGCTAATCCAACAAAAACAACATAAGCAACAATTCTTCATACAATCCCACCGGTTGTTGAGGCGATAACGCCTGCTCCACCACCGTTAGCAGCATCAACTGCCATGTTAACTACGAATGGGTTAATAATACTAGCGGCGGTCCCGAACCCGGCACCGAACATAATAATTAACATTCCGGTTACCGCATCAAACCCACCGGCTAGAATAACCGGTAAGATAATAAAGTAAAATGGAATTGTTTCTTCACACATTCCATAGATCGCTCCACCTAATGAAAACAATGTCATTAGGATCGGAATCAATCATACTTCTTTACCATGGAACCGTTTGATTAGGCCACCTAATCCCGCTTCCAATGCACGAGAGTCAGTTACAACTTGTAACATTCCCCCGATACATAATAAGAAAACTATTAATGGCGCTTGTTCAACGAAACCTTCAACCGGTGCTCAGAATACATCTAAAACCCCACTCGGTTTGATTGCCGTGTCAACTCATGAACCAATTCATGTAGCAATCACCACAACCATAATTACAGCTATTAAAATAATGTATGCACTAGGCATTGGTTTTTTATTAGTCTTCTTGTTTTTCTTTCCAAATTTTAGGAAATTACCTCCTATGCCCTTGGATGGGCAACTAACGTTCAATTTGGCTGCTTTTAAATCCGGGTCAGTAGTTTTTACCGTTCCCTTATTATCAACATCCGTATCTTGAATATTTTCTTCCAAACTTATCAACTCCTTTTTTTAATCAATAATAATTTTAACATGAGAATTATTAGATTTAAAGGGGAATTTTAATTTAGCTTTTTGCTTCTTGTATAAATAGCTTTCAAACCTTCAATTTTTAGTATTATAAAGAACCCTTTATTCCAATAAAAAATAATGACAATTATAAAAACATTGAAGTTATTTATAGATTTTATAAGCAATTAATTCACGATTTAAGGTTCTTTTTATAATAATAATAAATTTAATTTAGCCTACTCAATTTAAAAATAATTTTGATATTTAAAATTATTTGCTATAATATTTTAGTTAAGTTAACTTAACGTCTTAATTTCGACGTTATCTGATTAACTTGAGAAACTTTAAGGAGACATTCATGAAACAAAAATTATTCCGTAAATTAGCAGTCGGTTCAGCATTAGCAGTTGGGGTTATTGCCGTTCCTTTAATAGCAACAAGTTGTAGTTCATCATCAACAACTGTCGATACTTACAAATCGCCTGTTTTACCAATCGACACTACTAAAACCGTTGGAATTGAATCAAGCGAATTTACTTCAAAATTCACCGATGCTAAGGATAATTTAGGCAAGCAAAAATCTTATGTTAAAAGTTATTTAAAAGATCCCAAAAGTTATGACCACATAACTGAAATGAAGTTGACTTCATCAACTTCAGACAAAGCTAACCAATGAGTTTCTATTACAATAACATACTATATTAATAGTGATAAAGCAACTGGCGTTCAAGTTCTTCTTTTCGATCAATTTAAAGGATCGGCAAAAGCTTATAAAATTCCAACAATCGAACAAGCAACAAATAGTGAAGTAGTAAAAGCTAGTGATGTTGCTGCATTGAAAAAATTAACATGAGCACAAGATGGCGATAAAAACAGCATTGGCTCAGGCCTTGGCATTGGTTGGATTCTTGCAAGGGATTCTTACCAAAATAAAATATCAGTTCTAGATACAAGTGGGATGCAATTAAAAGCTGATGACACTAAAGGAACTATCGTAGTTACGGGTTTAACGTACCTTACAAGCGATAGTAGTGATGTGTCGGGAGCAACCGTAACATTAAATACTTTTACATTAACTGGATTTAAAATTATTAATCCAAAAAAATAAGAATATAAAAAAACGAATTTTCCTACCCAGGAAGATTCGTTTTTTATTTTTTAATTTCACGGACATTTGTTGAACTAACTGAACTAAATTCTAAATCACTAATGAAAAGAATTGTCTCAATTCCATTTGCTAATAAATCATTTTGATGCGCCATATCTAATTCGTAAATCGCATCATTAGCATTACGAATCGATCGCACCAAGAAATGACAATCATATGCTTTGGCAGCGTTAATTGTTAAACCGTTGTTTATAACAACCTTAACATTGTCTAATTGTAATGTCGCGACTTCATTTCGAACATGTTTTAATCTTGCCTCAAGTGGGCTAGATTCTTTCATATCATTAATGGAAATAGCGACATATAAATTATCAAAGAGTTTGGCTGCTCTTCTAATAATATCAATATGTCCCTCGTGAATCGGATCGAACGTCCCAGCAAATATTGCATTTTTCATTTTCGTGCCCCTTATTTTCCCCGATTATTTTAAATGATAGTAGAATAATATAGATATTATAATCTATTATCGAAAATATTTAAAAAATAATGAAAGGAATTTATTATGGAAAGTATTATAGTTAACCGCCTTAAACAAAAGTTAGTCGAATCAAAAGCACGACCTAAAATAGTTTTACCTGAAGGTTGAAATGCTTCAGTTATTGAAGCGAGCCAATTTCTAAAAGTTGGAGGAATAATTGAACCATTAGTTTTATTTCGGACTAAAAAAGAAATCCCCCATGATTTCAAAAATGTTTCATACTTAGTGATTGATGAAATGGATTTAACAAAGTATGCTGATAAATTATATGATTTAAGAAAAGCAAAAGGGATGACCATTGATGATGCTAAGAAAATCGTTCAACAACCTAATTACTTAGCTAGTCTAATGGTAAAAATGGATGAAGTAGATGGTGAAGTTTGTGGAATTGAATATACCACTAAAGATACTTTAAAACCAGCGCTACAAATTATTAAAACGAGCCATTGTGCTAAATTAGTTAGTAGTGCCTTTATATTAGAAAAAGGGAATGAAGTTTTAATCTTCGCTGATTGTGCTTTAAATTTAAACCCAACAGCTATTCAATTAGTCAACATTACCAAAAATACTTTAGCGTTCCAAAAACTAGTTCTTGGCTGTAAAAATACAAATACTGCTTTATTAACTTATTCAACTGCTGGTAGTGGAATTGGTGAAAGTCCCGATAAAGTTCGTGAAGCTCATCAATTATTACAAAATGAAAAAATTTCAAAAACAACTAAAATTTTTGGAGATATGCAATTTGACGCTGCTTATGTTAATGCCGTTCGTGCTAAAAAAGCACCTAAGGTTAAGTGAGATGATCATGCAACAACTTTCATCTTCCCTAATTTAGATGCTGGAAACATTGGTTATAAAATAGCTCAACGTTTAGGTGGCTATAGTGCAATCGGTCCAGTGCTACTAGGTTTAGACAAACCAGTAAATGATTTAAGCCGTGGAGCAACCACAGAGGATATTATAGCGACCGCATATATCACTGCTGCACAAACACTTGCCGACATGTGTTTAATCGTTTAAAACAAGTTTATCTGATTATCATATAGGATACAAAAAGGAACTATCGCGCGATAGTTCCTTTTTGTTTTATAATTTCTTATTTACAATAGCTCTAATAACAACCATTGCTTTTTCAACCTGCTCATTAGTCGCTGCTTCAACACCCTTTAAAGGATATTTTAAACCTAAGTTTTCATACTTCGGTAAAGCTAACGTATGGTAAGGTAAGACTTCAAATTTAACCATATATTTAAGATCTTTAATAAAATGGGCTAATTCAGTTATGTCCTTAAGATCATCAGTTAATCCCGGAACTAAGACTTGTCGAACTCAATAGTTCTTATGTTCTTGTTCTAAGTGTTTGATTAATTTTAATTCGTGTTGTCTTTTACTACCAGTAACAAGTTGATACTTTACATTATTAATATGTTTAATATCAATTAATCATAAATCAACAAGTTGAATCAGTTGCTCAAATTTTTCAAGGTAAGGTTCACAAAAATAATAAGCTGCTGTATCGATCGTTAAATGAATCCCCTTTGCTTTTGTTTTTGTTGCTAAGTCAATTAAAAAATCAAGGTGAGCAGTTGGTTCGCCGCCTGAAATAGTTATTCCCCCGTTTTTATAGTACGGTTGATTCTTACTAAACAATTCAATAACTTCATCAGCTGAAATTAACTCTTCTTTTTTAAATTCTCAGGATTCAGGATTATGACAATATTTGCATCGAAGGGGACACCCTTGCGTAAACAATACTAGTCTTACTCCTGGACCATCAACAGCACCGAAAGTTTCAACGTTGAAATACGGTACTTTAATTTCTTCTTTTTTCATTTTCTTCTCCATGGCATTAACAAAAGCTAACCAAATGGTTAGCCTTTTGTTTAACATTAATTGTTATTACATTTTTTTGTGAAATGTTCTAGCAATAACGTCGTCTTGTTGTTCTTTAGTTAGTTTAACAAAGTTAACTGCGTAACCTGATACTCTAACTGTTAGTTGTGGGTATTTTTCAGGGTGGTTTTGAGCATCTACTAATGTTTCTCTTTTGAAAACATTAACGTTTAGATGTTGCGCACCTTCTGTGAAATATCCGTCCATCATAGATACAAGATTTTGTTCTTGATTTTTGCTTGGGTGTTCCATAATAATTCTCCTTTTTATAGATTTCAATATTATTATATATCTTTTTTTATAAAAGGTGTAAAAATATGCATTCGGTTACGATTGTTTTTATTTAGAATCTTCAGAATAAAACTTACGTAAATTTTTATATATTTTATCTTCTACGTCTTTTAGTAAATTTAAATATTCATCAAGGGTTGTTTTGCCAACCACATCAATGATTCAAGTTTCAATACGATGTTCGATTTCTTTTATTTTACTATAAATATCTTCGCCACGCGCAGTTAAGCTAGCAAAGCTGTTTTTACCCTCTTTACTTCTTTGGATAACATTGTCTTTTGCCATTTTATCTAGGGTTCTAGTAATGGTTGAACAAACAACGTTTGTTGCTTTTGATAATTCATCATTAGTTAATCTTTTATGATCATGGATGATTTTAATTAAAATTGCTTGTTTGGGTGTTGTCCCAATCATTGCAAATTCGTCTGATAATTTATAATCTAATAATTTATTAACTGCTCTTTGAGTTAGAAAAATTTGATCAAGATAGCATCCTTCCTCGAAGGCTTTTTTCATTTCTTTTATTTTATCACTATCTAAGTTGGAATTAATTTCATTAATAATTTTATTTTTATAACTTGATTTACTCACGGACACGCACCTCTTTCCAATAATTATGCTTTTCTATATACTTATATATTACATTAAATATCACTTAAATTTTAAACTTTCTAACATAATAATATAAATATTTTTTATTGGATAAAGGCAATAAAAAAAACTAACTTGGTTTGGACAAGTTAGTTTTTTAGATATTAATAAAATTATTTTTTATTATTTTTCTTGTGTGCTTTTTGAGCTCTTTCAACAGCTGCAAGATCTAATTCTCCACCAGGGATAATAACGAAGTCATCACCTTTTCCTAATGCGTTAGGAATGATTGAGAAAGTATTTGAAATTCCATCTGCTGCATGTTTGAACGGCATCTTAGCAACTGATGCTAAACTAGCAACAGCTCCATTAGAATCTCGTCCGTGCATTGGGTTAGCACCTGGTGCGAATGGCATTCCAGATTTTCTTCCATCTGGTGTCGTACCAGTTGCTTTTCCATAAACTACATTACTTGTAATTGTTAAAACTGACATTGTCGCTTCTGAATTACGGTATGTGTGATGTTTACGAATTTCATTCATAAAGAATTTAATAAGGTAAGCAGCGATGTCATCAACACGATCATCATCATTACCAAATTTAGGATAGTCCCCTTCGATTTTAAAGTCTTTTGTTACTTTGCCATCTCAGATTGGAGTTACTTTAGCGTACTTGATTGCTGAAAGTGAATCAGCAGCAACGCTTAAACCAGCGATTCCAGTTGCAAAGAATCGGTAAGCATGTAAGTCATAAAAAGCCATTTCAGATGCTTCATAATAATATTTATCATGCATGTAGTGAATTACATTTAAAGTGTTTACATATAATTCAGCTAATCAAACTAATTCGCCTTCAAAACGTTCTAACACTTCTTTATAGTCTAATGGTTTGTTTCTTGGTAAATCACCAAATTTTGGACCTAGACGATATTCTGGATGCATTTCATCATAACCACCACTAA
The DNA here is from genome assembly GCA_021378525.1 of Ureaplasma sp. Hg2. Classification (GTDB taxonomy): domain Bacteria; phylum Bacillota_I; class Bacilli_A; order Mycoplasmatales; family Mycoplasmoidaceae; genus JAACJV01. Next base: position 7,804 of record JAACJW010000005.1, on the reverse strand, counting down.
TAGAGTATAGTAACGCTTTTGCAAGATTACAACGCGCTCCAAAGAATTGCATTTGTTTTCCGACTTTCATTGGTGAAACACAACAAGCGATAGTGTAATCATCACCATGTGTAACACGCATTAAATCATCTGATTCATATTGCATTGAAGAGAACATGATTGAATATTTAGCACAGAAATTTTTAAATTTAGCTGGTAAATAAGTTGATCATAAAATCGTTAAATTTGGTTCTGGTGCTGGACCCATGTTAGATAATGAGTGGATAACTCTAAATGAGTTTTTAGTTACCAATGGACGTCCATCAATTCCCATTCCACCAATACATTCAGTTGCTCATACGGGGTCGCCTGAGAATAATTCGTTATATTCAGCAGGACGCATAAATTTAACAATTCGTAATTTCATTACGTAATGATCCATTAATTCTTGCGCTTCACTTTCGGTGATAACTTTATTTTTTAAATCTCTTTCAATATAAATATCTAAGAAAGTTGAAGTTCGCCCGATTGACATTGCTGCCCCGTTTTGTTCACGGATTGCTGCTAAGTATCCAAAGTACAATCATTGGATTGCTTCTTTAGCGTTCTTAGCTGGTTGACTAAGATCGCAACCGTAGCTTAAACCCATTTTAACAATTTTTTTCATTGCAGCAACTTGGTCGCTAACTTCTTCACGTAAACGAATTACATCGTCAACCATTGTTTTTCCTAATATTTCACGGCTTTCAATTTTTTCTTTAATTAAATAATCCATTCCATATAAAGCGATTCTTCGGTAATCCCCGATGATTCGGCCTCGTCCATAAGTATCTGGTAATCCAGTCATAATGTGACTACGTCGTGCTAATCGCATTTCTTCTGTATAAGCATCGAATACTCCTTGGTTATGAGATTTACGGTATGAAGTGTAAATTTTATCAACCTCAGGGTCTGTTTTAAAACCATAAGCTTTAGCTGCCATTTGAGCCATTCTAAGGCCGCCGATTGGCATGTAAGCACGTTTAAACGGTTGGTCAGTTTGAACCCCTACAATTTTTTCTAATTTTTCATCAATATAGCCAGGTGCATAAATATCAATCGCTGATACACGTTGATCCATATCTCATACGCCGCCTCGTTCTTTTTCTTCTTCAGTTAATTTCATAACTTTAGCTCAAAGTGTTGTCGTAGCTTTGGTTGGTCCCGCTAGGAATTCATCACCATCTAGGTACGGTCGATAATTTCGGTTGATGAAATTTCTAACATCAATTTCTTTTGATCAATCGCCATCAACAAAGCCCGCTCACTCTTTAAATTTATAATTTGATTTTGCCATTATTCTTCTCCTTTTTATAAAATTCACTTTTAATTGTATCACTTTTAATTGTAAAAATGGAAATAACGATTTATAAATAAAACTATCAACAGTTTTGTATTAAAAAATATCAATTATTAACGTTAAAAAAGAACACGTATCAGTCGATACATGTTCTCTTGTTGTTTAGATTTTAGCTAATTGCTGGTTAATTTAACAGCGGTACAGCGTCCGCCATCGCAATTAACATCATTAATACTTGTCGTGTCAGCGTCTGCTTTCTTAACAAATTCCTTAACGATTTGATCAAGCGTAATCCCTTGCGATTTTAAAGCTTGAAATTCTTTTTCTAATTCTTTACCTTTGAATCCTTTGGATTTTAGCATTGTGTATAATTGTTCGTCTTGTGTCATTTTATGCTCCTTGTTGTATTCCCTTTATTTATACGCTTATTTAAAAATTAAGGAAATAATATGATTTACTATAAAAAAATAATGCTCCCATTAAAAGGTGCATTATTCAAATATTAATTATTTGTTTTCTGTTAAACAACATTCTTTATCTTCAGTGTTAACATCAGAGGTTGTAATAACTGTTGTGCCAGTTTTACCACCGGCAATTTTAGTTTCAGCTAATAGATAAACTGCTGGGATTGAAATCCCGCCGATTAAGTTTCCGACTGTTGTTGGCAACAATGAGTTATAGAACATCTTACCGACCTCGGCTTGACCTTCTCAACCTTTAAAAGCTCCAGCTGGCACATGATGTTGGATCCCGATGATAACACCTAATGGTTCAGCATACATGTTAGCAACGATATGTTGGAAACCACCGATTACAAATAAAGCAATCATAAATCAAACAACAATGGTTCCGATTAGTTTATTATCAACGATGGTAAACATGAAAACTGAACCAGCTACAATCAAATTACAAAGAATCCCGCTAAGGATGGTTTGTCATCAACCTAAGTCGATTTTCCCATTAGCCAATTTAAACGCTTCGTATTGACGCGCACTCATTCCATAATAATCAGATACATTACCTCCGGCTGTTGCGTGCATAGGAGCACCTAAATAGATCGCCCCTCAACCGATTAAGACCATTAACATTGAACCGATAAAATTAAAGATTCAAGTGATTAATAAATCCTCAGCAAACAGCCATCAAGAGATTTTCTTTTTGGCTGATGCCATGAAAACCAAGGCGTTAGAAGTAAATAGGTTCCCACCTAAAAACAAACACATTAAGATTCCCGTCGGGAAGATAGCTGCTGCTCCTAACAATGCTAGAACGCTTTCGCTTCCCCCATTCGCAATACTTTGTGCATGGATAATATGATATGCCATGTAACCGAAAGCGATAAACATTCCACCCATGATTGAAAAAATAATTTTTCTGGGGTATGTATATTTTGACTTAGCAACGGCGAAATCAAGACCGTTGTTTAAACTCTTATTCATTTTAAATGATATTTTTGAAGTCATTAAAAATTTCCTTTCTTTAAAAGCGGATTGTTTTTTTTAACATCCCCTCATAATCCAATATCGCCATGTCCCGGACAAATTAATAATTCATCATCCTGGTAAGTTTTAAAAAACTTAGCAAGACTCTGCATCATGTCTTGATGATTACTATGACTAAAATCACTTCGTCCAATGGAATCAGTAAAGATATGGTCGCCAGTAAAGATGACATCATCGTATTGAATACAAATAGTGCCAGGCGTATGTCCAGGAAAATGGGTCACCTTAAATAGAAAACCATTGGCGGTAAATAAATTACCGTCAAAGGTTTCTACATCGGTAGCGTTAACTTCAATTGGTTGATTGGCTAATTTAGATAAATTATCCTCCAATAAAGTATGGCGCTCCTTTTCATAAACATAAACCTTACATTGGTGCTGCTTCGCCAGAGCGAAAGCGTTACCAATATGATCGAAATGACCGTGGGTCATTAAGATTCCGCATAATAGTATATCATGTTTTTTTAATCAGGTATTAATTGATGCATCATTTCAGCTGGGGTCAATTAAAAACGCTTTATCACCTTGTGTTATTAGATAACTATTGTTACCCATAGCATCATGGTTGAACATGACAATATTACTTTTAAGATTTTTTATTACTGTCATTATTTTGAAGTTTTAGCTAATTTCTTAATAGGTGTTCCTTCATGAGCTGCAGTATACATTGTTTTCATCGCTTCAATACTAGGGTAACGTGGGTTAGCACCAGTACATTGGTCATCGAACGCTTCTTCACTCATTGCATCTAATGTTGCATAGAATTTTTTAGAATCAACGCCGTATGCTTTAGTTGATAATGGAAGGTTAATTGATTTAAATAAATCTTGTAAAGTTTTAATTAAACGATCAACTTTATCTTCAGATGTTTTACCACCCAAATGTAGTCAGTCAGCGATTTCAGCATATCTTTCAGCCACGTTATGAGTTTTATATTGTGGGAAATACATTTGTTTTTCACGAACGCCTTTTTCAGCATTGTAAGCGATAGTATAAGGTAGATAGATTGCGTTAGCCATACCATGGATAACTCCGTGATGTCCACCAACTTTATGGCTTAATGAATGGGAAATTCCTAAGAAAGCATTACTAAATGCTAGTCCTGCAATTGTTGATGCATGAGCCATTCCTTCACGTGCATCTTTATCAGTCGTACCGTTTTCAACAGCACGTTTTAAATATTTAAAAACAAGTTCAATTGCCTTCAATGAATTAGCTTCAGTAAATTCTGTTGCTAAAACTGAAACATAAGATTCGATCGCATGAGTTAAAGCATCTGCTCCAGTTGCTGCGGTCATTCCTTTTGGTAAACTTAACATTAATTCTGAATCGACGATTGCATAATTTGGTGTTAAAGCATAATCAGCTAAAGGATATTTAATATGAGTTTTTTCATCAGTAATAACTGCAAATGGAGTTACTTCTGAACCAGTCCCAGCAGTTGTTGGGATACAAGCTAATTTAGCTTTTTTACCCATTTCTGGGAATCTTACAATTCTTTTTCTAATATCAGCGAAACGTAATGCTAAGTCAGCAAAGTTAGCTGTTGGTTCTTCATAAAACAATCACATCATTTTAGCAGCATCTAATGCTGAACCACCACCAACGGCGATAATTAAATCTGGTTTGAAAGCATCAATTCTTCTTGTTCCTTGCATTGTATTTTCTAACGTTGGGTTAGGTAATACTTCAGCGAACACTTCGTATTGCATTCCAATTCCATCTAGGATTTTTGTAATTTTTTTACCATATAATGATCAAATCATTGCATCACTAACAACAAATGCTTTTTTCATTCCAGCTTGTTTGAAGTCATCAAACGCAATTGAAATACATCCAAATTTGTAATATACCCGGTCAGGGATTCTCATTCATAGCATATTTTCTCTCCTTTTAGCTAACGTCTTTGTGTTCAATAGATTCATCGGTCCGATGTTCCCACTAATTGAGTTACCACCTCAAGTTCCACAACCTAATGTGAATGATGGCGCTAAATGGAAGTTATAAATATCTCCAACACCACCTAATGAAGCTGGTGAGTTAACTATTAATCGAGAAGCTTTTGCTGATTCTTTAAATTTATTAATTTTATCAGTTGAAGCAAATTCATCGCAGAATAATGAAGCTGTATGGCCTGGGCCTAGCAATAATAATTCAGTTTGCATTTCTAATGCTTGATCAAATGATTTAGCTTTATATAAAGATACAAAGGTAGATAATTTTTCATGTGCTAACGCATCTTTATAAGTAGTACCTTTAGCTTCAACAAACATCATTTTTACTGATGAGTCAACTTTGATACCAAATATCTTAGCTAAGTTTTGCGGAGTTTGTCCAACAATTTCGGGGTTTAAAACACCAAACTTATTTTCTCTAAACATTTTAGCTTCAATTGCTGCAACGTCTTTTTTAGCAGTTACAACAAGACTTGATTGTCTTTCAACTTCTGCTACAAATTCATCATAAATATCTGCAATTACAATAACTGAGTTTTCAGTTGCACAAACCACACCATTATCAAATGTATTTGATTGAGTGATCGATGCGACAGCCATTGGAATATCTGCACTTGAATCAATGATTGCAGGACAGTTTCCAGCGCCAACACCAATTGCTGGTTTTCCAGATGAATAAGCAGCTTTTACTAAGCCGGGTCCACCTGTTGCTAAAATCATATCAACAGCGCCCATTAGTGCGCCAGTGTCGTCTATAGTTGCATCATCAGGTAATCATGCAATGATTCCTTTTGGTGCTCCAGCTGCTACAGCTGCATCTAGAACAACTCTTGCCGCTTCGATTGTACATTTTCTTGCACGTGGATGCGGTGAGATAATTATTCCGTTTCTTGTTTTTAATGATATCAATGTCTTAAAGATAGCAGTTGATGTTGGGTTCGTAGTCGGAATAACCGCTCCAATTACCCCCATCGGTGCATATAATTCTTCATAACCTAAGCCTAAATCTTCATCGAACACTCCAACAGTTTGTGTGTAACGATATTTATTGTAGATATATTCAGAAGCAACGTGGTTTTTCAAGATTTTATCTTCGACGATTCCCATTTTGGTTTCACTTACTGCCATTTTAGCTAACACGATTCTTTGATCGTTAGCTGCCTTTGCTGCGTGATAGAAAATTTTATCGACTTGTTCTTGACTAAATGTTGCGAAAACTTCTTGTGCTTTTCTTACTTCATTTACAATTTTTTCAATATTTGCCATTAATTTCATCCTCCTTGATTTAAAATTCAACCTAATTATACACTTTTTTTTGAAACTTGCAAACATGTTGCACCAAAATTATTCACTTAATGTACATGTGTAAATATGTTTTTTGACCAAAAGTCATTTTGATATGCAAATAACAATATCTAATAACCTTATTTAAAACCTTAGATATAGCGTTAATATCCATATAAATATTAAAAAAAATATCATCTTCTAGGTTAAATCTTTTGAGGAATGATATTTCTTATTATTTATTACAACTAAAAACTAAGCTTTTGTTTCAGGTTTTGATGTTGCACTTGCTGTGCTTGGTCTAGCATCAGTATTTGGTTTGTTGTTGTATTCACGTTTAACGTAAGGTCTTTTGCCAGCGCCAGCGCCTCGATCGTTAGGATTATACTTAGTATTATAACGATTGAATTTTCTGTATCCGCCACCGTATTGGGGACGTTTTGGTGCTGGTTCTGGAAGGATGATTTCATCATCTTTCTTACCTACAATTTTAGTTGGTTCACCACGAACTTCAGTAATCGCATCACAAAGGATACCTAAAATTAAAATGATTGAACGAATTGAATGATTGTTAACTGGAACAATGAAGTCAATGTTGGTTGGATCTGCGTTAGTGTTTGCTAATGCGATTACTGGAATATCTAATTTTTTAGCTTCTAGAATAGCGTTAACATCATTAACTGGGTCTAACACGATAATTGCTTGTGGAAGTTTTCGCATTGTACGAATCCCACCATAGAACTTGTTTAACTTTTCGGTTTCACGAGTGATTTTGATTTGTTCTTTTTTAGTATACTTTTCAATTTCGCCAGTTTGTTCTAATTGAATATTATCATTTAGTTTTTTAACTGATTTACTAATGTTCTTAAAGTTTGTTAAAGTTCCCCCTAATCATCTTTGTGTGATGTAGTACGATTGAGTTCGCTTTGCTTCTTCTTCGATTAATTCTTTCACTAAACGACCTTTTGTACCTACGATTAGGACTCGTCCTCCAGTTTTAGTTAATTCTTGTAAGAATGCATGTGCTCTGTTTAAGAACACTAATGATTTTAAAATATCAATGACGTGATTGTTTGAACGACGTGCATGAATATATGGTTTCATTTTAGGGTTTCAACGTTTTGGAGGTAGCCCGATGTGAGCACCTGCCTCCATTAATTTTGAAACACTTACTAATTGTTTTAGTTTTTTATTAGTTGAATTAGCGTTGGCCTTAGACTGAACGTATTCAGCCGGTGATATAGTCTTTTCATAACGTCTTTCAGATCGATCAGATCGATTGTCATATCGATTAGATCGGTTGTTGTCATAACCTCGGTTATTATCATAACTTCGATTGTTATCATAACTTTTACGAGGGCTGTCATAAGTTCGTTCTGAACTACTACTTTTAGCTTTTGCAGTATCTTCTGTTGATACTGATTCAACTTTTTGAGTTGCCGATTTTTCCATTTATTGGAATCCACCTTTCTATATTATTTCTATTACATTATTATAATAGCGCAATTATTATATATAATAGTTTTAAATCCGTCAATTGAATATGAAAAATAAGGGTAGATTATTCTTTTAAATCTTAGTTAATCAACTTTAAAATAACGCTCTATATTGCTAATTTTTTAAAGTTTAAATATCAACATAAGCCAGCGGTTGATAAAGTAATGAGCTCAAGCATTATAATTAGGAGTAATCATTCATAAATCTAAATAAATTATTATTAACTCTTCTATTTTTTTAGCAACGCGT
>JAACJW010000046.1 GCA_021378525.1 Ureaplasma sp. Hg2 | reverse complement strand
TTTATCTGTTTCATAATTTTTTAAATCAGCCAAACATTGCTTAATTGTGCTTTTAATAGTTAAATTCATTTGTTTTGCTAGCTCTGATGATGGTTCAACATACTTTGGAATAATGTTATTATTGTATTTTTTTAACATTCCAATCGTTCGACTAATCATATTTCCATAATTATTAGCTAAATCAGCATTAAACGTTTCAACAAGTAGTTCTTCACTGAAGACACTATCATTGGTCATTACTAATTCTTTAATTAAAAAATAACGGAAACTATCACGCCCATACTTTTCAATGAAATAAAAAGGATCTAAAACATTACCTTTTGATTTCGACATTTTGCCTTCTTTAGTAACGATTCAGCCGTGACTTAAAATTTTAGTTGGTTGTCGTAACTTTAGAGTATGCAACATGATTGGTCAGTAGATACAATGGAAACGCGTAATTTCCTTTGATAGTAAGTGCACGATTTCGGTTTTATCATCTTGTCAGAAATATTGAAACTTACGATCGTCATCACTTAAATAACCTAAGCCTGAAATATAGTTTAATAAAGCATCAATTCAAACATAAGCAACGTGATCCTTGTTTTCTAAAAGTTTAACACCTCATGTGAATGAAGTTCTTGAAACTGATAAATCTTCAAGTCCGGTTGCAATAAAATTATTAATTAATTCTTTAACCCGGTTACTTGGGAAAATGAAATCTGGATTATCCTTATAATATTTAAGTAATCAATCAGCATATTTACTCATACGATAAAAATATGAAGCTTCTGATTTAACTATTAATTTATGACCTTGCGTACATGAATAAGTTTTATCTTCGTTTTTAATTGCTTGGGTCTCTGTATAGTTTTCTTCACAACTAACACAATATAAACCTTTTCAAGCACCAAGATATAATTCATCTTCTTTGATTAGTCTCGTAAAAACCTTTTGAACGGTTGCCTCGTGGTCGGGATCGGTTGTTCTAATAAACTTATCGTACTGAATTCCTAAAGCTGCTCATAAGTCGTCGAATATCTTAGAGTTGGTATCCACTAGTTGTTGGGGCGTTACTTTCATCTCAGCAGCCTTGGTTTCGATCTTTTGGCCGTGTTCATCGGTTCCAGTAATAAAGAAAACATCGTAACCCAAGTTACGTTTATAGCGTGCTAAAACGTCTGCTATTATTGTAGTGTAAGCGTGACCGATGTGAGGTTTCCCCGATGGATAATAAATTGGTGTTGAAATATAGAATTTTTGTTTCATGTTAGCCTCGTAAAATTAATATTTTAATTATAGTTATTATACTAAATAAATTTGTCTATTTATCATTATTAAATAATTAATTGATATATTATCACTTCTATTTCTTTTAGCGTAAAAGCTTTTAAAGTGGATAACAAATAACTTAATTGATTTAAGGCGCGCTATTAGAAGCGGTAAATAATTTTAAAATTTGAAAGCTTACTTAAAAATCTAAAATAAAACGTTCGTAATTAAACCATTTCCCTATTGTTAAACAAAAAAAATACTAAAAGGTAAATGGTTTATAATGTTGACGTTTTTACTTTAGACAAATCATCAATGCCAATAATAATTGTAGAACATCAAGGTACTATGCTAGGCTATGTGATTAAATTAAATGTTTCTGGAGCAAAGCGTAATAATTTACTAGAAATTAAAAATTTATTGAAATAATATTAATTAGCAAGTGTACGCATTTATTAGCATTTATTAATTAACAAATATGCACTTCTTCTCGATTACTTCTACGCTTTGATCACACTTTTTACGGGTTTATTATTAAATTTTGTACACTTTCCCCGGGTTATTTCACCAACTTTTGTACACTTTTTCCGGGTTAAGTATCTAATTTATGATGATATATAGAAAATGAGGTTCGCCATGTTAGAAAGAAAAATTGATAAATATTTACAAAATTGATTAGAAAATAAAAAAAATAGAAAGCCATTAATAATTAAGGGCGCGCGACAGGTTGGCAAGACCACGACTATTAAGAGTTTTGCTAATAGTAATTTTAAAGCAAAGAAAATTATGTATTTGGACTTACAAAACAATAATTTGGCATACCAATATTTAAGTGATGAAAATATTGATACTGACATATTCATCAATGCTTTGAAAACCATTTTTAATATGAATGTTGATGATTCATGCATTCTAATTATTGATGAAATACAACGGTTGCCGCACTTAGAAACTCTTTTAAAACCCTTGCATGAACAATATAGTTGATTGCCCATAATTGCCGCAGGAAGTCTAGTTGATTTAATCCTACATAACGCAACAAACAGTAAACCCGTTGGAAAAGTCCAAACAATATATATGTACCCTTTAGATTTTGAAGAATTTTGTTTAAACACCGGCGAATCTTATTGTTTAAATCTTATTAAAAAACATATTATTAAAGATAAATTCAATACTACAAATTACCATTTGGGCCCAATAAATGCGATAACTCACGATAAAATGAATAGACATTATTACAACTATATAGTTGTTGGCGGAATGCCAGAAGCAGTAGTTAAATTTTCTGAAAATAAAATAGATTATTTTGAAATTAAGAAAAATCTACTCGAAGATTATAGAAAAGATATCTCTAAATTTTTCGATAATAAAGAAGTTATTAAAATTCGTTCAATCTATGATTCAATATATAAACAACTAATTAAAAGTAACACAAGATTTAATTTTAAAGAGTTGCAATTAGAAGGTATAAAAAAGGTTGATCGTTACTCAAGAGTAGCAAGTCCAATCGATACTTTAATTTTATCTAATATGGTAGGGAAAGTTAATTATCTTTATTCAAACTATATTTTAACGACATAGGATTTTTTAGTACTTATGCAGCTTTGGATACCTTTCAAATTAGTAGTAATTTAAATAAATGAAATATTGTTAAAGGTGGTTTAACCGAAAACTACGTTTATACTTATGATCGGAATAAAGTGGAAGTTGATTTTATTTTAGAAGGCAAACACGTTGATAATGTTGTAATTGAAGTGAAATCATCTGAAAATAAGAGATCATTAAGTCTTAAGAAATTCTTAGATCAAAAAAAGACGCATGGAAATAGTAGCCATTAAAACTAGCCCTACAAATTTTAGCTATGATGCAACCAATCAAATTTATCATATTCCTCTATATGCTATTGGGTTATTTATTAACCATCTAAGAGAACAAGAAATTCTTTAATCGCTATATAAAATTAATGAGGATTCAATTAAATTCAATGTCTAAAAAAACATATTAAAAAAAGTAATTCATTCAAGAACTATAAACCCTCCTTGCATTATTGGATACGCCACTAAACAAAGATTCAAACTGCTTTTATTTTGTCATTATCTTAGTCGAGATAATTTTTAATATTTTAAGTGTTAAGTGTATTGATAATAAAAAATTATGAAGCATTTCTTATCCATTATATAGGATCTAGTCTTATTAGTAACGTTAGAAAAAATTGCCGATTTCACTAAATGATATAATCAAATTATTATATCTTGTGGGTGATTATAGATAATAGGTAGATTATGAAAAAAATAAAAGTTTTGGGTAGTTCTTTATTTGTATCGATATTATTAGCATTTATTTTACCAATGCCAATCGTTGGTATTGTTAATCACGATGCTAAATCTTTAAGTGTCCAAACGAGTGTTCAAAACCAGCAGCTTGTTGGTGATGATTCCTTTCGGGTTAGCAGTGGGGGCGTTGGGTTTAATGTTACAGTTCACACCGATGCCTTAAAAGTCTATACGCCGACAACGATGCCGACAAATTGAAATAGTGAATGACTAGATCCAAATCATGAATGTTTTACTTATTCTAATATTGACTATGCTACTAGTGAATGGGTATCGCTTGATCATGTTAACAAGACGACGGGTCAAGTCTATTTAAAGTTTTATGGCACATCCCAACAAACAGGAACCTTCGGTGCGGTTGCGCGTAACTATCCTTTAAGTTTGGATACTCCAAGTCCGTCTTTTGTTGTTAACAGTAGCGGGACTAGAACATTGCCTTCTGATGTTACTACCTCTAGTTTTACTAATTATGTAACTGAGAATGATCCTAATAAGACCTTTATTAAAGCGACAAGTGTGGCTGGTGACAATAGTAAAGGAACACTCAAAGTAAATGGCACTTATTATAAAACAACGTTCCATGGCAATAAGGCTGCAATAGGTAATTTTTCAACGACAATTAGTGGTTTTTCAAAGAATACAAATCCGCCTGTTATTTCATTTAACAAAGTAAATATTAGTCATATCACTGAGGCTGATTTTGAATCTAAAATTATAGCAAACAATCCTAAAACAACAATGGATAACATGAAGGGTTTTATGGCGATTTCTAATCTTGATGTTAGCATGATAAAAACTATTAGTTATGTTAATGGGAAAGTAACAGTAACCTATTACACATCTCTTTCGGGTAGTGGTCCAACAAAAACAATTGATAGCTTTGTGAGCGGGTTTGCAACAAAAGTTGCAGCCCCAATAATCACTATTAACCAAACCAACATTAGTAAAATTACAGAAAATGATTTCAAAAAGAAAATAGTAGCTAACGACCCTTCCAAAACACTAAAAAATTTAAAAGATTACGTAACAGTATCTGGAATTGCAATCGGTGCAATCAAAAATATTAGTTATACCAGCAGTGGCAAAAAGAACTTTATTGTTTCCTATCATGCAAACACCTGAAGTGGGAGTGCAACAAATGATGCAACCCATGAAATTTCTGGTTTTGTAACTTCGATGCCGGCACCAACGATATCCGTTAATAACGCAGGTAAAAAAGTTTTACCATCAATTTTAAACGTCAATAACTATACCCAATATTTAAGCGTTGGCACAAATGGCACAATTAGTAGTATTGTAAGTTTTAGCCCAAATGATGCAACTGGTCATTTAGATTTTAGAATTAAGTTTTATACAACAAGTTTTCATGGAAGCGGTGCGCCAACAGATTTTTATACTTATTTATTAGACGGTTTTATTACATCAACTAATGCCCCTAGTGTGAGCTTTAAAACGGTTGACCAACAAGTTTTACCATCAATAGTAAATGATCACAATTATCAAACCTATTTCAATATTAGCGACCCCAAGAGTTCAATTGTTACCGGTAGCATTAAATATGAAGCTGATAATGCGGTTGGTAAACTAACCGTCACCGGTTCATATTATGCGACAAGTATTCATACGAGTGGTTCAACAACTGGTAATTTTTCTTATTCTTCTAGTGATTTCGCACATAGTAGCGTTGTTCCCATATTAACTATTAATAGTGAAGCTAAAAAAGTAGTCCCTTCAACAATCGATATTTCAAACTATAGTAATTATTTAGATATCAAAGATCCAGATAAATCATTAATTACGAGTAGTCTCCGATTTAATAGCGATGATGCAAACGGTAAATTAACTATTAGAGGATCATATTATGTTAGTAGTTATCATGGCGGGGGGGCTCCAACCACTAAATATGAACCTAACGCAATTAGTGGGTTTAGTTTCAATAAAAAAACTAATGGAATCTAAACTAGACCAGTAAAAACGGACAACTCTGAAAGGAGTTGTTTTCTTTTGAGTAAACATATAAAAGCGAAAATTAAGTATAATTATATTATGAAATATTTAAACGGAACATTACCATTATTAACACCTAAAAAACCTGGCAAAATAAATAAGGTCTCAATCGAGTTAATTAAAAGTTGATTGGAGAAATACAAAGCCGGTGGCTTTGAAGCACTAGAATCCAAAACGGGATTAATGGATGGCAAAGGTAAAACCAGACAAATTAATCGCATCAATCCAA
>JAACJW010000045.1 GCA_021378525.1 Ureaplasma sp. Hg2 | reverse complement strand
TTAGCGAGTGAAGAAGCAACTGCCATCGTAGCTGATAATACTAAATTAAAAAGCCTATTAACTCCAAGTCATGCTTTATATATGTACGGGTCTCTAAATACAATTACTGCCCCAGATTTAATTGCCGATGATGACGCCGGAACTCTAGTCATTAAATTAACATATAGTGGCATAAGCTCAGGCAACCCTAATATGTTTAGTTCTAAAATTTCAGGTTTTTATACATCAAAAGATTATCAAGTTACATGAGAAAGTATTGTTGATAAAAATATGGCCCCAAGTCAATACGATGAGACTAAATTACCCGCTGTGGAAGGAGCGGCCGTTATTGCAGCATCACCAATAATTGCATTTACGCCCGATGATGTTAATGGTACATTGGCCGTAAAGATAACAATACCAAATACTGCGAACTGAGCAACCAATACGACAAAATATCCTAAAACTTTCAATAAGACATATTATAATTTTTATAGCTTAGGGGATTACTATTTAGACATTGATAAAGCACAACTGCATGTTCCTACAACACTTGCTACCACCATTGATAAAACTGCGGTCACAAATGCTTTAAATGAAAGCGCTGCTTTAGCAAAAGCTAGTACATCAAAAAAATTAACCTTAACAGCCGATGATAATAATGGTACATTAAAAGTGGATGTTGTTTATACTATGAAATCAAAAATTGATGCAGGCATTACTAAGAAATACACTATCACTATTTCAGGGTTTTTAACAAAAGGCGATTACCAAGTTAAAGATTGAAATCACGCTCATTGGTTTGATACAAGCAAAGCAGCGAGCTTGGTTACAAAGAACACAGTAAAAGCAGCCATCAACAATAAGGACATACTCTTGAACGCTGGTTTATCAAAATTGGTCACAATAGCTATGCCGACAATAAAGGTTGTACCAAGTGATGAAATCGGAACTGTTGAAGTAATCTTAACATTCCCGACAACAAACATGCCAAAGAACATGTCCGGTATTTACACTCACACTTATACAGGTTTCGCGAAAACCACTAGTTCAGTTACATCATCATATGTAGTAACAGGAACCACTAAAGCAAGCGATGTAACAGCAAATGATATCTTTCCAACTATAGCAACGACTGGAGTTTGGGCTACTGCTACAACACTTACATCGGGTGATATTAGTGTTCAAGCGGATGACTATGTTGGAACCTTATTAGTTACAATAAACTTTAAAGGTATGCCAAATAATTTAAATAATATTTATTACTTCTACTTTTCAGGATTTAAAACAACAGTATAATTTAGTTGATAACAAATATAAAAACCATATAAGCAGCATAGAGTGCTTATATGGTTTTTTGTATACTAATTAAGGAATAGTCAAAAATTTATTCTTCATGCAAGATTTTAATATCTCACTCCATCAAATATTTAGGATTGAATTTTGTTTTGTCATCATAGATAACTGTAAAAGGTTCATTTGCATTTTGAGCTAAAAAGTCAAGCCCATTAATATTCATTAAGCTTTGTGATCCCCTGATGTCTAAAACATCAAATCTTGTTTCTTCTGACAAGTCAATGCTACGAACATATTGATTGTTAATCGTTAAGCGATTAAAACTTGAATCTTTAATTGTTATTTTATCAATTGGTTGATTAACACCGATGCTACATATATTAGCATTCAAATCATATAATATTATTTCGTGTAAGTTAGCTTGGTTTCGAATCACTAAATCAGAAATCTTTGAATCACGTAAAGTAATCGAACTTAATTTCGGGTTACTATCAATAATAAATTTATGACAAATTAAATCTTGTAATGCGATTTCAAGTAAATTAATATTTTGTGAAACAAAAAATACTTTAGCATTGATATCACAAAGGTTGATCGTATTTAAAGAAGCAAAAGATTTGAGTTCTAGAACATTAAATTCAACACCCCGTTCTTGGACAACGCCGGGTAAAACTTTACTTTTTTTAGTTCGATGGTTTTCAGGGTGACGGATCGAAGTCAAAGTTGGATTATTAACAATCAACATTTGTTTCATCATTCCACCAATCAAATCATAAACTTCCATTGTCGGTTCCAAAGCTGGTGCTTGATATAGAACCTTAGTTTCCTTTTGAAACGAAGAAATAAAATCTGTAAAATCGCTTTTAGCCATAACTACATTACCTCACTAATTATATTTTATAAAAAAATCTTACGAGCTGCTATCATTTAATATCTTAAATAATAACTTTCGTCATTATCATTATAATATTAATATAAATATTTATAAACAATTATTTATAATTGACATTACTTTGTAACGACAATTTCGTAAAACCATCATTATTTTTTATCAAAACAAATAGTTTATACAGATTTTGATAGTTGTCTTATCAAACAAAAGCTATTTAATTTTAACGTTTATATATTGAAATTGTGTACACAAGTCGGGTTTTATAAATATATGTTGTTTTTTGTATATACAAAGATTACAATATAAGTGTTATTTTAAAATATAAGGAGATAAAAATATGGCAAAAATAATAGGCTCACCCTCAAAATATATTCAAGGCGGGAGAGAAATTGAAAACATAGGTAAATACCTAGATCTATTAGGAAAAAAATACGTTTTTATTATTGATGGTTTCTTTTATGAAGAACTTTCTAAAAAACTTACAAAAATCCTAGACAGTAAAAAAATTGTCGCAATTGAAAAATTCAACGGCGAATGTAGTGATAAAGAAATCAACAGATTAAGAAAAATTGTTAAAGATGGCGGCGCTGACGTTGTTGTTGGTGTTGGTGGTGGTAAAACTATCGATACTGCTAAAACAACAGCTTTCTATGAAAAGACACGTGTTATGGTAGTTCCAACAGCTGCATCAACTGATGCACCATGTAGTTCACTATCAGTAATTTACACTAACAGCGGTGAATTTGATCGTTACATCTTTTTCCCACAAAACCCAGACATCGTATTAGTTGATACTCAAATTGTAGCAAATGCGCCAGTTCGTTTATTAGTATCTGGAATGGGAGATGCGTTAGCAACTTACTGAGAAGCACGTGCTACCGCTCGTTCTCAAGGCGAAACAATGTTTCATGCTAAACCAACCATTAGTGCCTTAGCGCTTGCTAAATTGTGTTATGAAACACTTTTAGAAGAAGGCTACAAAGCTAAAAAGGCTTGTGAAAAGAAATGTGTTACTAAATCATTAGAAGACATTATCGAAGCAAATATCTATTTAAGTGGAATTGGTTTTGAATCAGGCGGCTTAGCTGCAGCTCATGCTATCCATAATGGGTTAACTGTTATGCCTGGAACTCACAAAATGTTCCATGGTGAAAAAGTAACTTTCGGATTGATTTCACAATTAGTGCTTGAAAAAGCAACTGAAGAAGATCTTGGCGAAGTTCTAGAATTCTGTATCTCAATCGGATTACCAGTATGTTTTAAAGATATTGGAGTAGATTCATTTACTAGAAAAGAAGTTATGGAAGTTGCTAAATTATCTTGTGCTAAAGACGAAACAATTCATAACATGCCATTTAAGTTCACAATTGAAGAAGTTGCTGATGCAATGATTACTGCAGATGCAATCGGTTCAGATATGAAATATGGTGAAGATACTTGTAGTTGTTCAACTGCTTGTAAATGTAAATAATAATTTATTAATAGAATTAAAGATTACAAAAATAAAATGAGATTAGCCGTTAGAAGCTAATCTCATTTTTTATTATAGTTAATCCATAATAGTTTTTAAATAGTTGATTTTATAATTAAAGCCAATCATCATTCCATGTGAAGGGCCAAGATAAACTACTCAAAGTAAACCACAAAAATATGCTCTAACTATTTGGTCGTCATAAGGATGTGGGTTTAAAACTCAATTCCCAATAAACAATAACAGGAAGGTTGCAACTATCATTAATATTAAAATAAATAAGTTGCCTCATTTTCAAATGATTGTACTATGTCCAAAAGGGCAAAACTTCAAACTTTTAAATAAAGTAGTAAGCATGAAAGAATCAGTAACCATAGCGTATTTCATCTTTAATTTAATATTTTTATCGAACCAAAAATATCCTAAAATTGGAATAAAATAATACCAATGAAGCTTAAAGTTTTTAAGTGATGGATAGTTGTTAATATTATCTTTTTTTAATTTCTCAACATTAATTTTTTTAATGTTTCATAATGTACTCATAATGTTTGTCACTCCTAAACTGTTTCGCTATTTAATAACTTTCATTTATATTTATCGCTTAATAATTTCCTCTGGTATTTTATTAGAATGTTTTTTTAAGTAAACCATTTTAGCCTTGAAACGAAACATCTTGAATCAGGGATTCACCGCGTATATCGTTCATATAAGTATAAGGGCATAACTTCGAAAAAAATCTCATGTGTTTCCCGTATCCATTCAATGATTAGTTAGAACTCAATTTCCAATAAACAATATTAAGAGAGTAGCGACTATTGCAAGTATTAAAACGGCAAGATTACCGTATTTATATGTTCAACGGCTAACTCGCCCTTTTACATAGGTGAAGAATAATATTCTAAGCATTTGTGAATTTGAAAGCATGTCAAAAGTTATCCCCTTTTTAACATTATGGTTGAATCAAAAATTACCCAAAATTGGAATGAAGTAATACCAATGAAGCTTAAAGTTTTTAAGCGACGGATAATTGCTAATATCATTCTTTTCTAATCTTAATTCTTGAAGTTCGATTTTTTTAATATCTCAATTATATCTCATTTCATTCACACCTTTCTTTTATTGCCATTTGTTTATCTTGGGTATTAGAATACCCGTCATCAATTTTTATTCATAAATATTAAGTGCCTCAATTAGATAAGGCGCTAATTTTTTTTGCATCATTAATAAAACACGAATAATCAGAATTGAAAAAGCATATAGATGTTTAAATATTATGTTTTAGATAAATATCTAGTAGGAGCATAATTGCTATTATTGGATACATAACAATAGCAATTATAAAACTACAAATATTTATTTCAAGTAAATCACATGCTTTAAAGCACCTCCATATTAAAGGTTTTGTCTAAAGTCAACTCTTATTTATTATAGTCCTGTTTCCCTGTTAACGGTTTATTAAGGGGGGGGGGTTAAATTATATAATTTCTTAATTTTTCAATTTTCTTTCACCCTTTTTGAAGTTAATCTAAAAGCTTTATTGTGATTGATATTTCACATAATGCTTATCTTTATATTTGTTTTATTTAACAAGAAGTCATAGGACGAATATATAATTTAGCAGTCTTAAAAAATAGAACCATCGTAAAAGATAATTTATTTTTTTAGTTCCTATTTGAAATGCAACTTTAAATCAGCTAACTCTTTTTCTAACTCTTTTGAGCTAGGGACTTTATTATTGGCTTTGCTATAAGGTGACAAAACATATGCCTTGATAATTTTTTGATCGGACGAGAGTAATAATCTAATTTGGGTTTCTTTATATTGATATCTTATAAAACCTAATAAATTACTTTTATAAAACTGAAATCTTCCGTTATTAGTTCCTAATGTTTTGAAATCTACTTCTGATAATTTTTGTAAATCATTTAGAAAATCTTTTTCAGCTTGGAGATTTTCCCTAAAAACTTAAGTGCTTGGACTGAAAGAAAGGCATTTATTTCAACGTTATTATTGTCGTTAAATATTAATTTTTCTGGTTTCATATTATGCTTCGTCATCATAATCAATTTCAATTTGGGAACCATCTGGTAAGTGCTTGGTTTTTACAAAACTGTTAGGATCAAGCTCCACATCGTGGCCACAAATTCTAGCATAAAGTTTGCCATCGTCTTTTCTGAAAAATGAAGTCATAATAACTCCTCCTTATAATAAAATATGCATAAACTTTAAATGTGTTAGTTATCAAACATTTATA
>JAACJW010000044.1 GCA_021378525.1 Ureaplasma sp. Hg2 | reverse complement strand
GGTTTCATCACCGCTAAAGAAAACGGCACTTCAACCTATAAGGCGTCTCATGTTTATAGTGGATTTGTTCTTACTAATAAAAGTGATAGTAATGCCACAATGTATATCATCATCAGAAGTGTTGCAGGTGCAATAATAATCGTCTTATTGATTTCGTTAACTGTTGGTTTAGATTACTATAATAAAAATAAAAAACGTAGTATCCAGAAAATAGCAAACGATAATGATAGCGGCGATCGACCTTCATCAAGTGGCAGCGATGCCTCAAGATGACGCGGCTAAATTAATCACAAATTAGAGCTTCACTTACTTAAGTTAATTTGATTAAAAGCAAAGTCAAATTAAAAGTAAATTTAAGATTTATTCAAGAGTACATCAATTACAATGTAAATCGTGTGCTTTTTTAATTGTCTATCATAGATAGTTGATTGAAAAATTGCTATAATTATTAAAAGCACCCATTCATCAATATTAAGGAGTTATATTTTATGGAAATAACATATTCAACTGATAATAATATAACTAAAAATAAAATTGAGGGTTGTGATTCGCCGCATGCCTTAGCTAAACAATTAAAAAAATTCAGAAAACTAAAGACATTAACTCATTTACGTCTAGACAATAATGCATTAACTGAAATGCCAAAGGAATTATTTAAATTAAATAGCTTGAAATTCTTAAGTTTAGATAATAATCGATTTACTAATATACCAAGGGAAATAGCTAAATTAACTCATTTGACGAGCTTATCAATTAATAATAACCAACTAACTGAAATTCCTGAGGAAATTGGTAATCTGATCCACTTAAAGTATTTATCTTTGAGTAATAATGAATTAGATGCACTCCCGTACCGGTTTAAAAAATTAAAACGATTGAAAGTCGTGGATTTGATTGATAATGAATTAACAAACATTGATGGAATATGCGGTGCGCTTAGTCTAGAGAAGATTTTCTTAAGTAATAATCGATTGCGTCATTTACCAAAAGCAATCGGCCATTTAAAAAATTTAGAATCACTTGATTTGATGAACAATAAGTTAACGACACTTCCGAAGCAAATCGGCGATCTAAGTGCTTTGACAAGATTAATTCTAGACAACAATCAATTAGTCTATATTCCAAAAGAAATTGCTAATTTGACTAATTTAAATGCATTGTTTTTAGGCCACAATAAATTAAGCAAACTTCCTAAGGACATGGGAAAACTAAAAGCTCTAACGGGTCTAGCTTTAAATAACAACCAATTAGTTAGCATTCCCAAGGAAATTAGAAATTTAAAAAGCTTGATTGATGTAACGATTGAAAGCAATAAATTTAATTCAAAATAAATAAAGGAAATAAAAACAATCGATAAAATTACTGTAGATAGAAATATTTATCCACAGTTAATTAAACACGAATTAGAAATTAATTTAACTAAATTCAAAATGAATATAACATCATCATTAAGTTAGCAAAGAAACCCATTGAAACATTATTAATAATTGATCTTTTAGACTTATATACCAATCAAAAACAAACCTAATTCAAGTTTAAATCAATTATTAGTTAATAATTGAATCCAAATAATATTTTAAACTATTTACCAAACCCATCCCTAACGAATAACAACCCACTAATTAAATTTAGGGTGAGCTTAATTTGCATTGATAATTATTTAATATTAAAAATCAATTTTTCTCAAATAAATGCTCCTCTTATTATTAATAAGAGTCACGCTTGAAAAGTTACCTTTAACATTCTAAGTGGTATCATAAAAGTGTAGTTAAATAAATAAAGAGGGCTTAGATAATCGATGCTTAAGAAAATAATTATAGGGCAATATAATTAAACAAATAAATTTGCATGACAAGTTCAATTATTAAATAATAAAGCAAAGAAAGTTACTGGTGGAAACTAAAATGAAAATAGTAAAAATAAAACTATGTAAGAATTATATAAAATTAATACTTCAATTAAATTCGCCAAATGAATTAAATAAAATATTCAAACTTTATATCAATGACAAACATAATAAATACATCGAAATTAGTGTTAATAAAATAAATAGTGAAACAACTAAATTTACCCCTAATTTAACTTACTTATCATATAACGCTACTTTTAGAATTAAAGAAAATATGCTAATTAAGGATATTAATGAGAATGTTAAAGACAAAATAATTCATGATCTAAATAAAATCAATATTGATAAATTTAACGTTACAGCTTTTAATTACAATAACGCTCATATTAATTTTGATACAATTGAAATTGAAAAGCTAAAAGATAAGGGGAAAGTTCATCTGATTAGCTGCGGTGATACCACTTCTCCCTACACAGAAACAATAAGATATTACACTCTAATTGAAAAGCGCGAAGAAACAAAATAAAATAACATTAATAGGAAAATATTTATAAATTAAACTAAAAATAATTCTAACCAGAACACCTCTGGTTAGAATTATTTTAGCCTATACTTAATCTATTAAATAATTAATAACTTACGCTTGTTAAAGTTGGCTTAACTTAGCGATTGATTCGCCAACCAGTTATTGAAGATTGAATTGGGCTAAATTATTTTTTGAATTTCATTGTGATGAATAACATATCTATTTTCTATTTATATCATTCCTGTGGCAGCAAGGACAATTAAAGCAATAATGCTGCCAATCACCATAAGCGCCACATAAATACAAACGAGCCATATAATTACCTTACCGATTGTATTCCAAGAATCATTTTTACGGTTTATTGTAATTGGTCTGTCATAATCCCGATTATCACTTTTTTCTTGCGCTTCAAGGCGCCCTTTTAACGCGGCAATTTCTAAATCTTTTTCTTGCGATTTAAGTTTTTCCTTTAGCTCGGCAATTTCTAAATCCTTATCACTTAATATTTTTTCATCATCTTTTGGATCCATAATTATTACCTCATAATATAGTTTTCTCTTTTTTGCTCGTAGATATGTTTTGTGAACATTTACGCCATATTAATATTATATCAACAGGTTTGTGAAATCGTATTTCCTTGGTCATCAATATGAAAATTAAAAGAGTTAATGTTGTTTGTGCGATGGTGTAAAGAGTTAATATTTCACTAATTAAAAATATTATTTTTAAAATTAAAATTTAAACCATCAAACATCTTGGTTGCATAATAATTTTATAAACAAAAATAATTTTTTAAAACAATACTTAAATAATGCAAATTTAATATAATAGATTTAAAATAAAACATACATTTCGTTAACGAAGTGTAGAATTTTACATTAGAAAGGTGAAATTATTATGAAGAAAAAAGCTAAAATCTTAACTGGCTTATGCTTAGCGACAGGGGGTTTGATAATCCCGATTGGATCAGTTATGGGCGTTATGTCCACCAGTAATATTTCTGAAAGTGCTTCGGCGCAACATGAGCAAACCGTTGTCAATGATCATTATAATTTAGATTTAAATAAAATGAGAGTAATTGGGTATGACGTATCTAGTGATGCCAAAGCTAATCAGTTTGCCACTGATCTTGAAAAGAACTTCCGTAATTTACTTCCTAAGGTTGTAAGTTACAATGGACAAAACTTGACGGAAGCGGAAGTTACTAAAACCGTTGAAAGTGTTACCTTGCCGTTTGGCCATGAAAACAATCGAATCAATGTAATGCAAATTCATGTCAACCTTAAACCGGGATACATTTTTAGTGACGGAAAAGGAACTGCTCATTTCACAACAGAAATCCCAGCTAACATTCGCATTAGTGATCATTATAATATTGATTTAAATAAAATGAAAGCAATCGGATACGATGTTTCTAGTGATGCCAAAGCAAATCAGTTTGCTACTGATTTAGAAAAGAATTTCCGTAATTTACTTCCTAAAGTTGTAAGTTATAACGGACAAACCTTGACCGAAGAAGAAGTGACTGCAACCGTTGAAAGTGTTACCTTGCCATTTGGGCACGATAGCAACAATCGAATCAATGTCATGCAAATTCATGTCAATCTTAAACCGGGATACATTTTTAGTGACGGAAAAGGAACTGCTCATTTCACAACGAGAATTACAACCAACACTCGTATTGATGATCATTATAATTTAGATTTAAATAAAATGAAAGCAATTGAGTATGATGTATCCAACGATGCTAAGGCAAATAAGTTTGCCAATGATTTACAAAAGAATTTCCGTAATTTACTTCCTAAAATTGTAAGTTATAACGGCCAAAACTTAACGGAAGCAGAAGTAACACGGACTGTACAAAGTGTTTCGATGCAATTTACACATCAAAACAACCGAATAAGTGCAATGCAAATCCAAGTTAATCTTAAATTTGGATATGTCTGAGATAACGGAACCCCAACTAAAGGTTTCAAAACCAATATAGCTTTGGTTCACGTTAATGATCATTATAATATTGATTTAAATAAAATGAAAGCCATCGGATACGATGTATCTAGTGATGCCAAAGCAAATCAGTTTGCTACTGATCTAGAAAAGAACTTCCGTAATTTACTTCCTAAAGTTGTAAGTTATAGCGGACAAAACTTGACGGAAGCAGAAGTTACTAAAACCGTTGAAAGTGTTACCTTGCCATTTGGTCACGATAGCAGCAACCGAATCAATGTCATGCAAATCCATGTCAATCTTAAACCAGGGTACGTTTTTAGTGACGGAAAAGGAACTGCTCATTTCACAACTAATATCCCGCAAACTCGGGTTAATGATAATTACACTGTAGATATGAATAAATTTTATGCAACTGGATATAAATTAGATAACGATCATCATGCTAACGACTTTGCTAAAGCTTTAAAAGTAACATGAAAATTCCAAAGTTTGTTACCTAAAATAACTAGCTATCAAGGACATAGTGTTTCACAAGCTGAAGTAAATAAAACAGTGCAAAGCGTATCAATTCAATATCAACGCAAAGATGGTAAAATTTATGCCTTTGACCTTCGTGTTAATCTTAAATTTGGATATGTCTGAGATAATGGAACCCCAACCAAATATTTCACAACTAATTTATAATTAATCAACCCCACGTTGATAGTCGTTATAATTTAGCTATAAATAGAACAAAAGCAAATAGCTAAGATGCACTTAGAGATGCTAATACAAATAACTGTTTTTGTAACATTTAAACCAAATTATGGATGGCACAATAACTCTCTTGAAAAAAGTTTACATCACAATATAAATTAAACATAGCTAATTAAATTAAATAGCTGAGTATTATAATAAGAAAAATAATTCTTAATCCATATAAACCATTCTCTTTTAGTGAACTAAAAATTTATTAAAAGAGAATGGTTTTTTATAATAGTTGTACGAATAAAAGGGAGCAATAAATGAGAAACCAATTACCCTTTGTTAGCAATTAAACTAACAACTAGATATCAATATTCTCAAAGTAGATCTAAAAGGGAAAGCAATAGAAAAGTATTAGATACATGATTTATGAAGGTGTGCTTAAATAACCGATACGTATGAATACGTAAATATCCTTTCTTAAATGATTAAGCGCTCTTTAAGCGCGGTCTATGTTGACTGCAAGCAAAGATGGTGATGTTCATTATAACTATAATATATGATAATTATTTAAATAATAAAGTTTTAGGAATACTAAGGTTAAATGCTTATAGAGTTTTTATCATTTTTTGATAATGTCCGAGTGTTTGTCCTATTAGCCATATATTATGAAATGGTAAAAAGAACCGATTAAACTCTAGTTATATAGTTTGTTACTTCATCGATGGATAAAAATTCACTAACATGATTAAGTTAAGTTGATGGAATCTTGATTTATAATCGTTTTCTAAGCAAAGATAATATCGATAAAATTACAATTCATAGATATAATAAATATTAGATAATACTTAGGGGATTAAATTATGGAAAATTGACAGTATCGATTAGTTATCAACAAAATTAATGAATTACGTAAACAGCAACAAGAAATCGCTAAGTTAGAACAACAAAAAGCAGCCT
>JAACJW010000043.1 GCA_021378525.1 Ureaplasma sp. Hg2 | reverse complement strand
CTTGATAATCGTTTTGCTAGATCCTCTAATAAACGGGTAATAATTTGAAGGACAACGCTTTCAGTTAACGAGTTGAATTGAATTATTTCATCAATTCGATTCAAAAATTCTGGTTTGAAATTAGCTTCAACTTCTTTCAAAGCTAACTTAGGTTTACCATCTAAAATATAGTCAGAACCAATATTACTTGTCATAATAAAGATTGTGTTCTTAAAATTAGCTAATCTACCTTGAGAATCTTTCAATTGACCTTCGTCTAATATTTGAAGAAAAATATTTAAAACATCAGGATGAGCTTTTTCAATTTCATCAACCAAGATTACTGCATAAGGTTTATGTCGCACCCCTTCAGTTAAAGCACCCGGTTGTTCATAACCAACATATCCTGGAGGCGCTCCAATTAATTTACTAACCGAATGCTTTTCCATATATTCACTCATATCAAGTCGTAATAAGGCTTTTTCATCGTCAAATAAATTAAGTGCTAGTGTTTTAGCTACTTCTGTTTTACCGACACCTGATGAACCTAAAAATAGGAAAGAACCGATTGGTCTACTTGGATCATTAATCCCTGCTCGACCACGTAGAACGGCTTTACTAACAACTTCAAGTGCTTCGTCTTGCCCTTTGACTCGTCGCTTTAGTTCTTGTTTTAAATTAAGCAATTTAGCTTTATCAGATTCGACTATTTTATTTAAAGGAATTCCAGTTGAACGACTGATAACTTCACCGATTTCATTTGCGGTAACTGAATCACGGACTAGTGTTTTACTATTTTTTAATAAAGAGCCTTCTAATCGTGATAGTTCCTTTTCTAAAGCGGGAACTGTTACATATAATAATTTAGATGCTTTAGCAAATTCACCTTGAATTTGAAATTTTTCAACTTTCGATTTAGATACTTCAATATTTTCTTTTAATTTAATTAACTTATCATGTTCAGCCTTTTCAGATTTTCATGTTTTGTTTAATTTGTCTTCAACTTTTTGAGCTAATTCTAATTTCTTTTCAGTGGCTTGTAAACGTTGTTTTGATTTAATATCTGTTTCTTTGGTTAAAGCTGCCTTTTCAGTTTCTAGATGAATGATTTGACGCTTAATACTATCTAACTCAGTTGGGATTGAATGTATTTCGGTTTGAACTCTTGCGGCTGCTTCATCAATTAGATCGATTGCTTTATCTGGTAAGAAACGGTCTGAAATATATCGGTCTGACATTTCTACGGCCGCAACCAACGCTGAATCATGAATCTTAACTCCGTGAAATAATTCTCATTTCTCTTTTAAACCACGCATGATTGTTAATGATTCTTGTTTGGTTGGTTCCTTAACAACGATACGGGTCATTCTTCTTTCTAAAGCAGCATCTTTTTCAATGTACTTACGATATTCAGCTAATGTAGTTGCACCAATTAACTTAACTTCACCACGTGCCATCATTGGTTTTAAAATATTGGCGGCATCCATCGAACTACTAGGACCGCTTTTGCCTGCTCCAACTAATTGATGAATTTCATCGATGAAAAGAATTTTCCGTCCATCTGATTTTTTAACTTCTTTAATAATTTCTTGTAGACGTTGTTCAAATTGACCTTGAAAACTTGCCCCTGATAAAATTGATGACATTGATAATTCATAAATTTCCTTATCTAATAAATTATCTGGTACATCCTTTGCTACAATTCGTTGTGCTAATCCCTCAACGATTGCTGTTTTACCAACGCCGGGTTCGCCAATTAAAACCGGATTATTTTTAGTTCGCCGGCTAATGATTTCAATAATCCGTCTAACTTCTTCTTCTCTTCCGATGACTGGATCTATTTTCCCTTTAGTAACTTCTTCGTTTAAATTACGACCAAATTTTTTTAGTGGGTTAGGCGCGCCAGGGCCTGAATTTTGTGTGAATTCCATGTGTTGTTCCTCCGTTATTTTTTATATTAAGTAAATTAATTATAACATATAATTAGCACTAACCATATTAAAGTGCTAATTAATTATTGGAAATTAATTGTATAATGATTTACAGGATATAAAACATTGCCATTAGAGAATATAACTCTATAAAAACAATGATTTATTTTACCATTTTATGAAATCGTTTATCGTAGATATGACTTGAATATACTTTATCTTAGTAATTAGCTATTTATTTTTTTGGATTAACTTTTTTTGAATACATTTACTTTTTTATTTATTTTAGAGTTTTATTTCAATTAAATAGGAGAATAGATCGTGTTAAAGACACTATAGAAAACGACTAATTTTATAATTGTTTGTTATTGGATTAATTAAATTTAGATTGTCTTGAGAATTTTTAACTATTAAATTTACTTATTAATAGTTAAGCAACATACATTTATAAGCTTAATTCTTTTCTTTTGAAATAGCTTAAGTTTTTTAGAAGGGCATGTTCTCACCTTAAATTAGAATATTGGACTATCGTTTCAATAACAAGTTAATTTTATTGAAGGCTAATTTATATTTGAAATTTTAAATAACATGTTTATCAGATAAATCTTCAAAATATGAAGTAACCGAAAATCATATTTTTGTAATAATTATATTATATAATTAAATATAGGGTATTAAGACAAATCAAAACGAGGTTTTTTTATGACGAATCAAAAAGTAGAATATACTAGCATTGATATTGATGCAATGAAGTATGACGTGTTTCCATTAGAAGAGAACAATCAAAAAATTAGTTTTGATTGAATTTTAATTCCAGAATTTACGAAAACACTTAGTGATTATTTACCACTAATAAAACGTTTAAACGAATGCCACCATCGTGTTTTCGTGCTTCATCTCCCTAACTTTAATCCAGCCTCGGTTGTGGACGTTAATTATTTAAATGTTTTTAGTCTAAGTAATTTAATTGCCAACTTCATTTCTAAAACCAAACTATACGATGTTGTTTTAATGGGTTCTGGAATTGTGTGTGAACTTTTAGTTTATGTTAACCACATGATTCCAAACAAAGTTAAGAGCCTTGTATTAATTAATGAGATTGATAAAACAATTTATAAGCGAGAAGACAAAGGGATTTTAAAGGTACTAGATTTAGCAACAGTTGATCAGGCAAAAAAAATGTTTAAAGAACAAAAGTCTTATTTGGATGCAATTGTTGAAAAAGCTGATTTACAATTTATTGTCAGGAGTGCGTGTGATTGAAATAATCTAGTAGAGTTAGACCGTATTTATCGTAACATCCATCAACGTACATTATTTGTTTGAGGTGCTAAAAACAACCTTACCAGTAGTCAACATAGTCATGATTACTTATTTAAGATTAACCATCACTTTCGTTTTTTAACAATTGAGAACAGCGGTCATTACCCAGAACTTGATAATGAAGATGAATTCTTTGCTGGACTTGAAGACTTTATCAAAAATATTAAAAATTAAAACAAAACGCAAGAGTTAATTTCTTGCGTTTTGTTTTATTAATTTCTTATTTTATTATTTAAAGATCGGTTCTCAATCAAGAAATCCTTCATCTTCTGAATTAGCTTTAAAGTTTTCTGGTCTTTCTTTTTTTCTTAAGACACTTGCAGCATCGCGATCAACATAAACACTTACACGAGGGTGAAACAGCAAAGCGCTACACGGTCATTCTGGATTATATTCAGTACAAGTGAATAATTTGTTTATTGCTTCTGCTTTGTGTTCTCCAAAGGCCATTAAAACAATTTCTTCAGCATTTAAGATTGATTGTAATCCCATACTAACAGCTTCCTTAGGCACTTCATCAAGCGAAGCAAAGAAACGTGAATTATCTTTAATGGTATTTCCTGTTAATTTAACAACACGAGTTAATGATCTAATATTTGAACCCGGTTCATTAAAAGCGATGTGACCATTACTACCAACACCTAATATTTGTAGGTTGATGCCACCATGAGATGAAATAATGTTATCATAGTGTGAAATAAATGTTGCGGGATTAATATCTTCATCCCATGCAATTGGGAAAAATGAATTTTCTGCTTTAATATTAATTTTATTAAAGAAATTATCATCCATAAAACTAACGTAAGATTCAGAATAATATTCTTCGGTTAAACCGATGTATTCGTCTAAATTAAAAGTTGTTACATTACTATAATCAATTCCGTTTTCGTGATTATAATGGTCTGCTAAAATTTCATATAGATCTAATGGAGTTGAACCGGTTGCTAAGCCTAATGAAACATGAGGCATTACCTTAACTAAATTTTCAATTTGATGGGCTACTAATGTTGAAGCGTCCAATTTGCTACGGCACACGTATAATTTAGGTTCATAAATTTTATCAAATTTTTTCTTTTGAATAATAGCGGCTGTGTAATTACTTTCATCGATGGTTTCAGTGTCTGCATAGAAATCGTAATTGTTATTAACAATATCAGTTAACACAATCGGCGGTTCCTTTTCTCCTCGGAAAGTTCGTGATAAACCATTTTTCATGATGATCATATTTTCTTTAGCAATGCTTAAAGAATCGCTCATATTTTCAAGCGAAAGTTTGTATAAAAAACTTAAATTCATTTATTGTACCTCTTTGTTGTATACTTCTTGACCGTTAACATATGTTTTACATATATTAATATTTTCATCTATAATAACGAAATTAGCAACCATATTACGTTTTATATCGCCAATTTTATCTTCAATTCCAAAAGAACGTGCTGCATTGTAGCTTGTCATCTTCACAAACTCTGGTCAAGTACAATTGGTTGCTAACTTTAAATTTTGAGCAATCAATTGAAATTCCATTGCAGATCCAGCCAAAGTTTCTTGACCTTTTAAATAACAATGTTGTTTCCGTTTTTCGATTGGAAGATTGCCTAGCATATATTCACCTTCGGGCAATCCCTTGGTTAATAAATTATCACTAATTAAAATGATTCGATCGGGACCACAAATTTTAAAGGTGTTCATCGTAACGTCATTATCAACGTGAACGTTATCAGCAATTAATTCAACATAACCCATTGGTTCCCCAAGGGCCGCATTAACTAATCCTGGACCACGATGCTTGTAACCAGACATTGCATTGTATAGATGGGTGTAGCGAATCGCCCCAGCATTTAAAGCATCCATTGCATCTTGATAACTTCCATT
This sequence comes from Ureaplasma sp. Hg2, assembly GCA_021378525.1. Lineage (GTDB taxonomy): Bacteria > Bacillota_I > Bacilli_A > Mycoplasmatales > Mycoplasmoidaceae > JAACJV01. Next base: position 1,020 of record JAACJW010000043.1, on the reverse strand, counting down.
TGAGTGACCGATGTTAACGAAGGTTTGTGGTTCTTTTGATAAAATTTTAATTGCTTTAATATTTTCTTTAAATTCAGGAGCGATTGTCATTAATTTTATTTTGCTTGGATATTTGTTTAATAACGGTTGTAGTGTCTGCATATCAATAGTAGTAATTAAATCAGCTTCATGAGCGCCTTTTTTAGCAACACTAATATAAGGACCTTCCATGTGTCATCCTAAAATTTCAGGATATTGTTGCTGATTTAAACCGTCAACAACTAAATTCATTTGGGCGACCGTTTGGGTAACGGTTGTAGCTAAGATACTAGTAAGTCCTTCGTGATGAATTTTTTTAATATAGGTAGCTAATAAAGCGTCATCTTGACGATCTGCTAATTGTTCAAATCCATAGCCATAACCGCCATGGGTATGGCTGTCAAAGAACCCTGGTAATAAAAAATTAGTCCCTTTTTTAATTTCTTTTGTTATCTTTTCAACTTTTGTTATTTTGCCATCAACAAAAGTAACGTTGCCAAAGAATGCTTCTTTTGGCGTTACAATATTGATATTCTTAATAGTTTGTGGTTTCATGCCTACTCCTCTTAGTAATCCTTTATATTATATTTTAGATAGGTTATGATAGCAATAAAGAAATTAAAAAAGCAACTAAAATCCCTTTATTCAACGGAATAAACTAGAAAAAAACAACACCATTAGGTGTTGTTTGATAATAATCTGGCGCGCCCTAGAAGACTCGAACTCCCAACCTCCTGGTCCGTAGCCAGGCGCTCTATCCAATTGAGCTAAGGGCGCATATTGATACTATATAAGTATATAACAATATCATTTAATTTTAATATAAAGTTTAATAATAAATAAAAAAAGATACAAATGTATCCTTCTTGCATTTATTACATGGTGGCTTCAGGCAGAATTGAACTGCCGACACACGGATTTTCAGTCCGTTGCTCTACCTACTGAGCTATGAAGCCGTGGCGGTCCTGACGGGAGTTGAACCCGCGATCTCCTCTGTGACAG
>JAACJW010000042.1 GCA_021378525.1 Ureaplasma sp. Hg2 | reverse complement strand
TTTTGTTGTTAATGTTAGTCAGAAAACAAGTTATTACGATACCATTGATTTTAAAAGTTTAGGTGCTTTAGGCTATTATGGACGAATATTAGATTTGATAATAACAACAAATCCTTCGGGTGGCTTTGAATTATTAACATTAACGCGCGGTCATGCTTATTATAGCTGGGCCGATGTTGACGTAGTAAAAATACCATTTACTTTGGACGCTTCTAATAAAGTGGTTTTTTCAACAAAAACGGCAGATCATAGATCGCAATGATGACAAGGAACTTATCAAATTCTTAACTTGCAAAAAGTATTATTAAACTTAGACACCGTTACTAATGTGCCTTCAATGAATGATTTAAAAAATGTCGGAATTAATTTTTATAATGCTGATAGGAAACGGGGCGCATTTTCCTTTAATTATAGTTCGGTGTCAGGTTATACAAACGAAGGTGCAAGTACTTCTACTTCACAAAGTCATATTATTGAACAAGAAGGCACCCCAGATGGTGCTCATTATTATCAATTATATGCTAATAGCAACGAAATAAAGACTAATGTACCCAACGTTTCAATTAAAATAGCTGATGCTGGCGACGCTTATTACCGTGTTGATGGAACCGCAAAAATAGAAGGATTTACTTATGCTGATATAGCAAAATCCAAATTAGTTGTATACGATACAACTGGAGATGTCTTTCAATATGATACAAAAACTAAAAAATATTCACTAAAACGTGGAATCGAGTTTAGAAACGAAAACGATTTTTTAGTATCAATGAAGCAAAAATTACCGAGTCAAATCAGTGATACAGAATTAGCTACTTTAGTTAAACAAATTAATTTAACAACGAATGATAAAAAAGTTAAAATTTCTAAAATTGCTAATGACACAACCGGAACATTAGAAGTTAAAATACATGTGCAAGATGATAATGGAGTTGTGTATGATAAATCTCAAACCTATACTGGTTTTTTAACCAATAATTTTAGTAGCCCAGATTGACAAACAAGTTGACTTGCTGATAATGATAAAAAAATAAATAAAAACAAACTGCCATCGCAAGTAAGTATAATAACTATTAAAAATTGGTACAGCCTTGGTAAAAATTTAAATTATTATACTGAAATTAATCCAGAAGTAAAACGTGACGATACAGCAGGGACAATAACCGTTTCATTAAAATTTAAGGATAATCTTCCTGATAAATTAACTACGAAAATGACCAATACTTATACTGGCTTTTTGATTAATAATTTTAACAAACCCATTTGACAAGCTAACTGACTTGATAACAATGATACAAAAATCACTAAGTCAGCGCTTCCTTCTGATATAAATGATGCAGTCATTAAGGGTTGATATAAAATTGGAAAAAATTTAAATTACTATCATCCTATCGATCCTATAATTACTAAGGATGATACTAAAGGAACTATCACAATTGAATTGCAATTTAAAGATTCGTTACCAAAAGATGTGGTTAAGACGATGATAAAAACATACGATGGTTTTAAAAAGAATTCTACTAATTTATTACCAATCATTATTGGCGCTTCTGTTGGGGGTGGGGTCTTACTACTTATCATTTTAATTGGTAGTATTGTTATATATAAGAAAAAACATAATATGAATGCTGTTATTGGAAATCGTTCATCTATTGCCGATCCTAAACGTTCATCTATTGCTGACCCTAAACATATAAAGAGAAAGAGAAAGAAAACTAGAAAATATAATAAGGCAATTCAAACACCTAAAAATTCAGGTAAGCGCAGACGAGGTTAATATTAACCTATGACCTATTTGTTTTAAATTAACTTCCCTAAATATTTAAGAAAACCATTATTATTAATATTCAATAAAGTTACGTCCAAGTTGGAAGTAACTTTAAGTTAAGGCTTGAAAGAGTGTTTGATTTTTTTCTATTATTTATTCCGACTAAATGGATATGCTAATTTTATGAATTAATAATTATATTGCTAGGGTAACGAATTACGATAAAGTGTATAATTTATAAAAATGGAGAAACAATCATATGAAGATAACTGATAAATTTGAATTTATAAAAGGTAAACCAGCGAGAAATAGAATCGTGATGGCACCAATGGATACGCTAATGGGTAAAGATGGCTTTGCCAATGATTTTCATATTCAACATTATGGTGCCAGAGCGTATGGTGGTGTTGGGACAATTATTTTAGAATCAACCGCTATTTCTAGTGAGGGAAGAATCCGCAGTGGTGATATTGGAATTTATAAAAATGAACACATTGAACCATTGTCAAGGGTGGCTAAAATTATTAAACTAGGTGGTGCTTTAGCGGGCATCCAATTAAATCACGCTGGGGCTAAATCTGAAATCGCAGATGAAACTAGATATGGGGCTGGCGCTAAATATTATGAATATTTAGATCAGTCACAATTAAAGCTTATGAATGATACTGATATTAAAACAATTGAAGATAAGTTTGTTAAGGCAGCTCACCGCGCTAAAAAAGCGGGTTTTGATTTTGTTGAAATCCATGCAGCGCATGGTTATTTATTAAATGAGTTTATAAATCCATTTTTAAATGACATCATTGATTCAAAGGATATTTTAGTAAGAGCAAAAATTATCCTTAACATCCTAAAAAGAATTAAGGAAGAAGTAAAAATTCCAATGGGAATAAGAATGTCAGTTCACGATCATGTTAGTTCAGGGATGACACCAAAAGATTACGCTCCTTTAATCAATGCGTTGGAAAAATATGTTGATTTTTTTGATGTCTCATCCGGTGAAACGCTTAAAAGAATCCCATTATCTAATGTTATTGCGGAACAAGGAAATAAGCTATACCGCATTAATTGGGCAAAAGAAATAAAACTAATGACAAATAAACCATTGATTATGGCGGGCAATATTAATTGCCGTAAAGATGTAGACTATGTCTTATCTAATAATATTGATGCTGTTAGCATCGGACGGGAATTGTTATTTAACCCAAATTTTGTTTTAGTCAGTTTATTAAAACCCAAGGAAATTGATCGTACGCTTTATACTTGAAACGACAGTCCTTGATACAATCACGCTGATTATGTAAAAACAAAAATTTAAATAATGTTACTTCAATCCAAATTTTTAAGGTAGATTAAATTTAGGTTTTAACTAACAATCCTGAATATTATGCTAATTATTAACATTCTTTTCAATAGTAATAATTCGGCAATGGTAAAATATAATTCATACTCATAATATAATAAGGAGATAATATGTCAAATATTAAAAAAGTACGAAAGGCTGTTATTCCTGCAGCAGGACTGGGAACAAGATTTTTACCAGCAACTAAGGCAATGCCTAAAGAAATGCTTCCCATCGTTGATAAACCAGCGATCCAATTTATTGTCGAAGAAGCGGTTGATAGCGGAATTGAAGAAATTTTAATTATCACTTCTTCATCTAAAAATTCAATAATCGATCATTTTGATTACGCTTATGAATTAGAAGAGAGATTAAAATTAAAAAATAAAATGAAGGAATACCACCAAATTAGAGCGATTGCAAATATGGTTAACATTCATTTTATTAGACAAAAAGAACCGCTAGGGCTAGGTCATGCCATTCTTAGTGCTAAAAGTTTTATCAATGATGAACCTTTTGCCGTTCTTTTAGGTGACGATGTTGTCATTCGGGAAGTAGGAGATGCGCCGGCATTAAAACAATGTATGGATGCTTATGAAGCTACAAACAGTTCAATTGTAGGGGTACAAAAAGTTCCCCTAAATCAAGTTAACAAATATGGGATTGTCAAACCACAGCATAAAGAAGATTTAGGTAAAAAACGAACGTTTAAACTTGACTCCATGATCGAAAAACCCGAACCAAACAAAGCACCTAGTCAATATGCAATATTAGGAAGATATGTATTAGACGGAGCTATTTTTGATGAACTTAAAAACACTAAGGTTGATAAAAAAGGTGAAATCCAATTAACTGATGCAATTCTATCGTTAAGTAAAAAGCAAGCAGTGTATGCTCACGACTTTAGTGGAACCCGTCATGATATTGGTTCTAAAATAGGGTTTGTTAAAGCTACAATTGATGTGGCACTAAGAAATAAAGATTTAACAGATGAAGTTTTAGAATACATGAGAGACGTTATAAGTAAAAGGGAAAAATAAGCAAATTTACAAACCGAAATAAAATTAATATTATGATAGATTATTGGGTTTTCTTACCTTAATAATAAGTATAAATATTTTAATATTATATAATTAATAATAGGAGATATTTAATGGCAAAATTACAAACTATAAAAATACATGATGATTATGCTTTTGATATCTACTCAAAAGTAATCATTGAAGGTTATGAAGTGATATTAGACCGTGTTCCTCAATTGGACGAAAAATATCAAAGAATTATTCTTGAAAGAATTCTAGATGTAGAAGAATATCTTGATAAAATGGCTTTTAAAAATAAACCTTGGAAAAAAGTGCACACTCACTGATTTAATTTATTATCTAATTCACTTAGTCTTTATGAAAATATTAAAATCATTGATAACCTAAAAAATTACGATGATCAAGAAAAAGAAATAATTTGAGAATTTGCTAATGGAGCAGGTTTTTTGGCGCTAGTAACATTAAGAAGAATCAGCCAATGAGACGTGACCATTACGAGAAGAGTTGTTTATGGCCATGCAATCAAAATTTTAGATAAACAAATAGACCCGGATTCGCGAAGCGTAGTCTACGGAATGAATAAACGATTATTAGCGAAATCACACTTGACTAAAAAAATTCAAGCTGATTGTTTTCGCCGCCAAAAAACATTACGTCGCCCTGGGGAGCTAAATGAGTTTCAAATGGATTTGGTAAAGTTGGAGATACAACTTAGAAAATTAAAACTATTATTGAAAATTATCGGAGAGGGAATGAGTAAAAACGATTTCTTTGTTACCGATAGTAAAGACTATAAAGTTGTTAATAACAACTCGTTAGAACAGTTTATTGAATTTAAAAATAGCGATGATGTTGTGGTTAAAATAACTGTTACTGGTAATGATGCAATTAAAATCGGTGTTGTTAACGAAGCGAAGAATAAATTTGACGCTAAAGCATTAATAGTAAAAATTTTGGGAAACAGTAAAATTAAATTAAGTGATAGAGTTGAAGAAGAAAGTTTATCTGAAATGGATCGTTTAAATGATTTTATAGATAGTGAATTAATTTTGGCTTCTAAAGAGCCGGAAGTAAAAGTCGTTTGAAGAAAAAAGAAAATCACCACTATAGAAGAAGATGCTTTACATAATGAAAGCAAGGAGACTATTGAGGAATATCATATTGATGAACCAGAAGAAATAGATTTTTCAAAAATTGATAGAGAATTAACGGTTAGAGAACGTCATCTATTAAAACTTCAAAACGAAAAATTAGAAAATAAAGAACCGCATAAAGAGAAACCCAAGGCGCCAAAAGATGTAACTATAAGGGATCTTCATTTAGAAAATTTACGAATTCTTGAAGCTGCAAAAGCCGAAGGTAAAAATAGTGAAGAAAACAATACTGGTGATTTAGGCGGTGGTCTCAACGTTTCTGATTTAGGCCCAACAGCGCGCGAACTACATATTAGGGCGTTAAAAGAAGAAGAACTATTAAAACAAAATCAAGGCCCAAAAGAGGAAGCGACACCGTCTAAACCTAAACCAATAACGGTTAGAGATATCCATTTAAGTAAATTAAAAGTGATGGAACAAGAACAAGAAATCAAAGACCAAATAAATGCTATGGAAAAGGAAGATGAGGAAAAGGAAGCCGAAAAATTGGCTGCAAAAGAAGCTGAAAAGAAAGTAACTAAAGAGAAAAAAATTGAAGATCCTGAAGAATTTGATATTGATAATATGGAAATAAGCGATGATGAAATTAATAAACGTTTATTAGCTAATGCAAAGCCACGAATTAAATACGATGACGAGGACAATCTTTTTGAAAAAAATGTTGTTGAAGACGATTATGACGATTATGATGTTAAAGTTGATGCGAGTAAAATAGAAGCTGATGAATCTGAAATCGAAAAACAAATGAAAATTATTTTAAAACAAGAAAAACAGCAGAAAAAAGAAGAAGCCGCTCGTAAAAGAGAACTATTAAAACAAAATCAAGACCCAACAGAGGAAACAACTTCAACTAAAACTAAACCAATAAATGTTGGAGATATCCATTTA
>JAACJW010000041.1 GCA_021378525.1 Ureaplasma sp. Hg2 | reverse complement strand
TTGCTGTAGCCGCCATATGGCCCGTTGGTGAAGCGATCAACACACATGCCTTTCACGCATGCATTCACGGGTTTGAATCCCGTACGGGTCACCATATTAATAAAGCACATACTATAAACCCAAATTTTATAGTATCTTGGAGTGTTAGCTCAGTTGGGAGAGCATTTGCCTTACAAGCAAAGGGTCGGGGGTTCGAGCCCCTCACACTCCACCACGCCGTTTTAGCTCAATCTGGCAGAGCAACTGACTTGTAATCAGTAGGTTGTAGGTTCGATTCCTATAGACGGCACCATTTAAAACTATAAACGCTTTGTTAGCTCAGTTGGTAGAGCAACTGACTCTTAATCAGTGGGTCGGGGGTTCGAGACCCTCACAGAGCACCATTGCACCTGTGGCGGAATTGGCAGACGCGCTAGACTTAGGATCTAGTTCCTTGCGGAGTGGGAGTTCAAGTCTCTTTAGGTGCACCATTTTAAAATTAATCCTCTTTTCAAGAGGATTTTTTTATTGCCTAAAAAATTATTTTTAATATTTTGTCACATATATTACATTATATTTTACAAATAATATATAATATATCTACTAAAAAATATATTATTAAATATACAAAGGCGAAATAATTAACATGAATAAGCAAAATATTGATCAGCAATATAATGACAACCCACTGAAATTAATTTATCGAACCGCAATTCCTGGACTACTAATAAGTTTAATGCTAGGAGTATACATTTTCGCAGATCAATTAATGATGGTAAAATTCATTCCAATGGATGGAGTTCATACTTTTTCCAACATCTTTAGTGCTAGTCACAATGAGATCGAACGAATCGTTAATACTTATAGTGACCATAACATTAAAATGTTCGAGGTGCCAGACATCGTTCGAACGATGTTGACATCCACAGTTTCGTTAGTTGTTCTAATTGAAGCTATTCCAGCGTTAATCGCTGTTGGTGGTTCAATTCTTTTTGTTAAGAATCTGGGTAAGCATCACATTAGTAAAAGTGTCCAAATATGAAATTCTACATTTTTTTATAATGTGGCAATCTCCATTTTCTTTTCAATTATCATAATTTCTATTAGTGAACCGGTTGTTCATATGTTAATCGGATCGATCGATGCTGCTGATTATAGTTATATGACAAGTGGCGATCAAGCGATTTATGTTAAATATTTAAGAGAAGTTGACGCTCAAGCAAAAACTTGAGGAACAGATTTAATTAGAATATTATCAGCTGGTCAAATATTTGCTTGCTTTAGTATGTATTTCTCATTATTCATTAGAGCAGAAGCTCGAACTAAATTTGTTACTGTGGCAGCAATCGTTACAAATGTTATTAATGTTGTATTGGATTTTGTATTAATTCGTTATGCTGCATTAGCAGCGCTTGGTGGTGCCATCGCAACTGTTATTGGATGAGTCTTAAACACCTCCTTGTTAGCCGTTTTTATAGTTTATTTGAATTGGCACAGCAATACCCTTTTGTCCTTCAAGATGCTTAAAATAAAGGAAATTGACTATGCCTTATTCCCGCGTGTAATCGTATTAGGTTTAGGAACATTTTTAAGTCAATTATCGTTCGCTGTTATTATTGCTTTCTATCTGAGTAATTTTTCGGTGATCGGGGCGCACTACGATGAGGCTAGTGCCTCCATTTATTTTCAAACATTGTATGGTGGAGTAAGTCCGATTGAAACATTATTCTGATTTGCTATTTACGGTATTGTTGATGGTTTACGACCGCTTATTACTTATCACTATGCAAGAAAGAACAAAGTGATGGTGAAAAAGATTTTAATCATTGGTGGTGGAACCGCGGTAGCGTACTCAATCTTTAGTTTATTATTAGTTTATTTTGGGATTGGTCAATATCTATTGGAATTATTTGATATTAGAAACACTGCAATCAATCCTCATCAATTAGATGATGCACGATATTATATTTTAGTTAACTTTATTGAGGTTATGTTCTATTCTATTTGTTCGGTTGGATTCTTGTTCTTTCAAGGGACCGCCAAGATGCATCTAGCTGGATTGTCATCAGCCATTGGTCTATTTACCTTTCTACCGGTTATTTATTCGGTCTTCGGTGCTTCCATTAGCTCCCAATTTAGTAATGCGATTGATGCCTTGTGGTTTTACATATGAGCAACCACAATAAACACGGGGGTTGGCGCTGTTATATTATCAATCTGAGTAACGATCTATTATCATTTCTTTATGTTTAAACCGACCAGAAAAGAGAAACAAGCGCTTTGATGCCAAATTGATTAAATTCATATAAATTTAATGATTAAACAAGATATAAAACGATAAATACCTTAATTAACCATAAAATCACAAATTATAAAGTAATGATACTATTTAGTGGAAATCATTACTTTTTTGTTATAATACACCATTTTCAAGTCAAAAGAGACAAATAGTTATATATATTACTATTTAAATTTTTAAAAATAAGTTATAATCGCTAATTTCTTAGTGATATAATTATTTTGTAAAATAAAAAGAAAGAAATGTACCTTATAAAATTTAAGGTCAAAAAATAGGGTAATAATATGAAAAATTATAAAAAATTCCTTTTCGGAGGTTTTTTATCATGTATCTTAGCTGCTGTGCCGATCGCATTAGCTACCTCGTGTAGTAGTAGCACTGATTATGTTGATGAAACTGACTATAATGTGACGTGGCAAGGACCAAAAGATAGCGATTATAAATTAAATCGCGATGATCCAAAATTCACCTCTGATTATATTGCGAAGAATTGATTCGATATTGATGAAGCTTATACTAAAGAATATAAAACACCAAAGGTTATTGTCACTGAAAGTAAAGCAGACGCTAGTGCGCTAGACATCGAAGTTAAATTTGATGCTGTTGTAACTATTAATAGTGGCGGGGAAGCAAATGAAGTTACATCTTACTCTAAAACCGTAAGTGGATTTAATACACCTACACCACCTACACCTGATGTCAAGAAGTTCTTTAAATGGCATAATGACAAAGGCCATGACTATAAAATTGAATTAAATACATTCAAAAACAAGGCATTGAGTGAACAAGTTAAAGCAATTTTAGATATTGATAATCCTGGCGACAACATGACACCAGATGATATCAGTTCAATAAACTATAAAGACATGAGTAATTCAAGTGGTAGTAATGGTGAAATTACCGTTAAAATCACAGTTAATTTTAAAGAAGACGTATATTTAAACGACACTAAAGGTACGCCTCAAAAATCTTGAAGCACAACTGGTATGTTTATTAAAGATTATGTAAGCATACCAACTAAATTTACTTACTTACAAATGGTAAATACCGATCAATTACCAAGTTCGATAACCAAAGATTATGCTAAGAATAATTTATTTAGTATTGTTGATCAAAAAGGTGTGGCGATGGATTCTAGTTCTTATGTTCAAGATATTAAACTTTATCCTAACGATGCAGGTGGCTATCTAGTTATGTCTGTAGTGTTTAATTCTAATTATACATTTGCAAGAGTCGGTCCAAGTAATGATCCTAATAATTCCAATTATACAACGCCTGAGCACTTTTGAAACGCAACGTTTACCAATATGAAGACGAATAAAAAACCATTCTATAATATTTCAGGATACATGCCAGATTGAGCCCAATATGAAGGCCATAAATTTTTCAATATGAAAAGTATGGGAAATAAAATTAACAATTATAATGATTACATCTTTTCATTTCTAAATCCCGATGTTAATGGTGATATTCAATTTGGAGACGGATGAGGTGATTTTACAACCGATATGTCACTTAACAATTCATCGACACAATATAAAAAGCAAAAGCTAGCTTGGCCATTTGACTTATGACCTGACGGAGATAATTTTTTATATCATTATCCAGACCCCAAGCACTTGAACCCAATAGACCATACGATTGATAATGGCGGTTTAGTCGGCCAATTAATGGAAGTTAAATCATTATACGGAGTAAGAACTTCTGCGTCCATCGGAGGGTGAAGTTATTCGAGTAATTTTGCCTTAATATTTAGTAAACCAGATTTAAGACAACACATGATTGATCGAATTGTGGAACTTATCCAAAGATGAGGATTTGATAATATTGATCTAGATTTTGAATATCCAGGAGTTAGACGTTCAGATTCGTTTGTACATTATCCTGCTGGGACACCAGATCCTTCAGAGGATAAGGAAAATTTATTGACATTCGTGAGAGAGCTAAGAACCCAATTAGATAATAATCCAGATCCAGACGTTGCTAACACAACAATCTCAATGGCAATCTCAACAAATCCAGAAACAATTAAAGCGGGAATTGATCCAGCTTTAAAAAATTACATTAATCAATTTAACATTATGACTTACGATATGCACGGTTCCTTTGATGATTTATTTGGAAATGCGGCGCAATTATATTCGGACAAAGAATTAATTCAAGCTATATTAGCTAACGAAAGTGAAGTAACAATTGATAATAAGCTTTATCATATTGATCAATCATATTTTGATTCTTATGATAAAGCTCAATTAGAAAACGAATTTATGGGGGACTTTGATTTCTCAGTTGATGGAGCAGTTAATGCCCTTGGAAGTATAGGCGTTCCTACAAGAAAAATGAACATTGGGATGGCACAATATACGAGGGGGTTTTATACTGACCCATCAAAGGGTTCACCAATCACAGAAATTCCAGGTTTATTCACTAAAAAAATTGGAACTGAAACCGGTAATTGAGAAACTGCTGGTGGAACTGCTGGTTCATCATCATTTGCTTCTTTATATTCAGAAGCAAAAAATAATAGAAATGGTTGAAAATTAGAAACAGATCCAATTTCAAAATCACAATTTTATTATAATGTTGGTGGCACCGAACAATGAAACGGTCAATCTGTTAATGGATTAGTGATGACCGTTGACACACCACAGTCTGTTAGTGATAAGTTAGCTTATGTTAAGAGCGAAGGTTTAGGTGGCGTTATTTCATGAGATGTTTCTGGTGAATGAGACGGTAGTAATAATTATAATGTTTTATCAGATGAATACAAACAAGAATTATCAAGTAATTTAAGTGTTAGTATCGATAACAACTATGTTAACCAAGTTGTTGCTTTGAAACGAATTTAAAGGGGGAATTATTTATGAAAATTAAAATAAATACTAAAATAGTTAAACTAGCAATATTAGGATTATTATCATGCGCCACTTTAGGTGTTTTGATCCCAGTTATTAATAGTAGTAACGAAACAAATAAAGCTAATTATTATTCTACGTCACATGTTCTTTTAAACGGAACAGAAATTGAATGAGATGATGATTTCATATCTTTTAGTGCAAGCAAAAAATTACCGAGTGAAGTTACACCGATAATTGTTGAGAATGATTTCATAACTAATTGAGATACTTTCAATGCTGATAATAATTATTCAGTCGTTTTATATGCTAATGATGTCGCGGGCAGTTTGAAAATTGAGATTGTCGATAACAATGGGATTGTTGTTGATGCTACAACTCCAAAAGTGTTGAATGGATTTAAAACCCGGCCATTCACGCAACCAAGTAGTGGCATCTCAGATGAAACAATCATTATTATCATTGGTTCAGTTTTAGGGGCGGTTGTCTTAATCGGACTTATTACTGGCGGGGTTATTTATGCTAAAAAACGCAATGGTAGTGATAAGAAGCTTAATCTAGCTATCAAACGTAATAGCAAACCAACTAAATATAAAGGTAAACCAACCCAACAACATAGTGGTTCTAAGCCATCGGTTCGCCAAGCTGGCAATTCAGTGAGTCGCAATTCAAGTAGTGATAAATACGCAAAAAAGAAACCGACATCAGCATCGCGCTATAGCAGCACATCTAAACCTAAAAAGAGAAAATATTAAAAATATCTAAAGCGGTTAATAATAATTAAAATAAATATTTGATTAACATTCATAGTCAAACAAGTCACTACAAATTTAGTTACTTCGATTTATGAGTTGTTGATCGGTATTTATTTTTTTGTAATATTTAGAATTTTTAATCTTTTAACAGTCTTAAATTTAATCATGTAAATTTGAGTTTTCTAAAGATAAAATTTATTATAATTATATATAATTATTAATATATGGTTATAGATATATGTTTTTTTTCAGACCCTTAAATAAATACTAATTAAGTTTATATTTAATTCAAATGCACATTATAAATTCTAATAAATAGAAAGGATGATATTATGAAAAAATATACAAAATTCCTTTTTATGGGTTTCCTATCAAGTGTCCTAGTGATAGCTCCGGTTGCCTTGGCCACTTCGTGTAGTAGCACCGATTATGTAGATAGCGCTAAATACGATACGACATGGATAGGACCTAGCTTTAGTGATTTAAAACTAAATAGCAATGATAAAATGTTTTCAAATGATAATGGTCAATATATTGCCAAAAATTGACTCACCATCGATCAATCGTATATCGATAAGTATGGACTACCAAAAATTACTGTTGTGAGTAGCGACGTTGATGCAGGCACAATGAAAATTAAAGCGAAATTTGATACTGTTGTAACATTGCCTAATGGTGCCCATCCAATTGATGCAACGTCATACACTAAAGAAATAACCGGTTTCAACTCAGAACCAATTGTTAAAAAACTTTTCACCTGAAAAAACAAAAAGGGTCATAACTATGATGTTGATTTAGCAAGTTTTAAAGGTAACTCATTAAACCAACAAGTTTCTACAATTATAAACACAACCGGACACGGTAATAATATTACATCATCTGATATTACTTCGATTGATTATAAAGACGAAAGTAATTCTAATAATAGTGATGGTCAAATCACAGTTAAAATAACTGTCAATTTTAAAGAGCCAGTATATTTAGATAGTTTGTTGCAACCACCTCGGCAATCATGAGACACAACTGGTTTATTTACAAAGAAGTATACGAGCACAGCTACAAAATTTATTTCTTTACGAATGGGCGATAAAAATCAGCTACCGAGTAGTATAAACGAACAATATGCTAAAGAACATTTGTTTGGTATTGTTGATCAAAACGGTGTGATAATGGATCCTTCTGCATATGTTGAAAGCGTTAAATTATATCCTAATGATGCAGCGGGTTATTTAATAATGTCTGTTGAATTTAAGACGCCTTATTCTTTCTCAAAAGTTGCCCCAAGTAATGACTTGAATAATTCAAACTATGCAACCACTGAACATTTTTGAAGTGCGACCTTCACTGACATGAAAGTGAATGGTAAACCATCTTATAATATTTCGGGATATATGCCTGATTGGGCTCAATACGGAGGCCACAAATTATTTAATATGAGAAGTATGGGAAGTAAAATTAATAATTATAACGATTACATCTTTTCGTTCTTAAATCCAGCCGTTAATGGGGATGTCCAATTTGCAGATGGTTGAGGCGATTATTCAACAAATTTAGCTTTAGATACTTCATCACAATATAAAGTTCAAAAACCTGGTAACGGATTTAATTTATGGCAGGATGGTGATCAATTTTTATATCATTATGCAGGCAAATCCAACCCGATGGATCACACTATAGACAACGGTGGCTTAGTTGGACAACTAATGGAAGCAAAATCATTGTATGGGGTAAGAACTTCGGCTTCAATTGGAGGGTGAAGTTATTCAAGTAATTTCCCGTTAATATTTAGTGAATCAAATTTAAGACAGCACATGATTGACCGTATTATTGAATTAATTCAAAGATGAGGTTTTGATAACATCGATTTAGATTTTGAATACCCGGGGGTTAGACGGACCGATTCATTCGTGCATTATCCACCAGGGACACCCGACCCCTCACAAGACAAGGAGAATCTATTAACTTTTGTTAAAGAATTAAGATCAGCCCTAGACGCTAATTTGGACCCCGATGTTGCTAATACGACTATCTCAATGGCAATCTCAGCTAACCCAAATACAATAAATGCAGGAATAGATCCTGATTTAAAAAATTATGTAGATCAATTTAATGTTATGACTTATGACTTACACGGTTCCTTCGATGAATTTTTTGGAAATGCTACATCATTATATTCTGATAGGGAGTTAGTCGAAGCGATTGTCGATAATAAATCTCAAGTAACAATTGATAATAAGGTTTATCATATTGATCAATCATATTTCACTTCATCAGATAGAGTGACCTTACAAGATGAATTTTTGGGAAGTCATGATGTTTCTGTTGATATTGCGGTAAAAACGCTAGAAAAATTGGGTATACCAACTGAAAAAATGAACATTGGAATGGCACAATATACTAGAGGCTTTTTTGTCAATCCATCAAAAGGTTCACCGATTGCAGAAATACCTGGTTTATTTGCTAGAAAAGTAGGGACCGAAACCGGTAATTGGGAAACATCGGGACAAACAGCTGGGTCATCCTCATTTGCCTCTTTATATTCAGAAGCAAATGATAACAGAAATGGTTGGACATTACAGACCGATCCTGTTTCAAAAGCTCAGTTTTATTACAACGAAGGTGGCACGCAACAATGAAACGGACAAGCTGTCAATGGTTTAGTAATGACCGTAGATACACCTCAATCAGTTAAAAACAAATTAGATTATGTTAAAAATAATAACTTAGCTGGCGTAATTGCTTGGGATGTTTCTGGAGAATGAGATGGATCAAACAATTATAATGTATTGTCCAATGAATATAAACAGGAATTATCAAATGACAAAAATATTAGCGTTGATAAAAATGTTAATTTAGTCATTTCATTGAAAAAGATTATATAGTAGGAAATCAAAGTTAAGGGGGAGTATTTATGAAATATAAGTTAAGTAAACTAAGCAT
>JAACJW010000040.1 GCA_021378525.1 Ureaplasma sp. Hg2 | reverse complement strand
AAAACAACTAGAATCAATGAGTTATAAAAGTAATTTTTGAACGGATGATTATGATTTAATCACCAATGATAAAGATCGTAATAAAGATAATAAAAATTATTATGGTGCTTATAATATGGGTGGAAGTTAATTATGAAAACGAACAACCGCCAAAGAATCATTAAAAATAAGATTCAAAAAGATAATATATGTCGTTATGCTGCCATGAGCATGTCGTGACTATTTGCTATTATTTTCATCGCCTTAATTGGTTTTATCATTGCTTCATCGGTTCCTGGCTTTCAAGCCTATGGAATTGACAACATTCTATTTTCTTTACATTTTAATTTAAATTCAAAAGATGATGTTCAAGCATCGGTATGATTACCTTTAGCGATGACATTACTAGTTAGTTTTGGTGCAATTATCATTGCCGCTCCTATCGGAGTTAAAACAGCAACCTTTATTAAATTTAGGATTTCTAAACGCCACCGTCGAAAAGTAAGAATAGTAGTTGAAACATTAGCCGGTATTCCTTCGGTTGTTTTTGGTTTATTTGCATCAGCTTCATTAGGTTGAGTGATTCAAAACATCTTCCATTTAAATAGTCAATATAATGTATTAACCGCTTTTGTTATGTTAGCATTCATGATTTTACCAACAATCGTTAGTTTAACTTTAAACACTTATGAAGGAATTAGTGAAAATCTTTTATCGAATCCCATTGCTTTAGGTAATTCAAGAACCCGTTCTATCTATAAGGTTTATAAGAAACAAGCTAAATCAGGAATTGTAGTTGCAATTATTATTGCAACTGGTCGAGCCATTGGAGAAACAATGGCAATCTCAATGATCTTGGGTAGTCAGGGTTATGACAATGTTATTAATAGTGGTTTTTTAAACGTTCTACAATCTGGTTTAATGCCTTTGGGTGCTGTTATCGCTAACAATATGTTTAGTGAAAATGGTGGGGCGGCACAACGTGGTGTCTTATATGCTTTTGGAATCTTGTTATTTGTAATCATTATGATCTTAAATGGGATTGTTGCTTACACAACCAAAACTAAAAGGAAATCAAAATATAAATGATGAAATTATGTTGAGCTATTTCTTTCGTATGCAATAACTTTTATTCCATATCATCTCGCCATCCTCTTTGAGCGTGTCACCTATCGTTCGCCGATTAGTGTTACCGGCGATGACATTAGTAATGTTTCGATTTATGTTTCAACCAGAATCAAAGAAAATAAATTTAGAAACATCTATAGTTATTACAAATGATTTTGAGAAATAGTTAGTATCACCATCACCATCGGATTTCTAGTTTGAATTATTCTAGATATTGTCGGCATGGGTGGATATGCCATTGCAATTGGTAACACCACAATCTTTGAATACACTAAAAACACCACGGGCCAGGCAACCATTAATACAATTTTGATTATTTTTGTAGCACTTGTAATCGGTTTACCGATTGCCTTGTTATCGGCAATTTATCTAAATGAGTATGCTAAAGAAGGAAAAATCAAGAATACAATTTTATTCTTTATTGATTCATTGGGCGCGACTCCTTCAATCTTATTTGGGATGTTTGGGTTAGCTTTCTTTATTGAAACACTTGGATTATCATCGGGTGGTTCACAAGGTAAATCGTTGATTGCTGGAGCATTCACGATTCTACTTGTAATCTTACCGTCATTTATCCGATCAATTCAACAAGCCTTATTAGTGGTCCCAATGGAAGTCCGTCATAACTCTTTTGGACTAGGAGCTAGTAAGTGAGAAACAATTCATAAGATAGTTTTGCCGAATGCTTTTAAGGGAATTGTAACAGCCATTATTTTAAGTATCGGACGGATTCTAGCCGAGACTGCCCCACTTTATTTGACAGCTGGTTTAAGTTCCTCATCCCACATTGCTTTAAATAACCCAGGTCAAACACTAACGACGCGGATTTATGCGCAGTTAACCTCCCCGGTTTTAAGCGATGGAACAAACATCATGTATGAAGCTGCTTTAGTAACAATCATTTTTGTTTTTGTGATAATTATTGTTGGTCATGCGATTCTACCTTTATATAAAGAAATGAAACATGATTTCAACACCCGTTGACTTTTATATAAGAATGCTAATAAATATAAAAGACAATTTGATTTCACTTTATATGAAAATCAAATCGTTGATGGTAAATTATATTTAACATTTGATCAAGCAAAACATTTAAAACTTAATCCTAAGAAACATAAAGTGTTAAAATATCATAGTCATTACGGATTTACATTTAAATTAATAAAAGTTCGTTATATAACTGATAAAGAGATGAAGCACATGAAAAAGAAATATAGCCATTAGAAAGGAGATAAACCATGATTGAAGATAATATTAACAATGAAACTGAGTTTGAAACAAAACTTGAAACCGAAATTGACGTTGCAACCAAGACAGACGATTGTCCTAGCTTTAACGCACCTAAATCAAATTTATCAACCCACCCTTTGGCTTCTCAAGATTCAGATCATAAAACTTCCAACTTAAGTCCTAAGACCAAAAGTAAGGGAACTAAAGCAAAATCTAAACATAGTATTAACCCGACGAAGGTAATTGATATCGCCAACCGTAGCGACAAGAGTGATGATGCTCGAATTAGAGTAATTAATAAAAAAATGAATACTCTTTCATTGCTCCAAAAAAAACTCTATGTGTTACGTCTTAGTGATGCAGATAAAGCTTTAATTAAAAGCTATAACAACGAGCGCAAAGAAGTTGTCGAAACTAAAAAAGCTCATTTTGATAAACAACATATTTTTGAAATTAAAGATTTTAGTTTATGATATTTAAACGGTAAAAAGCAAGCCTTAACAAATCTTAATACCGCGATTGTAAAAAATAAAGTTACAGCTTTTATTGGTCCAAGTGGATGCGGTAAGTCAACCTTTTTAAGAATGTTAAATCGAATGAACGATTTAATCCCTAATGTTATTACTGAAGGTGATATTTGATTTAAGGGAGTCCATTTAAGTTCTAAAAAATTAAGTACCTTAGAATTGCGGACCAGAGTTGGTTTGGTTTTTCAAAAGGCGACCCCATTTGAAATGACGATTTATGAAAACGTTGCCTATGGACCTAAGTCACACGGTATTAAAGATAAGAAAGCATTGGATGCAATTGTTGAAAAAGCATTGATTGATGCAGCTTTATGAGATGAAGTTAAAGATGAATTAGACCGGATGGGAACCGATTTAAGTGGCGGGCAACAACAACGATTATGTATCGCGAGAACCATTGCTTTAGAACCGGAAGTTATTTTAATGGATGAACCGACATCAGCTTTAGATCCAATTGCAACCAATAAAATTGAGCAATTAATCAAGAAATTACGAGAAAAATATACAATCGTAATTGTGACCCATTCAATGGCTCAAGCCCAACGGGTGAGTGACCGCACCATCTTCTTTTATGAAGGGCGTATCATTGAAGAAGGACCAACTAAACAAATATTTACAAGACCCGAGATGAAACGAACTAAAGATTACATTTCAGGTAGAATAGGATAAATTAATTATGGCAACAAATTATAGTATGTTAAAAGAATCTGAAGCGGAATTAATGCATAATTTCAACGATTATTTCAGATCGTCAATTGATATTTTTGACAAACTTTATAAGGGTACAATGGTTGATAAAAAAACAAGTGATACTTTAATGAGCGAAATTCATGAATTAGAAAAAGGGAGTGACATCCGTTATGTTGATTTAAAAGCAGATTGCATTTGAATCATTCAAAAGGATCAACCAAGTGCTAGTCACCTTCGTTTTATTATTGCAATTATTACTAGTTTAAAAGATGTTGAACGAATGTTTGACCATGCTTATAGCATTGCTAAATTTATTATTAAACATCAAAAAGATAAAAAGGTAATAAGTTTTTTAGAACCACTTTGTTGAAAATCATTAGAAAGTAAAAAAGAAATCTACAAATTATTTATTACGACTAATGCAGAAGAAGCAAAAGCTAAAGTTGAAAAAATCCAAATGACATTTTATCGTGAATACAAGAAAAGTATTTTAGAAGCAATCGCTTTGATTCGGAAGGATTCAACTAGTGAAAATGTTTCAAGTGGTTTAATCATCGTCCTTAAAAACATCGAACGTGATATTGACCATTGTGATAACATCGTTAGTAACTTTAGCTATATCAACCGTTAAGATAAAATAAGTAAACTAAAAATACAATTAAGCAAAATGCTGATTGTATTTTTAGTTATTACATTAATCATCAAATATATAACTTGTATATCTCCTAATTAATTAAAAATTTAGTTATTTTATTTGCTCTTAAATGATACGTAAGACGTGCGTAATAAGTTTTATAAATTTATAATTAACTATAAGATATTACAATATTAAGGAGTTATTATGAAGCAAACTACAGCATATAAACTACTTGATAGTGCCGAATTAAACGTGACTAAAAAACAAAAGATTGCATTACTCAAAATTAAAAGAATTATTAAGAAATTAAATGAGTATGATCCTAAAAAAGAAGAACCACATTATCAATTGTACATGCTTGCTTTAGGGGAGCTGATTGAGGAAGCTGGTTATGATATCGCTTATGC
The DNA here is from genome assembly GCA_021378525.1 of Ureaplasma sp. Hg2. Lineage (GTDB taxonomy): Bacteria > Bacillota_I > Bacilli_A > Mycoplasmatales > Mycoplasmoidaceae > JAACJV01. The sequence continues at coordinate 6,129 of JAACJW010000040.1, read as the reverse complement.
TGGACCACGGAATGCGATTCCCAATGACGTTGATGATTGTCAAATTATTATCGACCCGTATCGTGATGACGATCAATGCTTTTTACAAAAAACGAAAAACTAAGAATGAGTAATCGAGACGCTGCTTTATCCTTAGTTTTTTGTTGCCTATAATAATAAATTATTATGGTACTATTTAACTAATCGTTTATAATGGATAAGAGGTGAATTATGAAAGAAGGATATCAGATTAAATTAAGTATTACTCCATATGTAAAACCGAATGCCTTTTCCTTTAAAGCTAAACTAACTAAATTCTATTTAGAAGAGGAAGAAGTAACCAGACCGAGCCGGAACGGGATTAGCATGAATTTAAAGGGTAATATGCGGTTTTATCATATGCTAGCTGCAACCACGACTAAAACCCATCAGCGACATGAAATCATGTTTGCTGAGGGAGCGATTAAGTGTGATACTACTAGTGCAATCGATAAACTTTTTAATTTACTTAAAATCCGTGATTTTCCTAATATGTTTTTTGAATTTTTTGATGAACTTAATAATGAAGCAATTATTCATGGTTTAAATTTAGTCCTTCCTGATTGATTAAAACTAATCAATCAATTTCAAGCTGAATATTTACAATTAAGATACTTAAGAAATAAAATAACAAAACTAGAACAAAAAATGAGTGGTGAAGGTAATTTAATTAATGAATTAAATGATGAATTAAAAACGTCCAAGGAAAAGATTTCAGAAGCAAATCAACAACATCATTTTTGATCAGAACATAAATTAGATAAACTCCAAACAAATCAAGCAGACGAACAATCGTCGTTGGATCAAAACGAACCACAATATGAAGCTGATAAAAAACAACATGAGCGAATCCAAACGCAAATTAATGAAGCGATGGATATTATAACAAAATTAAAAACCAGCATTCAACAAAATGAAAATGCTAAACTACTGCTTAAAGCAACCAACTAAAAGGAAGATAAACAATGAATGTTAAAACTTACATAAATAATCCATGCAGCTTAAATTGACGTCAATCAGTTAATGAACGGTTCAATAAAATCAAAACTGATTTACATTATGATTATCCTAATTGATTTCAAGAAAAGAAACAACCACCATGTGACCATGCACCGTTTGTGGGCGATTTAGTTTTTCACTTGATTAGAACATATCACGATGCGTCTTTAATGACCACCAGTGATTGAATTGGTTTAGCATACAAAGCAACCGAAAAGGGAATCATTAAAAAAATGGGAACATCCTTTGATAGCATTACCCTTCCCGAGACAGCAGAAATTGAAACCATCATTGAAAACATTGAAGTCATTGATCACATTAATGATTTTGGTTTAGTTCACAATGAAGCAAAATGAACGACTGATGGTGCTATTAGTATCCCATTAAAAAAGAACCCGCTTATCGATGAGGCTAAATATGATGTAATTATCGGTAACACAATTTATATGATTAATACTAGCTCAACCTTAATGCTTAAAAAAAGTTACCTTCATGAACTATTAATTAACTATTTTTTATTAGTTAAAAACAATCATCCGCAAGCTAACGAAATTAAGTATGTTGGTATTTATAACCCGTTCTTTAATCAAGAACTACGAATTGATATCGTTAAGTTGTTTGGTGATGAGGACCGTTTAAAACAAGCTTTGAATACATTTTATAAAGCAATCTTTATTCCAGCTGATATGGATCGTGATAGTTATCTTGAAGAATTAGCTAAACCAGTTGCTAAAACCAATGAAGAAAGTTTACAAGATAATTTAGATGGAATTTTGATTTTAGCTAACAAACTAGCGAAAGCAAAAACCCCATTAGAAGAAATTATGTTTGAAGAATTTAAAGTTTTACGGCGTGAAATTAATCAAAACATTAGTCGAATTTTAACAATTAAGAAAATCAGAATCCAACAAACTGATGCAAGTGTTACCTTATATAAAGCAAGGATTGATCATGAAATTTACTTATTAAATAAGGAAGCCGGCACAACTTTGTGTATGGATAATATTACAAACCACATCGAAATAATGAAACAAGGCATCATGAAAGATATGCCAATTACTGAAATTGTGCAATTTAAACATGAATTATTCTATTATTTTAAAAAAATGCGTTCATTTCGTAATAAAGTAAAGTAAAATATATCAACCTAAAAAAGGAGTAATATTTTGCATTGAAATTTCAAATTTAAGAAGAAATGATTAATCACTAGTTTGTTAGCACTTACAATTGTGCCGACTGCTTTAGTGATTGTTTCGTGTAGTTCATCAACGACGAATGGTAATCCCCCTAAACCAGTTCCGCCGCCTAACCCCAATTGAGATTATAGTAAGGTTACTAACGAACAATATATCAGTGAACGTGAAATGTCGATTAAACTAGATGCAACTGAACCCGGCAAGCCAACTGGCGAAGCTGGAACCGGTTGAATTATGGACCGTGATATGGACGACCTATATGGTTTAACGTATTATGTGGCAACTAATATTCATGTTATCGATAAGTTAAGCGAATGCGATCCTAGTAAACCAGTTTCAATTTCGGTCGCATCAACATTAACCGATGCTGATACTGATAAAAAACTTCAAGAAACGGATTATATTTCTTTGTATGACGGTATCCCTAATAATGATCAAAATTATCTAGCGAGTATAAAAGATAAAAGCCAAGATATATCATTTGGTAACGATATCACAATTGTTCCACTTGGAGTTTATGATATGCTGTTAACTGGTTTCTTAGATTTTGGAATTATGAAAATTCATTTTCCTCTACATGGTAAGCCAAACGAATTAAGCCATAAAATAATCGATGGTTACAATCAACGACCTACTCGTTTCGCTGCGGGCCCAAACAAGGCTGGAGCAATAACGAGTTTGGGTGGATATCCAGTTTCGACAGATAAGAAATACACTCAATGAAAATATTACAATGATAAAAAGGTTACAACAGTATATCCAACTAGTCATAACCAAAAATGAAGTGGTGTTGATTATGGTAGAGGAAAAGCAAATGACGCTTTAATAGATAAGGCTGATTTAGGGGAGGGAGCCTCTGGTTCAATGGTTACTAACGATAACAAGGAAGTTGTTGCTATCTATTGAGGAGCCCAGAGTGCTACTGGCGGCAATTCTGGTTATATAACCGAACTAATATCAAGTAAACAATCCTCGTGTAACATCATCGATTTATGAGGGGCTTACTGCAAGGCAAACAAGATTAATTCTTTTCTTATGAATAACCGAACTAAGTTAGTTAAATAGCCACATATATATAAAAAAAGTAGATTTTCTATAATCTACTTTTTTATTATTTATTTGAAGTGTCAATAATTGGTGTGGCAGCGCGATCGCTACACATTACAACCATTAAGTTTGCAATCATTGCTGCTTTACGTTCGCCCGATATTTTAGTATCACTATTTTTTGATAATTTATCAACGGCCATTTGAACGATGGTAACAGCTCCTTCAACGATTGTTTTTCTAGCATCAACAATCGCTGATGCTTGTTGACGTTGGAGCATTACTGCAGCAATCTCAGCCGCATAAGCAATGTGGGCGATTCTTGTTTCATCAATAATGATGCCCGCTTTGTCAACCCGTTCTTGCAATTCCTTAACAAGGATTTCACTGATTTCAAGTGCGTTCCCACGGAGCGTTAATTCCTTTTCACCGGTTTCGTTAAAATCATAAGTATATTCATTAGCTAAATTTCTAATGGCTGATTCAAATTGAACTCCAATATATTTTTGATAACTAACAACATCATAAACAGCTTTATAAGTATCACCGATATGTCAGACAGCAACTGCCCCGATTTCAATTGGGTTACCGATTTTATCATTAACTTTAATAATGTCACTTGTAAGGTTGTTTAATCGTAATGAGATTACATCTCGAATTAACAACGGGTTAACAAATAAAAGGCCGGTGCGATCTGTCGTTCCAGCGTACTTGCCAAAGAAATTATAGATGATAGCATTATTAGGCATATTAACATGAATTCCAAATGATTCAAAGACTGTAGCTAAAAGAACTAAACCAAAAAGAGTTCATAAAATTCCAATAGCAGCTGGACTATTGCCGACAAAAAGCGCGAGTAATAAAAAAGCGATTGCAATTATTACCTCAAGTAACATAATTCCTAAAATAACCCATCCACTATAAACTTTCTTTTTTGTTTCATTTTTTACTAAATCATCCATAATTAATATCCTCCATATAAATAAATTATATATGAAAGTCTTTAAAATTTATTTTTATTAAGTTAAAAATATCATAGCTATATAACTATGATTTTCATTGCTTATTATTTAAAGGTTATATTTTTATAATAATTGCTATTATCAATTAGAAAGGTTGCGCCCTTTGTTTCATAAGAAATATCGCTCGCACTAAACGTTTTATCATAATATGAATCATTGCCCAAGAGGATTCCCTTTCTAGCGCCTTGTTGACCAAATTGAATTGGAGTGCCACTTTCGATTGAAGTGAATTTATGATAAGTTGTGTGATTACAACCAAAATCAATATCAAAATACATTACATTTTTTTTCAAATCAATTGATCAATAGTTAATCGTGTAATAGTAATGGGGGCGCAAATCGTCCGGATGAATGGTTATGTCGCCTCATGCTTTAGCGTCTAAATAGAAGCTATAGCGGAAGTCCTGGAGAATACTATCGAAAAAAGTTGGTAAACTATTTAACGCTTGAGCTTGAGTCATATCTTGTTTTATTAAAGGGCTAACTGGATTAATAACGGTTTCTTGAGTTGTGGTAATGGAGTTACCTCAATCGACAATAATCTCGCCATCATTTTGATTATGTTTTTTAAAACCATTAAATTCAACATGAGCTACTTTGGTATAAGTACCTTTATATCAAACCGGTGTTATAAAATCAGCCTCTAAATCAATTGTGCCTTCTTTAATATCCGATACTTTATTCTTAAGAGTTGGTGTTCCATAAGTTTCTAAATAAGCAGGTGAAACATTTAAAAGGGTCATCAAATAATCATTGCTAAAATAATCATCATCAGCATAACGTTGTTGATCAGCTTTATCTAATGACTTAGGATCCATACTATATTTAGTGTAATGTGATGATGAGTCTTGATTGTTAGATGAACTAATGCCATAAGTAGCACCAAGTGCGGCACCAGTCACAATTATCCCAACACTACCCGCTGCGATTAAACTAATGATTAATGTTTTTTTATTGTTTTTAGTTATTCTTCGATTCAAATTAGTACCATACCCTATCGATTTAAAATCTTAAAAGATTATATCTTACTAATAATTATAAGTCAAATAATTAAGCTTTGCAAGCAAACTTATTCGATACTTTAGTTACTTATTTAAGGGTTGAAATGAGTCGTTAAATCCATTTGATAATGACAAATATCCTTAAAATAAATCAAAATTTTAACAGGATATTATTTTCCCCTTAAAAAATAGATTTAAATTTCATCTATATTATATATAATATAGATAGTAATAAATCCAATTTAAGATTTAAGCTTATTATGCTAAAATAAAATTGTAGATAGGAGTCAACATGCATTATGAAAATCATACTGACATGCTTGATATGGTTGAGACGGTGAAATTAGAAATTAATCAAACTAAATTGTTTGATTACCAAGCTAATGTTCATCATGCCTATCAAACCACCATCCAATCATCAATAAATAAACAAGACAAAAGTGAAGTCAATTGATATTTACTTTTAACCTTATGTTTATTTTTGGGATTGTTTGGCGTGCATCGTTTCTATTTAAAGAAACGCGACACAGCTTGATGACAACTAGGCACACTTGGGGGATTAGGAGTTTGATGACTTTTAGATCTAATAAGTATTGTCAGTGGTGTCATGGTGGATAATAACGGAAAATGTATTCAGCCATAAAAGGAAATGTTAAATTGTTGTTAATCATTAATGACAATTGAAATAAATAGTAAACTTAAAATTGAAGGAATGATTCTTCAACCAAAGAGTTTGCTATTTATTTTTGTTTTAAGTGGTGTTTTAAAACAATGTTGAAAACATTAAAAGCATATAATTAAAGTATTAAGCGAGGGCTATTTTATGGATAAATTACAAGTCAAATAT
>JAACJW010000004.1 GCA_021378525.1 Ureaplasma sp. Hg2 | reverse complement strand
CTATCAAACCAGGCATCTTTGAAGATAACAATCTCGCTGTTACATGAATTTTTTTAATTATAGAGTTAAAAAATAAATTTCCAAATATTATATTCACTAATTATGATGAACACGAAAGTGTTGAGGCTTATATCGGGCTCATCGCCGTTGAAGAAGGGATTAATGCTGCAGTCGCAAAAATAGATGAAATAGCTAAAATCACAAATAAGGAAATGGAAGCTAGAAAAGCTAATATAAAGAGGAATAAAAATGGCAAATAGAATAACTAAGCAATTTGACTTCAAGGTTAACTATCATTTTATTGAAACCTGTAATATGAACTGTAAATATTGTTTTTCAAAGATGATCGGCAACGAAATAAGCGATGAAGCTAAAAAAATATTAGTGGATGATATCAGTAAAAAGTTTAAAGCCATAAACTTTGTAGGAGGCGAACCACTTTTAAAATTAAAAGTTTTAGAAGAGATGGTTGATATTTGCAACAAAAACAATTGCAAAGCTTCCGTTGTTACTAACGCATCAATGTTAGCCTTTAATATCAAACCTTATCAATCATTGTTAACCAAACTAGATACAATCGGCATTAGCATCAACAGCTTAACAGATAAGACATTAGTTAAAATTGGTAATTGCTTGGCTAATAATCAAGCGTTTAGCGATCGATATAATGATATTATTAAAGAAATCAAAAAGATTAATCCTAATATAAAAATTAAAATCAATACAGTAGTTGAGAAGTTTAATTATAATGAAAGTAATATGGGCCTATTTGTTGATCAAGTAGAACCGCATAAATGAAAAATTATGAAGGTCAGTAACATTGATCATCATGGTGATGGGTTTGAAATATCAAATAGTGAATACCAAGACTTCTTAGACAACAATAAAATAATAAATACTAAAACAAAAGTTGTTATTGAAGGAGAGGGCGAAATGATTAATTCATATATTATGATTCATCATAATGGTTGCTTTGTTGCAAATTCAAATAGGAAACATTGTAATCTATTATCTTACAATAGTTCAAATGAAGATATCAACCAGTGATTAAGCGAAAACATTAATATTGAAAAATATAAGATGCGCTACGATCAATTATGTAAAATAAGTTAATGCTAATGAGATAATCCATGCTCAACAAAGAAAAGAGACTAGGCGGTTAGTTTCTTTTTTTGTTTCTTGTAGAAAAACATTACATTAAGCATTAAAAAAGATACGATTAAAAAATTTAAAAAAAGCTAAAGCAAATGGTTTAAGTTACTCAATTTTAGTAGAATTGATCTTAGATGAATACTTAAATAATTTAAGGCAAATATAGTTCTATTATAATTGTGCACAAGGAAGGAGACTACTAGTCATAGTTATTAACCTTCCTCTGGCATAAATATAAAACAGATAGCTCTTTTCGAGCTATCTGTTTTAATACTCAATCTTAAAATAGATAGTACTTCCTAAAATTCTGTTTTTGTTTGTTCTCAACTAAATTAATAACCGAACAACATAGATTTAGTTAGAGAATTATCTTAAACCTATTGTATATCTATTTGAAGATAGGATTTAATTAAATATAACTTTGGTTCTAAAATATCATCATTAGAATTTGTAAAAGGCTAATTTGCGCATTCAATTCTACACTATCGATAATCCAAGTGTCACACTTGCTGTTAAATTTAAGAATTATTAAATAGCAGTTCAACAGCCATAGGTTTCAATGTTTTCCCATATATTTCTAGCTTGCTGGATGCCTCTTGGCAAAGGTTCTTTAGAATCATTGTCAAAGAATAGTCCTGAATCATAATCCAAACTTATTAAAGGTAATTTTTTGAATGATTCAGGTATTGATTTTAGATTATAATCACCAATCATAGATAACACGGTTAAATTTTTTAAATCGCCCATTTCTGAAGGAAGCGAAGTAAATCCGCTACCACTTAAATCTAGTTGCTCTAAATTAATTAATTTAGATATTTCATTGGGTATTTCTATACACAAATTATCACCCATATTAATATTTTCTAAATTAGTTAAACTTAAAATTTCATCTGGGAATGAGCGTATATCATTTCATTCTAAATTAATTGTTTTCAAATTTTTCAAGTTTTTCATTTCGGGAGAAAGAGACCTAACCCTGCCATAACTTAGATCCAAAGCGGTCAGAGATGTTAATTTTCCTATAATAGACGGAGCTGTATAAAATTCATTATTGCTTAGATTCAAGGTGGTTAATTTCACTAGGTATTTTAATTCTTTAGGTAGTGTTTTAACACCATCATCTGACAAGTCAAGGGTCTCTAAATTTGCAAACCCCCCTATTATAGAAGGTGGAGATTCAAATTTATTACCACTTAAATCTAAAGTCTTTAATTTAGTTAAATTTCCAATTTCCAAAGGTAATGTACTTAGATTATCATATGATAAGTGTAGCTCATTCAAGTTGGATAGATTATCAATATTGCTTAATAAGTTTTCAAAATTACCACCACTTAAATTTAACTTAGTTAAATTTCTCATATCAAAAATTTTATCAATACTACAAGATATATTGTCTATATTTGATAAAGTTAATGATGTTAAATTAGTTTTAGTTGTTAATAAATTTAGGTTTGAATTCATGATTGATTTTACTACATTTGATTTAGAGTCGTTTGAAGCGAAATTTAGGTTACTAAATTCCAAATTTTTCAAATTTTTAGATTCTAATAAATTAGCTCAAGAGGCTTCGCTAATTCAAACTGTGCAATCTTGGCTGCCTTCTACTTCAATTGAAGTGATTTTATTTTCATTCGAAAAATAGGGCGGAAGCTTTAACTGGTAATTAGGTTCGATAGACTCAGAAGAGCTTTCGACCCTTAGATTACTAAGGTCAATTTTAATTTTTGTAACAATATTTACTGTACCATCATACAAAGTTTCTTTTTTTTGAATCCTATCTTTTGCGTCATTTTTCAACGAAATAGTTTTATTAACTGAATCGACAACAACATCGGATTCCTCTATTGTATATAAAATATCGTTGTAGATTGACGCAAATGTATCGCTGCATGATGAAAGGGTAATCGCTGTAGGCACTACAATAATTGGTATTATTATGGCTGATATAAATATTTTCAATAAAGTTTTTTTTCTTAATTTCATAGTGGTCTCCTAATTTGTAAAATGAATTCTATCGTTATTTAATATATTAATAATGACATAAAAAAACATTTTTTTAAATTTATCTTTTTTTATTATGTTTTAAATAAAATGACATTGAGTAATTTTATTGAATTAGGATCCTTTTTGAATTCCCGCTAGAAATTAGAAAGCGATTATATATGATTGGAAACATTATAAATCGATGTCCCATCATAAATCTACCGCACGTTCTATTAGATATGAGTTTGTTTTGAAATATTATAATTAGAATTTATAAAAGTGAATTTTAAATATAATAGAAACCATCCAATGAATATTGCATAGCATCTTGATATACGTCGCGTGTGCAATCACTACTTCAATTTAGGCTGTTCTTATTATTTAAAGTGCAATTATTTTATTATCAATTAGTCATGAGCTATTTTTAAATATATATGCAGTTGACAAGTAAACATGTTATAGTATTTTGAATGTAATTATATATTAAGGTGGATTGTATTGTGAAAATTAAAATAAATAAAAATTTAAAGATGTGTGCATTAATTTTAAGCGTTAGTGCCATAACTTTAGGATTAGGATTAGGATTAGGCACTTTAATTCCTACGTCACAAAGTGGATCAAAACCTTCACCAACACCCTCTCCCGTAGTGCAATATACTAATGCTCGCTTTGTATCCACTATGGTTGTTGATATGAAAGATTATATAGCTGGCGGCTGAATTGTTTCAAAAATTGAAGGTGTAGAATCAACCTATGACCCTAACCATGGCTATTATGATGATGTACGTATTTATTTCTATAAAACTACCGCTCCAACAAAACCAACGACTAAGAATTACACTATAACAACCGACGCATCCGGGATGTTATATCGATCTTTCAATCGTGGGAATATAATTATGCTAAATAATGAACTTTCGAACGGCGCTATAATGACCGGACTTGAAACTGATTCGGGTTATAACCACGAAAGTATTTATGCTTATTTTTCAAAATAAAATATGCGCACTAACATAACGTTCACTTTTCAAATGCTTCTATTTGATTAGTATAGTTTTGTTTGTGGGAAGTTTTAATATATTTTTTGCAAGATATTATCCTATTATAATGCTAAAATAGTTAATTCCATCCATACTTGTTGTGTATTTTGGGGAGTTTTAGAGTTAATAAATATACTACTATCCTTAATCTCTCAAAAGGAATCAACTTGTCGGTTATCATGTAACTTAGCCTATGGTCATCCTAGAAAATGAATAATGATAAATTTGAGCATGCAGACTAAACTAAAAGCACGAATTTATGGGATGTTGAATTCGATAACTCAACAACTAAAACAATAGACATAACAGGTAGTACAAACGATCATATAGGGTTAAGCATTCAAGACTGCACGGAATTGACAACAATAGAGGGGCTAGAACACATCAACCATTGTATATCAATTTATTATACAGATAAGCAACCATAATTCCAACCTTAAAAAATGAGCAGCGACTAGCACCAATATTCACTTGTGAGATAAATCCTAGAAATATCTCACTAGAGATTTTTTCAGATGGTATCGGCCTAATCACGGGAGGGCTATTAGTTTTCTTAATTAAGGATAAATTTAACGAACGGATAACCCCTTGTGTCCATTCGCTGCATGATAAAGGGAAAAGCACTCAATTTTAAACAATAACCATATATGCAATACACGGTGTCAAAGATATATCAATGGGTTTTTCTTGTTCTATAATTATTAATGGATGTTGTACTGTTTTTTAATTTCATTATTTGTGGACTTATTGGTTTATCTAAAACTTCATTTATTTTAGCTTGAAAAGCTAAAGGAAATTCTCCCATTATATTAGATTCAATCATACTTCAACTAATTACATAATCAGGGCCGAAATCATCATCGTAAAAAAAATTAGGAACTTCGGTTTGAAGATGTTCATAAGTAGCGACACCTAGTATTTTATCTTTGTGTTTTATTTGTAATATTCTATATTCTGGCTTAGTAATTAAATCAATAATTTCAATATTATATTCACCGCAAGGGGACTATCGATTACTTTGTGTAAATTCCAATTGATGATAAAATTTATTATTAATTAAATGGAGTTCTACAAAATGAAGAAAACTTTAACAAAAGAAGAATATTTACAAAAATTGGATGAATTAAATTCTCAATATATTGAACATGATATTCATGAATTACAAGCAACATATATTCAAGGTATGGGCGGTCTAATTCAAAAAACATTAAATGCTGAGCTAGATGCTAAATTAGGTTATGAAAAACACGAACGGACAAATCTAAAAAAAATAATTTTAGAAATGGCTCATATAAGAAATCATTAAAAAGTTCAAACGGATATATTGACACTAATATACCACGCGATCGAAATGGTGAGTATGAGCCTCAGATAGTCAAGAAACATGAAAACGATATATCAAATATTGAAGATAAAATTATTCGTTTATATAGCAAGGGAATGAGCACTAGAGATATCAATAAAATAATCGGTGAGATGTACGCTATCAATGTTGATGCAACTTTAGTGAGTCGGATCACAGATAAATTGTTACCGGAAATTGAATCGTGACAAAACCGGCCTTTAGAAAAAACTTATGCCTTGCTTTTTATTGACGGTATTAGGTTTAAAGTTAAAGAGGAAGGACGAATGGTCGAAAAGAGCGTTTACATCGTAATAGGCGTCAATATGGATGGTTTGAAGGATGTTTTAGGCTTTTGAATCGGTGGAAGTGAATCCGCTAAATATTGGTTAAGTGTCTTTAACGATATGAAATCACGTGGGATGGAAGATGTATTAATTTGCTCATCGGATAATTTGAAAGGTATCAGTGAAGTGCTGCTTGCGGCATTTCCTAATGTAAGAATTCAGAAATGTATTGTTCATCAAATTCGTAATTCAATGAAGCATATAAGATATGATGATGCTAAGGAATTTGCTAATGATCTTAAATCGATTTATCGAGCTGCTAATTTAAATTTAGCGGAGCAAGCTTTAGATAACTTAGATAAAAAATGAGGTCATAAATATGCCTATGCGATTAAATCATGACGTTCAAATTTTAGTGAATTGGTAACATTCTTTGAGTTCCCAACGGAAATTAGAAGGCTAATATATACGACTAATATCATTGAGAATTTAAATCGTAACATTAGAAAAATAACCAAAACAAAAGGAATGTTCCCAAACGAAGCATCCTTCTCGAAAATTCTGTTTTTATCTGTTCTCGATTAAACCGATAAACGGACGACTTCAATTGCAAGTTGAGGCCTTATCCTTAACCAATTGCATATCCTATTTGAAGATAGGTTATAATTAGATATAAGTTTGATCCTAAAATATCATCATTAGGATTTGTAAAAAACAAATTTACACAAACTATTCTACACTACCTCCCTGAGTTTAAACAACACTTTCCTCTTGAAACCTTTATTCTTATTATTAATCGAATTGATAAATTAGGAGATTATGAGTTGAAGTTTATTCCAACCGATAACGCGTACTCTTGAAATGAATTTTAATTAGACATAGATTAATCTAAATACCATCTTTTTAATTTGTAAAAATTAATTTTACAAAAACCGGTCTACAATAGCTTCGCCTATACCTCATTAAAAAATACTATTTAGAAACTTAATTATTATACGTATTACTAACGTTCTTTAGAGAAGTTTTCTACGAATTAAGACCTTCAAATGTAAATGATATTCCTTATTGCTGTTGCCATTTTAACTTAATCTACATTAAGTTAAACTATATTTTCTTATGATAGCGATAGTTTATTATTTTGCTCGATTCTATTCCTTCAATTTCGCTATTGTTAAATACATATAATTTATTGTTGTTTTTTTGTATATCAACATTACTTTTTCTATCTATACTGCAGATTTCATTAAAATTAATCAGATTGAAGATGTAGTAGTTATGTATAGATAGTGATTCACGAAACTTTTGCTCATTAGCACTAATAAAAAAACTAATGCTATTACTATGCGTACCTTTTACATCGATATAAATGCCATCGTTGATTTCGAAATCATAAGGCGCATAACTTTCTTTATCCTTGTTGATTCATTTGTATTTTCTAAATTTAAAAGGTAGTAAATCTGTTATTATTTCAGATTGGTTCGTTAACAAAAAATCTATATATCTTTCACAAATTCTACCATAAGCTGGTAATTCATCAGGAACGCGATAATTCTCAACTTTATTATGAACGTCTTTAAACTTTCCTGCATCAACTATTGGATAGTCTGAAATCATTTCATTTTTATTTAATAATTTAAAATTTCTTTCATCTATATCTAATATATCCTCTATTTTATTAGATATATAAACTTGTTCTCCGTCTCTAAAATTTCCTTTATATGAAATATTACCTATATTTTGGGACGCTAAAAAAGCGTTCAGTTTAATCCAAACAGAGGCACTTTTTTTAGGCGGGGAAATTGCTTTCAAATTTTTAAAAGTAAAATAATATAATTTATTTCCAGTATCATAAACTCCTAAGATGATTGTATTTGTATTATAAATCTGTTTAGGATAAACTTGTATTCTTTTATCATTTTTTTGTTTTTTAACATCTCCAGAAGGAACAAGGCGAAATAACGCAATATTGTAATTTATATTATTATAACTAATATTAAATAATTTTCTTCTTACAAAGGATTTATGAGATTCGTGTTCTTCATCTAAAAATACTAAGGCACGATGTTCCAATTTTAATCTATCAATTAATACACCAATATGATTTTTTTCTTTTATAACCTCAACCGACAAAATCTTATCATTGAAAATTTCTAAATATTTATGTTGAGCCATATTAGTATTTCCCAAACATTTCTTTTAACACATAGTGAGTTACATCGACATTAACAGCATTACCATATTGCTTATATGCCATATGATTATTGTTGTTTGGCGTATGTTTTTTAGGAAAACTCTGGATTCTTTTGTTTTCAGTTGGGGTTAAATATCTTCAACCTTTACTATTACGTAGAATCGGAACCTGAACCATAGCAACTAATGTAGGGAAAGATTTAGGCCTTCGAAAACGGATGCCAGATTGTCTTAATTGTATAAAACATTTTTTTACTTCCGTATCACCGGCTTGTCACTCTAATTTTTGCTCCCTCTTTTTCCATGAGTCAACATTATATTTCTTCATCCATTTATCAATGTATATTTTATTTTTAATGTAAAAAGCATGCATATCATTTCTATATTTAATACGTCAATCACTTCAGGTATCGTCAATCCTCGGTTCTAATTTCATTTCATATAATCAAAGCACCGGTATTCTTTTATTTACCTTTTTTATATCGGTTATAAATTCATCTCACGCATCGATTACACTTTCTAAATAATCGTTTAAGTAAAAGTTATCTTCAACATGTTTGTCTAAAAATTTAGTTATCGGCAAGATCTTATCTGCACCTGGAGAGTCAATATCTAAATATTCATCTCCTGAATCTAATACCAACGGAATAAAAACTCTTTTACGATCTTGGGGGATTCCGATATCATGCGGTGAAATTATTAAAGGATACTTTGTTGTTGTGTAACCCAACTCTTTGACGCTTTTTATAATCGTATCTCAAGTTCTACCGCTATCATGGCGAACTAAATGTTTAACATTTTCAAGTAATGCATACTTAGGTTTTTTAGTTTGTAAAATATTTAATACATCAAAAAACAGTGTTCCTTTAGTTTCGTCTAGAAACCCCATTTTCTTACCAGCATTAGAAAAAGTTTGACACGGAAAGCCAGCGCATAATAGATCAAAATTAGGCATGGCCTTAATATCTATATCTCTAATATTTTTAATTAAATCAGTTTTAATTTTAAAGTTTTTAGAATAAGTATCGATAGCATAATTATCGATTTCAGAAACTAAAACACAATCAGATGTAAGTTTATTTTCCGCACAATATTTATCAACTGCGTAGTGAAAACCGCCTATCCCTGCGAATAGGTCTACAAAGGTTATTCTGTCTTCTTTATCTAGCGAATTAGGCTTAGATAAAATGTTGATTTTATCTAGTTAACATAAATATAATCAAATAATTTTCTATTTTTTTAGTAAATTTTTATTCAATAATTACTTCAATGCTCTATAATAATTACAATTATTATAGATTTAAATTAAAGGACACTAAAAAAATGGATAAAATCAACATTTTATCTATTTTTTGTTTATTTGCGAATTTAATAATCATTATTGTTTAAACTTTTTTTATTACAAAAATATCAAGGGAAAGCAGAACTCCTAAAATCCAATTTTATAAAAAACTGCTAACTACTGGAGCAGTTTTATGTAATTAGCCGCTTTAGCTTTTCATTGATTTAACTAAATTAATTTTTAAAAGATTAAAATCTATTTTGCAAAAATCATAGCTGAATTCATATTTACGAGATATTGTTTTCATTTTTTTTCAAAAAGCTTTTTCATCCTTAGTTAATTGTTTGCGAGCTACATAACCATCGTAAACCGAATACATTAGGGTGCTGTGGTAAGCTTCGAACATTTCCATGTTATCTTTTTTAAATTTAGCTAGTATTTGTTTATCTGTGATATCGATATTATTATGGAAAGCATAAGCATAATAAAAAAACTCTAAATACTTAGTATGAATAATTTCTGCTATTTGTTGTTTTGCAACAACAAACTTATTGCCCCTAGGAATTGATTGATAATCAATGATTACTAAGTAATCATTCAAAAGGTTATAGTTATTTAATAGCATACATCCAAAAACATCTTTTAAAGGGTGGCGATAATTTCGGTGGAAACTAATTCAACGCTTTAGTTCTTCACCTTCCAATAACCCATTAACAATTCTAAAAAAGTTAAAAATATCATAGTCATCCACTAATTCTAAATTATGTTTATAAATATTTGTTGTCTGATCAATTGACGCTGCGTATGTCGCGTTTAAGATGGCAAGTGATGCGCCATCACATTCAGCTTCTTTAAGTCCTTGTTTGATGTGCTCTAGTTTATCTAAAATATAAGCTTTTTTATTAAAATCAATTGCCTCATACTTTTCGGTAACATCAAATAATTCCGGTAATTTAACTAACATCAGATAACATGGAGCGCGTTGATTTAACATACTTAAAATTTGACTTCGTTTAAAAAAGACGGATGTTTTAAAAAAGATTGAGCGATAAATATGATCTTGAAATAAATCAACGCCACGTCTTCTTAAATTTATTATTTTTGGGTATTTTTTAATTAGGCTTTCAATCTTCAATTTTGTAACTTTAACAATCTTATCTAATTCAATATTGTCAATTTCTTGTTTATAAAATTGTTCAATCCAGTAAAGCGCATAACTTTCCCTGACTAACAAGGGGTTAATTTCTTCTCGTGCCATTAAAATTGGATAGCTTTTTTTAGCGATGTCATATATTTTCATATTAATTACCTTTAAAATGATCTTTGTAGCGAAAATAATTATCTCTTACATTCCATGTTATATTAGCATAGTAAAACATTTTAAGGATAATAAGATAATTAATTTATTAACTTATTAAAGATACAAAACAAAAGGAGGCATTACTAATGGCAATATTTGCTAAAGTTGCAATTATTTTAATCTCAATTGTTCCCTCAATAGCTTGTATTCCCCTTTATTTTAAGTTCCTAATATAAAAAAAATAAACAGCTACTCAAAGAACGTAATAAATATCACGTCATTCATCAAATCGAGCAAGCAACCCCAAGAGATGCTGAAATCTAGACTTAAGCGATAACCGACTTGAAAAAATCTGTGGCGTTAAATTAGGATTGGGTGAGAAGATTGATTGGATTATAGCGATTGGAGTGCTACCTAATCTCGTTTATCCTCTAAAAAATTCAGAAACTCTAGACTTAAGTAACAATAACTTGGATTCATTAGTTGTTCTCCCCGGTGCCTTTTAAATGCGATTAAACATTAGTAGTATGAAGAACTTAAAGGACGTTAATTTAAGCAAATAACTTAAATAAGTTATCCATTAGAAAATTAGATCTGCGACGCATATCATTTAATGTTCATTTATCATATTGATCACAAATATTATTATTAATAGCCAAAGATGAATGTTTTCTTAAATCCTTTTTCTTGTCATCAAAATCTTTATTTGATAATCTAGTATTAGTGGCGTTTTTAGCTAATGTTAAATTAGCTAAAACATGCAAATAAATATTGTAATATTCATTAATTGCTTCTTCTTGGATTTCTGCACTTGTGTTGCCATTTAAAGATGATTCAGCGTATTTTCTAAAAACTGAATTAACAGGTGGATTTTGTGGCATTATATGTTCAACAGATCAATTATTTTTAGTTAATGCTTCGGTTTTTTCACCATGTGTAATGGATAATTCAATTCCCCGTAAAACGTTTTTAGTTTTTGTTCTATTTTTCTTGTAAACCTTCGTACTCATTACTTGTATTCTTACGTCTGTTTCAGATTTAATCTTATTGATAATTTTCGACTCAATAAATCATTTTTCGAAATCCTTAAAATTATGTGAATCTAAATTTTTATCATTTTTATATTGATGATAAAACTTCGGAACATCTCTAGTAATATTTTTTTCATCCGAACCCGCTACAAAAGCGTAGGTGGAATATTTTGCTACAAGTTTAAAAACTTTAATCATATCTTCATTCTGAAGTTGAAAACTATCGTAGTTAGAACATTCGACAAATTCCAATAACATATGATGAATTCAAGGGTAATAAGTTCCGCCGCTTGCATTAGCAACTTCATAAAAATAAGTTGCCTTTTCATTATTGGATTTAAAGTTTCTTATTTGGCTAAAAACAAAAGCTTGTTTAGACATTATATTAATTATTTTATCAATATCTTTTTCCTCATTAAAATTAAATCCCATTTTCTTAGACCACCGTTTGAACGCGGTAAAAATTGCTCGGTTATCGTCTTTATTAATTAATTCACATTCACTATCTAGAACAGTTAAGATATGACGGAAAAATAAATTACGTTCTTCTATCTTACCAATTAATTCCTCAACTGAATTACTATATTTTTTATTTCATTCATTGGTTTTTTTGTCACCAAAAGTGCAACTATAAAAGAATATATGGTTCTTTATTAAATCTGCCGCTTGTAGTGGCTTTCCAGTTGTGTTAATGGTTTCAAACACCTTATTAGGATTATCAGATTTATTAACTGTAATAACTGGAATTAAAGTTGTTTTAAAACCTTGATATATTTTATATGATGTTTTAACTATATCCTCATTAGCTGATTTTGATTTATCACCAATTCATTTCTGAATGTGTTCAAAGTTAATAGCAATGTTATTATCTTTTTTGGTTGTTTTAGATGGGTTATCACGAATGATATCTTCTAACGTTCTTGAGTTATTAAGGTTGTTAAGTTTTAGTCTGATTTTACCTTCTGTATTACCGAAACCATAATCAAATAAAATGTTCCGAATTGTTTCAATTGTTTCTTTAACACATTTGTTCTTCTTTACATTGTGTTTTTCAAAAACCCGTAAAAGTGCAACCAAAATCAAGATTGTCGTGGTTAATCTTTGCTGCCCATCAACGATTAATTGAAGGTTATCATTATGATTATAGATTATTAAAGATCCGACATAATATTTGATATCAGAGTTAGAACTTCATTTAAATTCCATTTCATAAATATCATCACTATCTTTTTCGATATTTTCATTTGTAAAATCATATAAGTCTTCAACGTATTTTTCAACATTATCTTTTGTTCATTCGTAAAGTCTTTGATAGATTGGAATTTCAAAACTTCTATTGCGAACTTCTAGGAAATTCTTTCATGAATATTCTACTAATTTAGCCATTTGTTTAACCTCTTATATTTATAATCTTTCAATTAAACAGATTATAACAGAAGAGGCAACTAAATGTAATTTAGTAGACGCTTTATTCACGATACTTAATTACATTATTATAATAACTAAAATATACTATTTTATAATTTGCTTAACTATCGTATCTTTTATAACTAATAATTCATTTGATTTTATAACAATGCCTAAATTTACTGGATTATTAGAACTTAAATTCAATTTATTTACTTGTACAATTTCAGATGAATATAAGTAAACCATCGATATTATTCCCAATAGAAGTGATCTCCCTCTGCCAAATATGCCTTCTGACGTGGTGTATGCACCCCCGTTATAAATTATGACCGGCGAGCCACTACAGCCGGGATAGATTGCAGAATCAATTAAAAATTTGTTTTCATTATTAAAATTAAATTTGAAAGGCGTAGCCGTCGTTCCGCTTTTCAGAATTGGGATATTATTAAAATCATCTATTAATCCGTGTGGATATCCGATAGTTTTAATTCCCTCATATGGCGAAAGTTTATCGCCGTTTGGTATTAACGATTCGTCAAAATATCTATATAATAATTTATATTTGTTTTTACGCCCATTTTTTATTTATAATTTCTATTGCCGTCTTTAAGAAGGGAATAAAATTTATTGCAACTAAATCTACATCATCTGGATGATTATATTCAATAATTTCTATATTATATTTTCTAGAATCTAATTTTATTTTATCTTTGACAATATTATTATCATTATTAATCATAGTTAGCATTATAGAAACGCTGGCCGCATCTTTTATTACATGTTTATTTGTGATAATGCAAATAAAATCTCCAGAAATTAAATCCTTAAAATTAAATAGAAAACCTGTTCCAGAACTGGTTAATTTATAATTGCAATCATAACAATCCATTTTGACTGTTGAGCGTAAAATATTCTCATTTTCATTATATTTCAATGTTATTCTTACAGTATTTATTATTTAAAATATTATTCATTTATATTTACTTCTTTTCGATTTAATCAATATTGTTGTTTTGTAATTGGATCATTATTTGGTGTTAGTTTTTTATCTTTCTTATTTACGGCGTGTGGCCGAATGTGAAAGGCCAGATTATCACTAGCATTAATTAGATTATTTTTCGTTATATTTCCTACATCTTCTTGAATTAAAGCGCCCAAATATTTATCTTTGGTATCGTTATAAATATATTTAGCTTTATCCATCAAATCACTTTTAAATTTAAATTTGCTTATTGTTTCTAATTTGATATTGTTAAAATCACCTTTAACTTTACTATAATTTTTAAACACGATTAAAAAAATATCTCTATTCATGATGAAGTCTGCAAATTCTGAATCATCGAATGATATACCTTCATTAAAATCATCAATATTAATATTAATTAACCCAATATCTTCCTGTGGTACATTTTTCATATTAACAGTAATTGTTTTGAACAAAAGATTGTTATTTTGATAGACTGGTAAGTCACCGAATTTCTTAACATTAAGAATTTTTTTAAGAAGCATGCTATTTCTAGCTTTAGCATTTAAATTTACAACATTATCAAATTTTTGATTTATTTCAACCAAAGACATTCCTTGATACTTTAAAATATAATTTTTAAGTGCCGTTTCATCGTTGGCATAGGCCAATCTATTTTCAACATTATAAGTATCACCATATTTCATAAAAAGTTTTAGTATATAACTATGCTTAAAAGAATATGCACGCTTCATTGCCATTATTTCTGAGAAAGGTTGTCTTGCTTTATCGTTAGAATTTTTTCCTTTGGTGCAAGCACCTAGAATTTTAGTAATTGATTCGCTTAATTCTTCAGCTTTGCCTTCTAAAATTTTATCTTGTATTGTTTTAAAATCCTCAGTTATTTGCTGGTATTCTTCAATATCTTTTAAATTCACTAACGAGCATTTTATAATCTTGTAATCATCCATTTTTTTCTCTACGTCATGTTCATAAAATATATATAATATTTTATTGATTTTCCTGTATAGAGCAGTTTCTTCAAAGCGTTGTGATTTTGTATTCTTCATATAATTAATCATGCTTAAAACTACGCGCTCCTTGGCGCGGTATTTATAATCTTTATTTACAAGTCTAACTAGTGGCACAACTTTTAACTCGATTCCTAAGTTTCCAAAATCTGCTTCATGTTTACTATTGGGTTTAATTCCAAAAACATGTTCTTGAATATGGTTTCCAAGCCTCCCTTTGTGTTTATTATTTAAATTCTCAGTTGAATATTTACTAATTTGTAAAACCGTTTTATTTTCTAATTCCTTTATTTTTTCTATTAATTCTTTTTCAGTTCATTGATAATCCATACAAATCTCCCTTAATTCATATTTTATAATAAAATTATTTTATTATAAAATATTTAAATAATCACTTGATCTTTTATCATATTATTAAAGTATAATTATTTAGATTTAAAGGTTAATATGTCAGATAAAAAAATTACAGTAGTCGAGCTTTTTGCCGGTGTGGGTGGATTTAGATTAGCAGCTACTAGAGCTTCTAATGTTTTTGATTTTATCTGAGCTAACCAATGAGAACCAAAACGTAATGTACAACACGCTTTTGATTGCTACAATAGAAACTTTGGCAATTCTGAAAATCATGTTTGTGAGGATATAACTAAAGCAAAAGAAAAAATTCCTGCTAACTTTGATTTATTAGTGGGTGGTTTCCCCTGCCAAGATTATTCGGTTGCTAACAAAAGCGCCAAGGGAATTCGCGGTGCTAAAGGCGTTTTATGATGAGAAATTAATTGAATTTTACAAAATAAAAAACCTAGATTAGTACTACTTGAAAATGTTGATCGATTGTTAAAGTCGCCCACATCGCAAAGAGGCCGTGATTTTGCGATAATGTTGAAGTGTTTTAATGATGCTGGTTATAACGTTGAATGAAGGATGATAAATGCCGCAGAATATGGATTTACCCAAAGAAGAAAAAGAGTTTTTATATTTGCATCACTTAAATCAATTAGTGATAAAATATATAATTTTAAAAAAGAAAATCGAGAAAATATATATAAGGATAGTTTTTTAAATAGCATCTTCCCGATAGTTACTATATCTAATAAAATATTTTTTGATCTTAATAAAAATAAAAATTTATGAAAATTATCCGACAACTATGATAATGGAAAATTTAATAATTTCGGCATTATGCTTAATGGTAAAATTAATCATAATGCATATGAACCATTGATAAAAAACGATAAATTGGTGTTGAGAGACATTATCCAAAAAAGGGGTGATTTTAATTACCTTGATGGCGATATATTACAAAAAATAAAAAGTTTAAAAGATCGCAAAAAAATTAAAAGATATCGACCTGATGGCATTCTTTATTATTATTCAGAGGGTCAAATGAATTTAGTTGATGAATTGAATAAACCATCAAGAACTATGCTAACAAGTGAAGCTAGTGTCAATCGTTCAACCCATATTATTAAGAACAAGCACGGGCATCGTTTTTTAACTCCAATTGAATGTGAAAGATTAAATGGATTTGATGATGATTGAACCAGGGGCATGACTGATAGAATGCGTTATTTTTGTATGGGCAATGCTTTGGTTGTCGGTGTTGTTGAAAAAATAATGAAAAAAATATCAAACCTAGATTTGTAGCTAACTCCCACTGATGATAAGGCTATATAAAATAAATACAGACAGCTGTCTGTGGACGATAATTTCAATAAGATTGATAATCAGATTATGAAAAATAATCATATTATCAATCTTTTATATACTAATAAAAAATTCTTAAAATACAGAAATGAATTTGACAAATTCAACAAATTCGAAGATATAATTTTTCATCTATATTTTGAAGTATCTACACCCGAATCAAAAAAAACAGTTGGTGATATTTTTAAATTTTTAAATAAAAATAATAAACCTATAATTTCTGAATATAACTCTTTCGATGATTGTGAAAACAATGCAATCTTAAATCTTAATCAGCTTTATCAATTAAAAGATATTTGAAAAAGACGAGAAAGAAGTAGCGTTATTTTTGATAACGAGTCAAATGCAATCCTAAAATCTGTGAAAAAAAAGCAATGATAAATATCAAAATTATAACGATAGTATCAAACATAATGGAGATATTATTTCATACGCATATTTTATAAAGAACATTTCAAACCCTCCCGAAAATTTAGAAACAAATATAAAGGTTAGAAATATTGATAGTTGTAGTAATAAATCAATTTTCTACTTTTTTAATATGACAGGTGGCTATTATATGTTCTTTGGAAAATATTTTTATTTAACAACTCAATATATAGGTGGCTATCCACATTTCTGATTAGTTAGAAAGAATCTTACCATTAAAAATGACGAAGACATAGTTAAAAATATTTCAGCCATTTGGAGCGATACTTTGAAAGAGAACGATATTGTTGGAGAGGAAATAGAAAGAACGGTGAAGGCTAGACTTAATCAATATTATTTTAGAAAACTTTTGCTTAAAGAATTTGACCATTGCCCCTTTACCCATATAAAAGACACTAAACTATTGTTTGCAAGTCACATTAAACCTTGAAAAAAATCTTCCTCCAAAGAAAAAGTAAATCAATATAATGGTTTTTTATTGAGCGCTTTGTACGATCAATTATTTGATAAATTTATTATTAGTTTTGATGAAAATTTTAATCTAGTTTATGCAAATGACATAGATGATTATGTAAAAAATCAAATTAACCACTTAGATATCATAAAAAGCGACTTCAACTTTCTTCATAGAGAAAAATATTTAAAATATCATTTTAATAATTTTAAGGAAATACATAAATCGGCATATTCAACAATAAAACTCAATGATTATTAAATCATATCTCTAAGTTCTTTATTAAGAGCTTTTGCAATACGATCCGCCACTTCAAGCGAAGGAATTCGCAGGTTACGTTCAATTAAAGATATATACGTTCGGTGCAAGCCGGCTTTGAAGGCTAATTCCTCTTGTGTCATATTTAGTGATTTTCTTAAAACTATCATCGAGTTCACAAAGCTAGTTACCACATATTTATTTTCATTCATAGCTAAATCATACAATTGTATGAAAACTTAAGCCACAGACAATCGTCTGAAAAATTTCTAGTTTGGTAACCTTAAAGTGGTTATTTATATTTAACTAAGAATTCTCGTATACTTACGCCTTTACTATTTTTCCAAGCGTCTAAACCTAAAACGCCAGTATTGCCACATACAAAATTAGTTAATGTTGAAATACTTCAGTCGTTAACTTCAATATCATTGATTACATGATATTTTCGATCTTCCAATTTAATTAATTTATTTTGCTTAATCAAGTTAATTACAATTTCATTAAGTTTTTTATATCATCCATTTTGGCTCGCTTTTGTTCTATCACCGACATTATCATTGGCTAATTTATTGGTTCCTCTAACAATTGAATCCTTGTAAATAACAAAAGTTTTATCAATCGTTTTAATCTTGGCATTACGAAAATAAAAAATATCATTTGTTAAATCAATATTTTTAATAATATCATCAGTTTGGGTGATGATATCTTTATTATCGACTAGCATTTCTTCAATCTCTTGTTTAGTTTCTTCCAACTCAACACCACAATTAATCAATAACAAAGAAATTTGATCAATTGAATCATTGATGCTTCATTCTTCTAATTCGCTAAGCTTTGGTTCATTACCTCGCTTACCGATATTTAACACCTTATAATTATTTTGTTTGAAAATTTTACCAATAAAAAATCATTCTAAATAATCGAAGTAAGTTTTTGATCATACATCTTTGTCCATAAAGAAAATAATCTTATCAAAATCGCTACTAGGTCGTTTATTATGATGCTGCATTAGTCTTCTTGACAATTGATCGGTTTGACCAACATAAATATTATTCTTATTTAAAAGAAAATAGGTTCCCGAGATATCTAAATCGTGATTATTGTTAAGGAACTTCTTAAGCACGTTTCTTTTGATTTCATAGCATTCAAGGGTGCTGTTAATGATGGTTAATTTCTTAACACCCATATATTCATTTAGATATAGTGATGTGGTTATCATTATTTTATTTGATTTCATATTTACTCCGTATTTAATTATTATCTAATAATTAAATATTAACATAAATTATTTTAGATATTTCAACTATCAATATCTTGGTTAAGGTAGACGTGAAAAACAATGTAAAAAAGTGATAATTCTATTTTCTCACAGAGATATTTCTTTTTTTAATATGTGTGTGATAACATAGATATATACAACTTTCTCTATTAGTCGATTTAGTGGGAAAGTAATATACAATAATATAGATAGTAAGGGAAACAATATGAAACACGGACTTAGCAACTTTAGCGCTGAAACACAAGGGGGAAGAACTACACAAGGGCAAAAAAAAGGAGAAAATTATATTACTGAAATTCTTAAGATTTTAAATATTGAAATTTTTAAGAATATAGATAAAAAAGCAAAAGGTAAAAATATGAATTATTTTCTAAAAGAAGAAGAAAAAAATGATCTTTGCGCCAATAAAGATAAAATATATATGACTCCAGACTTTATTATAAAAAATCCAAATAATTCTTTTTTAGATTCATCAAAATTTAAATGAATTTTCTTAGAAAGCAAATATAAGCAAATTAATGGAAGTGACTGAGAAAAATTAGAGTCAAACTTTGGTTATCATGAATATTTTTATAATAATTTATTAAATTGTAACTCCAAAACAATTGTTATCCTTTCAGGATTTTGAAAAAAATTACAAAAACCTTATCCTGTTTTTGTAAATTATTTTAAGGAAAAATACGGAGAAAACACTCTTTTTGATTTTGGATTATCCATTGATGAAATTTTAAGGTTTGCCAACTTTTTAGGTGTAGATATTAACGCACAACAACATGAGCAAATTGAGGAATTATGGGAAAAACACAAACTAGGATAGTTATATTTGGTAGTGCGGAATGTTTGTCTTACTAATGTGATTTTTATTCTTTTAAAATGCTCTAGTTTTAATTACTTATTGATATATTTATTAAAATGATTTTTTAGATAGATATGCTAACTAAATATATTCATTCTGTATTTCTTTTGAAAAAACCATTCTTTTCTTACAAAGAACATCCTATTGTGATGTATATGGGAACCCAATTTTAGCTAATTTTCCATTTTCATAATCTTGTTTTATGATTGTAATAATTTATGTGTACACACGCCCAATTTATATCACCAGCTAAATATAAAACTGCATGATTAAATGCTTTCTTAATGTATGTATATTTTCATCCGTTAAGAGAGGGTTATTCCTTTTTAGGTTTTAAATTTGGGTTATTATTTTTGAGTCTCAAATTTGTCAAAATAATTTCCAAATTTATCATCCCTATAATTATCTATAAAATCGTTTTATGCTCTAGTAAATAAGAAGTAACAAGTGCAACGTAATCAGCAATGTAAGTTGCGCCCTTTCTAGGACTAATATTATGTTTAATTTTATATTCCTGAATATTTCATTTTATTTTTATAAAAGCCGGTTATCTAAATATTTAATTTTTTTTAATAAATTTAAATATTTAGATATATCTTTTTTTCCTATGCTATTTTTATTCGTTTTTTTAATTGTAAGTCTAACTATAACTCGTGATAATTCTATTTTTGCATGAATATTTCCTTTTTTAATAAGTGTATGGTAACATAAAGATATATAGCTCGCTTTATTAGTTAATTTGGCGAGAAAGTAATATCCAATAATATAGAAAGTGAAGGAAATAGTATGAAACAAGGACTTAGTAAATTCGAAAGTAAAACACAAGGAGGAAGAATGACACAAGGAGGAAAAAAGGGAGAAAATTATATTACTGAAATTCTTAAGATTTTAAATATTGAAACTTTTAAAAATATAGATGATAAAGCAAAAAATGGAACGATAAAATATTTTTTAAAAGAAGAAGAAAAAAATAATTATTTTAATAAAGAAAACGATAACATATTTATGACTCCTGACTTTATTATAAAAAATCCAAATAATTCTTTTTTAGATTCATCGAAATTTAAATGAATTTTCTTAGAAAGCAAATATAAACAAATTCCGGGAAGTGATTGGGAAAAATTAGAGTCAAACTTTGGCTATCATGAATATTTTTACAATAATTTATTAAATTGTAATTCTAAAACGATTGTTATCCTTTCAGGATTTTGAAAAAAATTACAAAAATCTTACCCTGTTTTTATGAATTATTTTAAGGAAAAATATGGAGAAAATGTTATTTTTGATTTTGGATTATCTTGCGATGAAATTTTAAGGTTCGCCAACCTTTTGGGTGTAGATATTAGCGCACAACAACGTGAACAAATTGAGGAATTATGAAAAAAACAACAAATATAATTATTTTGGGTTGCATGGAATAGTTTGTGTAAATTTACTTTCTACAAATCCTAACAATGATATTCGTTGTCCACTTATCAGCTTGATTGATAAGCACCGAAAATATAATTTTAGATAGGAATGTTTCGTTTGGAAACGTTCCTTTTCCTTTGTTATTTTAGGACTGTAGATAGTTTAAATGCTTCTAATATTTCTTTAATTACTTTCTCTGGAATATGGGAAGTTTTATTTGCTTCTCCTATTTGTTTTGTATTAAAATCTCCCTTTGTTTTTAGGATATACTTACCTTTTGTTAATTTTCCTAAAGTCATAGAAGTTTTCTTTAATGACGAATGTCCTTTGTCGCCAATTTTATAACCTATGTCTACATATCATCTTCTATAATATTCATCGTTTATTTTTTTTACATGTCTGAAATCTAGGGATCCGCCAAGTAGCCCTTTTTCCTTAACTTGTTTTACTCAAGCATCATAATATTCTTTGCTAATTTCCTCTCAATGAGTTTCATAAGTTGGTTTTCTTTTTGTTTTATCTAATTCTATTTTAACATTTGAATAGAAGCCGCCAGATTTATTTTGCGGAAAGCCATAAGCTCCAAAACAAGCGATGCTTAAAAAGCCTTTAAAATTTAGGTTTACACTCAAGTATTGAAAGAGCATAGAACTATCTGGATTTTCAATATACCAATTATTAGGTTTAAATTCTCTGATTAATTTAACAGTATTTATCGCACATTTTTCACCTAGTCTTTTTATAAATAATTGTTTTTCAGTATTTAAATTTTTAGTAAAACCTGATTTCAAAAATTCAAATTCTTCAATCGAGCGTTCTATTAATGGAGAAGTTTTATCCTTCCTAATAGATTGCTTTCAAAAACAAGTCCCGCCTCCAGTCATCGAAAGAACCTTTGAAAATGATTGACAAAGTGTTGAACTTATTATAATATTTGGCTTTTCAATTGTTTTATTAGAAAGCATTTTATAAAATTCATTTATTATATCGTTTTGACTTAAATCAATATTAATGTATTTTTGAAACGAATAATTTAATTGTCCTCTAAAACTTTCTTTGTGAGTTTCTACAACGTCAAAGGTATAAACTGTATATTTTTGATCAAACTTATATTTTTTAATAGCTCTTGAAACAGAATTACAACCTCCACCAAACAAATCTCAAATTATTATTTTTTCATTCATAGCTAAGCCCTCAATATACTTTCTCATTTATTTTTTGTTTTGTATTTCTTTTATCAAGTTTAAGGAATTTTATTGATTAGCAATTTACACAATAATATTTTATCTTATCAAATAATATAGAATCAATTAATTCATTTTTATTTGAATTAAGTATATAACAAAAGTTTAATTTTTTCATTTGAAAGAAAACTTATATTGCTTAAAAAAAATCCTTCTTTTTCTATATTCAGCTAATTAATTACCAATATAATTATAGCATAATGTTAGCACTTTTATAGCATAATATTTATTTATTTTCTTTATAATAATCTTCTAGGATTGTATCTACAATTTTTGATTTAGTAATATTGTATTTTTCAGCATCGTTCTCAACCTTTTTCGCTAATGATCCTCTTATTGAATAATGAACCGATATAGTTAAATCTTTTTCTTTTACCTTAAATAATTCTTTTTTAGACATTATATTACCTCTGATGTTATGTTTGTAGAATAATTATAGCATATAATTATTCTACATAACGAACATATCGGACAACTTACAATGAAGATAAAATATTGATCTAAAAAATTAGCTTTTTTCATATAATAAATCGGAAACTTAACATATTAAATAGGTAAAAATAGATAAAGTTAATCTAAAACTATGCTTAGCTTTAGCGGCTACGAATAAATGAAGATTGAATGTCATTTCGATTATATTCACAAACAATATATTAAATTTAAAAAAAATACAGGTGAGTGAAATAGTTTGTATAAAGAAATATAAATCCCGTTCGACAGTTAAAATAAATAAGTTCTAAATAATCATTGTTCCCGAACTTTTATCTTATTTTTAAACGAATGACGTTTTGATTATCACGCTATATTATGTAAATTTTCTAAAAATTCATTTCTATATTATAGATTAGAAAGATAAAAAAATGGGAAGAAATTAAGAAAAAATATAGTTAAAATAAATTAAAATAAATGTATAGGTAAAAGAAAAATAATGGTTAAAACGTGAATATAAAAGTACAAAATAAAACTAAAAAAATTACAAAAAAAGAATTTTCAAGCATACTTGAAAAAATGAGAATGAGAAAAGATTAAAAAGGTTATCCTATATTAAAACACTAATCATATGAAATATGAAAAACAAATAATTACAAAATATTGGGGTTATAGATAGTTTTGCATAAATAAAAAAAGGAACATTTTGCAAAATATTCCTTTTCCTATCTATGTTTAAAAGAGAATAGGTTTCTGAGGCATCTAATTCATGATTATTGTTAAGGAACTTCTTAAGGACGTTTCTTTTGCTTCCATGACATTCGTAGGCTACCATTAACTATCGTTATTTGCTTTGATATCGTAGATACATCAAGAGATGGTGATGCTGTAATAATCATTTCACGTTGTAAAGCCTGATTTAAGCAATAATTAATGCATTAGAGCATTAATTGAGGTCGGAGTGAGAATTACTCCGTTAGAAACTATTTGTTGCTCTAATAGTTATTTATGAAGGTTCTAATGGTTATATTAGACGATGTTAAACTAATGCTTGGATTTTAGTATGCTAAACTCTAAAAATTTAAACAAAAGCTAAATTTAATAAACGACAAAATACCCTCTGTTCTAATATAATTAATAATAAAGCACATATTTATTGGGTTTGAGGCTATGATGTATTAATCGCAAACTATCAACGTTAATGGACAGCGTTATATAAATTACCGCTTTTTATAGCAAAACGAATTTAAAATATAATATAGATTCATACTTAATAGGGTTTCTAGATATTTATGTGTAAATTAGAAAACGAACGCTTTGAAAAGCGTTCGTTTTCCTATCTATGCGGATCTGTTTGACCAACATAGCTATTATCCTTATTTAAGAGAAAATAAGTTCTTGAGATATCTAAGTCATGATTATTGTTAAGGAACTTCTTAAGGACGTTTCTTTTGATTTCATAGCATTCAAGGGTACTATTGATGGAGGTTAATTTCTTAACTACCATATATTCATTTAGATATAGTGATGTCGTAATCATTATTTTATTTGATTTCATATTTACTCCGATGATTAATAATTAATATTAACACAAAATGCTTTACATATTTAAGGTATAAAATAAGAGGCAATAAAACCAATTATAATGCATTGCAAAATAATCCGTAAGCGGTGAGCATTATAATTTAAATATTAAATTTTGTTAATTTTAATAGGAGATAAAAATATATTAAGTGGGTCTGTAAAAAATAATTTATATGCTTTATTTTTTTATTGAATTAATAAAAATTTCTCCAATAACTTTACCTATAATAGGTGGAACCGCATTCCCTATTTGTCTAGCTATAGCAGTCATAGGAACGTTATCTGTGATACAAAAATCATAATCACTAGGAAAAGTTTGAAGCAACGCGCCTTCTCTCAATGAGAAGGCTCTATTTTGTTTATAATGACCAAAACGGCCACTACCGTATCTATTGAATTGTGTTGTTATAGTTCCTGATGGCTTATTTGGCGACACTCTACCGTAAACTGAACTAAAAGTTTTACCACTTTCTCTAAGATAACAATCTGGTAATAAATTTTTCGGCCAATCTCTTCACGTGCCCCCTGGTTTAGAATTTTTTATTCGTTCCATATTAGTTTCATTTAATTTAGAGCATTTGTGTAATGGATCAAATTTATCAACTTCTCCCATTTTTAATTCGGGCAAATGACCTATGACTTCAAATATTGATTTCTTATTTTCAAAACCTTTCGGTATTTCTAAAGGACCGATATTTGATGCAATAAAAATTAATCTTTTTCTATTTTGAGCGGCTCCGTAATTAGCAATATTTATGACTTCACATTTATAATACTTGTAATTTCTCTCTATGGATTCTATAAATTTTATAAATAGTGGGTCTTTTCTTAATTGAGGTACATTTTCCATTGTGACAAAGTCTGGTTTTACATCTTCTATAATTCTAATAAATTCATTTATTAAACCATATTTTTTATGTTTTGTTATTTCATCAAATGATTTGTTTTTTTGATAATTAGAATATGCTTGACAAGGTGCGCACCCAGCTATTAGAGTGTAATCCGCTCCTTTGAGAAAAGGCAAAATATCATCTTTTTGAATCGATCTAATATCCTTAGATATAAATTTCGCTTTGTTGTTTATCTCAAATCCTTTTCGACAAGTTTCATCAATATCAAAACCTACTTTAATTTTAATTCCGGCACTCTGTAAGCCGTTAGTAAGTCCGCCTACTCCGCAGAATAAGTCAATGCCTTTAATTGTTTTCACTATATCACCCCGTTAAAAGTTACTATATAAAGTTTAAGAATCTTTATTTGTTTTTCTAAATTAATTCTTTGTGTGCATGTTTTAAAGAATTTTTTTTAACCATTTCATTTTTTAAAGATTTTTTTAGCTCGCCACAAAGAAAATTTTTAAATTTTATAGAATCCAAATCCTTTTTAAATTCATTTAGTTCATCTTCCGAAACATTTATTGATTCTAACATATTATATAAATTATTTCGAAGTAGTGCGGCTGATTCCCATGTTGTTTCATCATCACTTTTAATAAATAAAAATTCTAATTTTACCCCAGAAATCATTGAAAGCGGGTCTTTGAAATTATTTGGTTTACTATAATCATAAGCATAAGGAAAGTAATTTTTTTCTGTGATTCACGCCGCTCCAAACTCAATATCAGTATTTCAATTATCAAAATATTTATCAGAAAGCATATTAATAATTGCTGAATTTTTACAATAATAGCTTAAATAATTAAGACCTATATAGTCATAAATATTTTTACTTTGAGGTATTTCAAATCCAGGAAAATTAGAGATTAAGATATATATGTTATACTTTTTTTTCAAATTCAAGAATGTAAAAATTTTTGATAAAGCGAAAGTTCCGAAATAAGAAAAATTTTCTATTATCTTTTTTTCATTTATAAATTTTTTTGATTCATTACCATCTAATTTTTGAAATTCTGAAGTATATTTTTTTATTATTTCATCACTTGATATTTCCATATAGTCCTTATAACTAACAAAAATATTTTTTCTATCCTTATGAATAGGCGGAAATTTAATTCCCAATTCTTTTCCAAGCATAGTCGTTAATTCTCTTTGCTTTTTTCCTTCAGGAATAATGTTTTTTACTTTCAAATCTATATTTTTAATAATTTCTTTTTCTCGTTCTTGTTTGGCTTTTTTATTTGTTTTGCTTTTAGTATCTTTTTTATTGATTAACATAAGCACTAATGATTTAACATATTCGGAAAGTTTTTCCATTCTTTCATCAGGCCCTATAATAGCATTTCTACTAATGTTAATAATATCTATATATTTGTCCTCGTCAAGGAAATCAGCATCTATTTCCCCCACAACATAAGTATCATAAAATCTATTTGTTTTTATTGTGCTGCCTAGCGATAAAGCATTATTAATGATTAGGCGGCCTCTTGAATATATTCTAAGCCCAAAATTATTGGCCACTTCATCCCCTTTATCATTATTTTTTGGTTTCTTTTTGATTGTATATAAAGTACCGATTCATCCCCCAATATTTCGTTCTTGCATTTCCATATCTCTACTTTTTTGAAGCATAAAATTACATTCTATATTGGGCATAGAAATTTTATTTTGCTTTCCTTTATTATAATCTACAACAAATTTATCTGAAAGTTTTATAATTCTATTTTCTTTTTCCTCATCACTATTTATATTTTCAAATTCTCCTATTTCTTTAGGCAAATCATTATCTTTTATTTCTACAATTATATCTTCAATAATTTTTTTGTATTTAGCATTATCATCGTTATGTAGGCTAATAAATCTATCTAATTTTTTATAAATAATATCTTGCCTTTCGATCTCTTTTATAGTTATTTCATCACCGTTAATTTTTATCAATTTGATTTCAAATTTATTAGGTTTAATCAAACGATTAAAATGAACAGTCATATAATTAACTAAATCTTCAAAATTCTCAAATTTGCCTTGTAATCCAGCACCATATATATCACAAATTTTAAATAAGGTTCCGTTACTAATAACTTCCTTGTTTAAAATGATTTCTTTCCTTGGTAAATCATTTATTCCGGTTAAAATATTTTCCTGGCCTTCATCTTCTCTGTTTTCAGAAGCTTCCACAAAATCTATCGTATAATTTATCTGGATATCTTTATTTTTTAAAGAATGAATATTTAATGTTTTGGCGAATCCAAAGACACCAAAACGTCCATTACTTTTTCTTCCTAATATTTTTCTTTCATCTGCGCCTTCTTTATATTGGGGTAAATCCCTTTTATTAAAACCTATATTTAAAAAATTATTTTCAAATTCAGTTTCGTTCATTCCAAAACCGTTGTCTATAATTTCAATATACCCTTCATTATAATTCAATATTATATTCACCTCTGTAGCCTTAGCATCGTACGAATTAGCAACAAATTCAGCAAGAGCTGCCTTTGGATCATTAAACATTGTTGCAAATTGATTTAACAAACTACTATTAAAATTAAATTTCATTTAAACTCCTTAATATTACACATTCAAATTTTCTATTTATATTGTATCATTTCATTTGAATTATAATTATTATAAAACCAACTAATAACGTTTAAATATAAGTCTTACCTTAAATTTATTGTAAAATTAAAAAAATGACACCGATGCTTTCATCCGTTTGTTTTCTCCGTTTATGTTGATAGTTTGATCAGCATAAATATTGCTTTTACTTAAGAGAAAATAGGTTCTTGAAATATCTGAGTCATGATCATTGTTAAGAAACTTCTTAAGGACGTTTCTTTTGATTTCATGACATTCATAGGTTGTCACGAACTATCATTAATTGCTTTGATATCGTAGATATATTGAGAGATGGTGATGTTGTAATAATAGTTTCACGTTGTAAAACCTGATTTAAGCAATAATTAATGCATTAGAGAGTTAATTGAGGTCGGAGTGAGAATTAACTCCATTAGAAACTATTTGTTGCTCTAATAGTTATTTATGAAGGTTCTAAAGGTTATGTTAGAGCGATGTTAAACTAATACTTAGATTTTAGTATGATAAACTCTAAAAATTTAAACAAAAGTTAAATTTAATAAATGATATTAAACGATAAAATGCCCTCTGTTCTAATATAATTGATGATAAAGTAGTATTTATTGGGTTTGAGGCTAAGATGTATTAATCGCAAACTATCAACGTTAATGGACAGCGTTATATAAATTACCACTCTTTATGGCTAAACGAATTTAAAATATAATATAGATCCATACTTAATAGGGTTTCTAGATAGTTATGTGTAAATTAAAAAATGAACACTTTCAAAGCGTTCGTTTTTCTATCTATATTGATCGGTTTGACCAATATAAATATTGTTCTTATTTAAAAGGAAATGGGTTTCCAAGAAATCTAAGTCATGATTATTACTAAGGAACTTCTTAAGGACGTTTCTTTTCATTTCATAGCATTCCAATGTACTATTGATGATGGTTAATTTCTTAACTCCCATATATTCATTTAGATATAGTGATGTGGTAATCATAACAATCTAGTAGAAATAATTTTATTATTATGGAAAAAATTATAACTTATA
This sequence comes from Ureaplasma sp. Hg2, assembly GCA_021378525.1. Taxonomy (GTDB): domain Bacteria; phylum Bacillota_I; class Bacilli_A; order Mycoplasmatales; family Mycoplasmoidaceae; genus JAACJV01. The sequence continues at coordinate 27,104 of JAACJW010000004.1, read as the reverse complement.
GCTTATTTTGTGTATGATTAATAAGAATCTTTTGAATGCGTTTAGAAAATAATAAAAGACCGTTTTTTAATGTTATTTAAATATGGTTTTGAACAATATTAAAAATTAGGGTAGTACAGTGGAAAACTATTAAGTTAATTAGCTAAACTTAAATAAAATAAAAAAATATTTTATTACATTGATATGTCATAAAAATTAAACTGTATTAATTGGGCTAATGGAAGCATTAGATTTAATCATCCACTAATCGTAGGCACTTGTAAATAGTGCATTATTTAATTAAAATTAAAGGAGAAATAAATGAAAATAAATAAAAAACTAATTAGTAAATTACTAATGATAACTGGGGCTATGGGTATTGTAATAGTTCCAACTGCATTAAGCTTAACATCATGTAGCAGTAGTTCAGATACAGAGGCTAAAATTACATTAAAATATGATAGTACCTTTGAATATTTAGACGTTAATAACCAGTCGAAAGTTGGGGCTTATGTTATTAATCCAGATGATAAAGATGCCATCCAACATTCTAAGTATTTAGAAATTAATTTAAGTGGCGTTAATGCTGGTAATAACACTTATCTTAGTTTGCCATTATGATTGTATGATTCAACCAATGTGTTTGAGATGCAATTAGAAGTTTTTGGAATTACTAATATCATTTTTGATGATGGTTCATCTCAAACTCAAACTAGTTATCCCAAAAACATGCGAAGCTTTCATATCCACTGTCCTTCGTTAGAACAATTTACGATTGGTTTAAATACTCACCAATACAATAACCTAAAGGAACTTTACTTTGATTATGATAATGATCACAAACCACAACTTGAAAAATTAGATGTAACCTTACCAGTCTTGTATCGATTGGATATAACTTGATACCATAAGTTGACAACGTTAAATATTAATGCCCCAGAATTAAACATACTAGACGCTGACGGTTCTAATTTAGAAAACTTTGATTTATCACACATGCCTAAAATTGAATCCTTACAAATAGGTGCTGTTGGAAATTTAGATTTTTCTAATAATCCTGAATTGGGTTCCCTTGATTTAACTTTAAATGGGGTGTCAACATTAAACTTTGATACTTGTTTAAAATTAGAAACCTTAGATATATCATCAGATTATCTTATTAATATGAATAAAATTACTAATCCTAAATTAAAAAGCTTAGATATTTATAATGATAATACAACCCAACTTGATTTATCAAGTTGTCCATTACTATCAGATGTTAGTATTTTGTCAGATAATTTTACAACTTTGAACGTGTCATCCAACGTTAACTTAACTCGTCTAACGGTTGATAGCTATAAATTTACTGAATTGAATGTGGCAAACAACCCTAAACTTGCCCATTTAAATTTAATGGGTTGTAATTTAACAGAGTTAAATATTAGAAATAATCCTGAATTAGAATATTTAGATCTATCAGGTAATGAATTAGATACCTTAGATTGTTCCTATAACCATAAGTTATCCAGTATTGACTTGGGCGTAAGCACCACGCTAACACAAATTGATATACAAGGGTGTAGTAGTTTATCAAAATTAGATTTTAATTCTAATCCAAATCATATAGTCAAAGTTCTATATGATGATCACACTTTATTGGAACCATCAAGCATTGATTTTAATAATGTTAATTTTTACAAAGCTATTAAATAATAAAAAATATAAGTGTTAAATAACCTTTTTGAGTAAATATCAGTTAGTATTAAACCCTAATATTTTTAATATATCAATAGTTAAGATTCACCTTGTAATAAATTAATTGTTAAAATAAACTAGTAAAAACGGGCGACTCCGAAATGAGTCGCCAAAAGGTAAAAGAGCAAGCGCGACACTTATGTTAAAATAAGGTTAGTATTTGCTCTTTTATCTTTGGAACCTTTAGGTTAATTTTTAATTGGATTATTATCTTAATTAAGCTTCTGCTTTAGCACTTCCAATTAATCATCACTTTCAGTAACGCTTGCTAATAATTTGTTAATTCAACTACTTTTAATTCCAAATCTAGACATTCCCACAAGTCATAGAAATTTATTTAATGCTTTTTTATTATTAGTTTTAAAAGTTTTCTTAAAGGTTAGGATGTATTTAACTTTAAGGGCGATAAAGATAATAACAAAAACAAAGCATAATGAAGTGAATGTTATAACAAGTGGGAGCCAAAGATCGGTTTTGGAAGTTTCTAAATTACAAATAAGACCAATCATTGCAAAAACGAACACCAAAGGTATAACTATTATAAATAATCTTTTAAGGCGTTTACGAAGTCGATCAATTGCTTCTCTATTAGTTATATCAATTTCATATTTATCGTCCATATTAAACCTCAATAATTAATTATATAAAAAATATTAAAAATTAGTAAAACGCTTTAACTAAAATAAAAATATAAATCCACCAGGATTCTCGAGACTGTAGATTACTTTGTGTAAATTCCAATTGATGATAAAATTTATTATTAATTAAATGGAGTTCTACAAAATGAAGAAAACTTTAACAAAAGAAGAATATTTACAAAAATTGGATGAATTAAATTCTCAATATATTGAACACGATATTCATGAATTACAAGCAACATATATTCAAGGTATGGGCGGTCTAATTCAAAAAACATTGAACGCTGAGCTAGATGCTAAATTAGGGTATGAAAAGCACGAACGGACAAATCTAAAAAAAGAAAATTTTAGAAATGGTTCATATAAGAAATCACTAAAAAGTTCAAACGGGTATATCGACATTAATATACCACGTGATCGAAATGGTGAGTATGAACCTCAGATAGTCAAGAAACATGAAAACGATATTTCAAATATTGAAGATAAAATTATTCGTTTATATAGCAAGGGAATGAGCACTAGAGATATCAATAAAATAATCGGTGAGATGTACGCTATCAATGTTGATGCAACTTTAGTGAGTCGGATCACAGATAAATTGTTACCGGAAATTGAATCGTGACAAAACCGGCCTTTAGAAAAAACTTATGCCTTGCTTTTTATTGACGGTATTAGGTTTAAAGTTAAAGAGGAAGGACGAATGGTCGAAAAGAGCGTTTACATCGTAATAGGCGTCAATATGGATGGTTTGAAGGATGTTTTAGGCTTTTGAATCGGTGAAAGTGAATCAGCTAAATATTGATTAAGTGTTTTTAACGATATGAAATCACGCGGTATGGAAGATGTATTAATTTGTTCATCAGACAATTTGAAAGGTATTAGTGAAGCGTTGCTTGCAGCGTTCCCTAATGTGAGAATTCAGAAATGTATTGTTCATCAAATTCGTAATTCAATGAAGCATATAAGATATGATGATGCTAAGGAATTTACTAATGATCTTAAATCAATTTATCGAGCTGCTAATTTAAATTTAGCGGAGCAAGCTTTAGATAACTTAGATAAAAAATGAGGTCATAAATATGCCTATGCGATTAAATCATGACGTTCAAATTTTAGTGAATTGGTAACATTCTTTGAGTTCCCAACGGAAATTAGAAAGCTAATATATACGACAAATATCATTGAAAATTTAAATCGTAATATCAGAAAAATAACCAAAACAAAAGGAATGTTCCCAAACGAAACATCCCTCTCAAAAATTCTATTTTTATCTGTTCTTAATCAAACTGATAAATGGACAACATCAATTGCGAGTTGAGGCCTTATCTTAAACCAATTGCATATCCTATTTGAAGATAGGTTATAATTAGATATAAGTTTGATCCTAAAATATCATCATTAGGATTTGTAAAAAACGAATTTACACAAACTATTCCACACTACCTTTTATTGTCTATTAAATTCATATCGTGTTTCAATTGTTTAGTGATCAATTTATTTTCATCGCTTATAATGTCCTTAAACTCATTATAATGCTTTGTGTTGAGCGCTTTGGCAATCATTATAGAATAAGCCTCTAGTGCTTTTTCATACGCTAAGACCTTGTTTATTTCGGTTTTAAGTTCGTTCGTCTGAGCTTCAAGTTCCCGTTTAATTGAACTAGATATCATTTTACTTAATGATCCTAAAATAATATTGTTGTATTCGACAGAACTTTCGCCTAGTTTAATACTAATGGCAAAGTCCACTAATTCATTTATTTGACCAGTTAAAGTGTTCGACACTAGATTTAGATTCGAATTTTCAATATGATGAAAAGAATCTTCTTTCAAACGAAATGTAGATAGTCGTTTATCCTTCGGATTGCTCATAAGTTCCTCCTTCATATTCATTGATATATTTATTAATTATATCCAAAGATAATTTTTTATTAAACAATTCCTCTTCAAAAGGAGAAACATTTATTCGCATATTAAAACGTGAAGTTGGAAATGGAGCAAAGATACAGTGGCCAACTTGTGCCATCGATAAAAATTCTTTTTCATTCTCAGTTATGCCGCCAAGCGAAGCAAATAATGTATTTAAATTATTTATATCGTTGGGATTCAACGGAAATATAAAAATATATTGAGCATTATCAATCATCGCTGTAGTTTGCTCTTTTGTTTCATCGGTACCCATTAACCCTTGAATGTTTTGATTGACAAAATGGACACCCCCATGATAGCCACGGATGGTTTTAAACATCGTGAATAAGAAGTATAATGGCTGTTTATTTTTAGCAGTTGTTAAAACGTGTCCTTCGTCAACAAAAATATCAATTCATTTACTTTCTAGGTTAGGATCTAACCGGTCGTTGTAGTCTTTATTCTCAATCACAGCAGTATACATAAATGTTAACATTAAATATAATTGCGCATTAGCTATTCGATCGCCGCCTGATGATATCAATTTTTGAATATCAAAACATATTAAATCACTTTTAGCTAAATCGATGTTAGTTGGCCCATTTCATATCGAAGCAAAGTTTCCGTCCTTTGAAAAGTTTTGCAAATAGCCTTTTAATGTATATAAATGTTCTAGATCAAAATCATCAATTTTACATTTTTTTATAGCTTTAGAAATTTCTAAGTATAAATCCTCTCAAATTGGTCAATCCTTAGGCTGTAATTTTGAAATGTTTGTATCGTTTCTAATCTTCTTTTTTTGATAAACTATTTTAATGTACTTATTCAATAAAGATAGGTCGGTCGAACTAGAAGCTAATTTTGGAAAAACAATAGTAAAAAACTCTTCGAGGAATCGATAGTGTCGAATCAAAGGATGTGTCCCTTCATCAGAGGTTTCATTCATAAACACTTGGAACGGATTAATTCGTTTCGACTTAGGGCTTAAACCCGCCATATCAATGTATTCGCCACCGAAATTTGTAACTAGATTATAATAATCACGCTTTGGATCGATGATAAAAATTTTATTATTACCATCAATAATTTTATTTTTAATAATTTTAGAGACAGCATAAGTTTTACCACCCCCGTTTTTTCCTAAAAAAATGCTAGAAAATGAATTTCGTTGCATGTTTTTGGTGTGGAGGTTTACGCTTACGGGAGTCCCTGATGAAGATAAACCTAAATAGAATCCCTTTTCATCAACAAAGTCGATAGAAGTGAATGGATATCCCATTCCTAATGAATTAGATAAAATATTGATGTTTAAATGCGGACACTTAATATCACTATTAGGAATAATCGATTTGAATGAATCAAGTTGTTTAGAAGCATTGGCCGTACATTTAAAACCAGATAATTTTAGTTCTGTTATAATTTCATTTTTCCGTTTTAATAATGCTTTATATTTTTTTGCTTCGATTAAAATAAAGGTTTCAGTCTCCTTCAAAGCATGCACCCCATTAGCAACTCAAGAAGCCGTCTGTTCTACCGCTACAACAAAATCATTAGCATTTATATTACCGATAAGATCATTAGCGCGAATGTTGGCATATTTATCGCGTGAATAAATATATGATTTCTTTAAATATTTTTCTGATGTTTTAGAGTCAATATTTCTAATATTAGTGATAATGGTTGCATTCTCAATTTTATATAATGAAGTTAGTCATAAATTATGTGATACTAATGGCATAGCTTTAACACCTATCGTACAATAAAATTTTTTGTTAATTTTATAAAAACGATTAGTAAAGTTTAAATTATTAACTTTTCATTTTTTAATTGTATCGTCTAGATTACAATTTCAAAACTTTTCATTGACCATATTGATTTCACGAAGCGTTGCTTTTTGACTGACAACCCCGATAGCATTTAAATATATTGAAATTTTATTATAAGCTGTTACATTAGAATTTTTATTATAGCTATTGAAAATTAAATAATATTGTTTTTCTAGAACTTCTGAGTTATTATCGATATTCATTATTTGTTCGACATTATCATATAATGACAATTTATTTATTGGTTTTTTTCAATCCTTGGTTTTTCAATAATTGATATCTTCTTTAAAATTAAATGTTGAATCAATAGCTATAATTTTTACATTTATAGCTTGTTGATAAAAATGAGATAAATTTCTTATTCTCTTTTCTAATTCTCCTGCACTAATCAATGAAATATCGTTGCCTAAAATTCTATAAATAGTTGTTACTTGTTTATCTTTTTGAGAAACATGATTGTCTTCGATTTTTTTAGGTTGAAAGAAAATTTTTGACTCTCCTTTAATAAATGATTTTTTTATAAAAAGAAATTTAATACTATCTCAAAGTAGGTCTCTAAATAATTCGTCATCGTTCCTTCAAATTAACAACGCTCATATTACCAACCCAACAACCACAATAATAATTCTTGCCCACCATAACATAGGGACCATAAACAATATAGGCAACATTATGATTAATGCTATTATTGTTGCTGCAACATCGCCTGGATAAATAATAAATTTTTTATATATAAATAAATATTTCTTTCGAAGCGGTGGCGCATTTGTGATTAAATTTTCCATATTGTCTCCTATTAATTAGATCTAATTGCATTCCCAACATCAGCTTTACTGACGTTGTTTGCTGCTTTAGGCGGATTAGCATGATTAACATTTTGACCACCATGGCCGCCTTTTTTACTGCCATGGCCACCACCTACGTTTAAGCCTATTGTTTTTCCTAAAGTACCAGTAGCTCCAGCCACATTACCCGTAGCTAATTGTCCGCTGGCCACAGTTAGGCCCATTGCGGGTTTTACGCCCAATGAGAAGCCTGTTCGTATAATGGCCATATCTGCAAAGCCTTCAGCCATCGAGGAATCATCACCTATCATTTTCCCTAGCGAGATGGTAGATCCATAGGCCGCTAATAAACCAGAGAAATCAACGATACAACTAGTAATTGATTTTCATAAATGGTCATGGTCTGGAATATTATTAATAATGGAATTAAAACCGCTAGCTAGCGTTAATCCTAAGTTAAATCCTAATGTTATTATTAAGATTGATAAAAATTTACCTATTACCACTTTAAATCACAGGCTAACTCTTAATCCATCATCTTGAATCGCCGAAGCAAAGATAATTACAGACACTATGAAATAAATAGCTAGATAAAACACTCTTTTTGTAACAAACAAACAAAAGAACAACATTAATATTATTGCCATAACTAAAAATACAAGCCCAATTAATAAATTAGAGGCTTTAAGCTCTGAAACGGGGATGTCCTTCCAGTTGGTAGCATTAGGATCGTTTGCAATAATACGATAGATAGATAAAACATAACTAAAATCTTTATGGTTGCTTAATATGTTTGATAGATTATATAATGATAAATTTTCGCCGTTACTATTTGATAAATTATAAATTAATGATTGATTTTGGCAAGTAGAAACGAAATAACCTATTTCTGTTTTATCTATAGACCCAGCACTCTTAATAAAAGAATCAATTAATACAAATTGACCTTTAAAAGAAGGGTCATAACCAATAATAGTGGATTGATGATTAACTAAGTCTTTTAAATTATCGTTTAAGTTTATAAAGCTTAAATTGAAATTATTGAATATATCTAAATTATTTTTAATAATTTCCGCAGAGTCCGTATCAATGACTTTATCCGGAGATAAATTGTTAATGATTGCTTCAATATTATTTATAGCAACAATAACACTATCACTATTATTTCCATCGAGCATATATTTTATATTATTAATTTGAGACTCAATATTATTACATATATCTGCAATATCGCTATTCCCAACGGCGCTTGCAGATTTCATAAAACTGTTAATGGAGGAGTCTATAGTATCGAGTGCGTCTCGTAAACTTTCAGAGCCTGTATCAGTATTTAAATTAATATTTGCCCCTATTCCCTTTAACAAATCCAAATTTGGAATCAATTCAGTTTTATAATATTTAATATTTTCAGGTGTTAATATATTACTACTTCCTGGTTGAATAATTAAAGCAAACATCGATACTAGCATGTTTAATATTAAGAAAAATACTGGCACAAAAATAATGCTAGCACAAAAGTAAACAACTCATTTCATTTTGCCTCAACCAGATACTAATTGATCTGCACTATTTCTTTGTTTGCTATTCCCATAAATATCTGATAAAAATGCTGCACTAATAAAAAATATTAAAGATATTAATGCTAGCACCAATACTGGTATATAAAAATATTTTGCTATATCAGATGATCAGTCAAAAATAAAACTAATGTTACCATTATCCATTTTAGCTACGCCGAAGACACTATCGGTTAAAGTGCTACCTGTTAAAAAGGTAAATATTTGATATAAGAAATCTAAAAATATTAATCCGCCTTGAATAAATATTTCATAAAAAACCGTATAGAGCGGAGTTAATAATGCGTTTGCAAAATCTATCATAACGTTTGAATAATCATTATAATAGATTCGGTTTTTACATCATCAGGAACAACATATGTTCCTGCAAAATTAAAGATCATTGTTACGATAAAAAACGTTGAACACACTCCTAAAAATCCACCTAAATTTCTCATCATCTTTTTATTGTGCTTAGGATTTTCTTCTTCCTCGATGTGTTGTTTTTTGACAAATCACATTAATAATTGAATGATAAACCCAGCCGCAGCTACGCCGATGATAATGCCCAATATTACATTAAGTCCTGTTATTAGCTTACTTCCTTGATCCTCCCCCATTAAATTTATAATTGCCCCTCAGACTCATGATGTAGTATCCATATAAATACCTCCTAAAAAAATGTCAATTTTTATTCTCTTGTAAAAAGAATAATTACTATTTTATTATATTAAATAATATGTCTTTTTACAATAAGAAAATATGTCTTAATGTTTATTTAATGTCTTTTTACCCTTTATATATAAAGTAAAAGCATTAAAAGACATAGTTTTCTCTTATCTTGCTTAGTTTTTGTGTCGCAAAAACACGATTTTTAGGTATAATATTATTAACCTTTGCTAAAAATCGAAGGAGGCCGCAGGCCGAGCCCTTTTGTCAGTCGATACAAAAGGGCACAAAAAATCTTTTTTTGTCGTGCATCTGTGCTGCACGTCCCTTTTGAAAGGACTTCCTTATTGTGAAAAAAATTATTATTGATATCGCTATTGCTATCCTTTTGTTTTTTATTGTTTTTATAGTTATAGATATAATTTATAATTTCCTTTTCAATCAGACTATAAATTGATCGTTGTTCGTAGCTGGATTTAGTAGCTGATATTTGTGGCTATTCGATCTCCTTGTTATCGCTGGTTGCATTTGATTTTATTTTTACAAGTTTTATAAATTTGATCGCGGTTCTAAAAAGAAACATTCTAGTTCTACCATCAAAGGTTTTTGATCATACAAAAATTTTGATAATTATAGTAAATCAAATATCGTTGCAAATCAAAAACATAATGCTTATGGGTTTGTTATTGAATCAAAAGCTTTAACTGTTTCTCAACAACGTAAATGTGTCAAAAAAAATTCGTTTGAAAAGTATGCAGATGTTACAACGCAAAAAACTTTAACCTGCGATTTTAGAAAACATAAGATAAACAAGAATTATACCGCTAGGTTACTAGCGGATAGTAATTGTATTCTTTATGGAACATCGGGGTCAGGTAAAACCGCGACCATTCTTTTGCCCACAATCGAATTAAATGTTAAATCTACAATTAAACCTTCGATGATAATAACCGATCCAAAAGGTGAAATTTTTGATAAAACTTCTGCATTCGCAAAGAAGAACGGATATGATGTTTTAGTATATAATTATTATGATAGTTTTAATTCCAATAGTATTAATTTACTAGATTTTGCTTTTTCAAAGTTTAAAAATTATTTGCTCTTAAAAAATAATAGAATTAAAAGAAGAATCCATACGAGTAAAATCGATAATTATATTTGGATCGATAATAAACCAAGTTCGGCCGATACAGAGAATCCTTATTTCACCATTGGAAACTTTGCTTTTATTTCAAAAGACAGCGCACGCCAACAATCGATTCTTTTAAGCGAACAGGAAAAATCTAAAGCTTTTGATGAGTGTGATAAGATAGCTACTAAATTTTGTCAATCTAGAGACAACGATAAGCAAGCTGATGGTTATTGAGAACCATCAACTATTAAATTAGTTTTAGGTTGACTGTTGCGGGCATTAGAAAAAATTGAACTTGATTTTATTGAAAATGGTGAAATTAATAATACTTATTTTAATTTACCAACGATAGCCAAGAATATTGATTTAACAACAGCTGAATCTGTTATTGAATTTTATGATGATCGTAAAAATCAATTAAAAAATTGAACAATCAATCATAATAAATTATTAAAAAAACTAAATGAATTAAATGATGATGATAAAAAAGACAATAAAGCAATCGAAGAAATTGAAGTAAAAATTCAAGAATTAATTAATAAAAAAATTATAGACTATTCTTCTGATCAGATGGTGAGTGTTTATAATGAGTCGCCAAAAGCTTTAGGAACAATTAAAGGTATGGCCGGTAATGCTTTTAAGCCATTCAAAAATATAGGTATTATTTGAAATAGTCTGATTTCAGATAGTAGCTTTGACACGATCGAGATTAGACCAACTATTATTTACATTATTATTCCTGAAGTAGACACAACTAAACATGTATTTGCTTCGATACTAGTGGAAATCATGTATGCCACTCTTTTAGATAAATGTAATAATTATCTAGATCAAAAATTACCACGTCCTATATTATTCATTTTAGAAGAATTTGGTAACCTTCCTAAAATAGATATTATGAACTCTTTATTAACGGCAGGGCGTTCTAGAAACATTTGAACAATTATGGCAATCCAAGCTGATAGTCAAATTAATTTAAAATACGGGCGTGATACGGCTGAAATTTTAAAAGCCAATGTAATGGCTACTTTATATTTATTGTCTGATGACTATAACACCAACAAAAGATTATCTGATACTAGTGGCAAGATAGATTATTTTAAAAGTAATTCAACCACCTCAATTGGAATTGATAAGGAATCGCTCAATAAATCTTATCAGGATCAAGAAAATGAAAAATTAGTGATTAAGCCTGAAGATTTAAGAACAAACAAAGAAAATAATTTATACCTTTGAATCCAACGTAAAAAGCCAATTAAAAACATTGAAGTAATAAATTTATTTCAAACCGTTGATGTTATTAAAGGGTGTATACCTAAAATAATTAATCAAAATATTACTAATGATTGGACCACTTCATATTTTTTAGATCTAATTAATTTTAAGACCGTAAAGGAAAAGAAAGCAGATAAAAAACAAGAAGATAATAAAAAGAAGAAACTAGACGATAAAAAAAAGTTGGAAGATAAAGTAAAAAATCAAGCAAAACAAAAAGAAGCTAATAAAAAATCAAAAGATAATAAAAATGATTTTAAAGCTATGGACGGGCGTTAATCATGCCAGTTAAAATGATTACTAATATAAAATTTTATACTCCTGCTTCAAAGGATTATGGGTTTTTAGCTAGTAATAGCACTAATAAAGGAAACTACTTAAATTATTTGAGAAGAAAGCATATTGAAGAAGAATTGAGCAAAACTACGCTAGATAACAAGACAAGAAAAATATTGCAACAAGAATTAGAAAAACTAGATCAAGCTAAGGAAGGGTCGTTGGTCGGTTATATGTATAATCGGGAGGGTTCTTTAGGAGAAATACCTAATAATGAATTCGAATTATTTAATGCTGTCGGGAATAACATTAGTAATGATTCACTTCCTGAAGTCCATCCTAAATCGAATATTTGAACAATAGTAGTAAGCTTCGATGAAGAATCAACAATTAATTATGATCTACCTAACATGAAACGTTTAATAGCTAATAATTCATTTAAAGCTATTTGTAGCCACAATAACTTGAATCCACGTAATTTTACTTATCAGGCTGCATTCCATACCAACACATCGAAACACCATCTCCATTTTAGAGTTTATCAACCTTCGTTTGTTAAGGACGAGGATATTAGGGTTCGAGGAAAATTAAAAAAAGATACTTATATCGCAGTATCAAGACAAAACGTTATGTTATTTGAAAACAACAAAAGTTTGTTTGTAGAAATGAATAAAGAAAAAATTGAACTTAAAACATTGTTTAAGGATGTTATTAGAAATAATCGAGAGATAGGAAGACAATTAGATCATTTAAGTAAAGATATTAAAAAAACAAAAGGTACAAAAGGTCGTCTTCAATATAATAATATTCATTCTGAAAAATTATTATTTGGAATAGATCAATTAGTTGAAAAAATAATTGACAGCAATCAAAATTTAAAAGATAAATTTACTAGCTTTAATGATAAATTAAATGACACATATTCTAATTATGAAAATAGACTAAAGCAAAATTGAAACACTAGTACTAGTACGTATAGTGATTTAAACAAAAAATTAGCTAGTGAAAAAAATAACATCCAAAATGAATTAAAAGGTCATTTAGGAAACGCTGTTTTAAAAACAATTAAAGAAAATGATAAAAATAAGAATTTAAAAATGTCTTATCATCAAAAAAACTATTATAAAAATAATAAAGTTTATGATCGGTTAAATTTTAATAGAATTATAAAAACTAATCAATTATTTGAAACATCGCTAGCGCGAGGTTTGTCTCGCATGATGACGATGGAATTATGATGGGAAAAGAATATCGAAGAAAAGGAAATGGAGCGTTAATATGGATTTTAAAGCTAAACGACAACCTACACGGATAGTTATTCCTTGATTATTTAATATTGAAAAATATGGCGTTAAGGAAACAATTCAAAATTGAGCAATAATTTTAGATATCATTTTAATAATTATCTTTGCTGCAATCGGCTTAAATTATATTTTTAATACTTCTAACACGAGTTTGTTTATGCCAGCATGAGTCGAAAGTATGTTAGGTGGTACTTTTGGTTGCATTATTATTTTGTTTTTTATATTAGTCTTTAAATGATTATCACGTAGGAAACGAAGGAGAATGGAGTAATAAAAAATGCACCCGCTAAGATACACTTTCCAAGAGTCGAACTCTTGTGCTTTGTTGTCCGGAGGTAGAAAGGTCTATCCCTTTCTACTAGCAGTAAGTAATAATAAAATTACTACTACTAGCAAAAGATCTAGGGCCAAGCCATACCTCCTGTAAAACAAATAAACAATTTATTACCTCCTTTCAACTCTTTAATTATATCATTCTGATAAATAATAAATATTTCATGGTATAATTGTATTAAACAATTTGTTACCTCCGGGAACCAAACTAATTCCTAGAACCTTTCTTCACAGAATCGTTCTTAAGGAATTTTTTTGATGTATTTTTACTAGTTTTATAAGTGTTATTTATACTGTAATATCGCTTGCATTTAGCAAACTAAAATATTATATAATTAATTATATAAGCAAGCATTATTTATATCCAAAAAATAAGAAATATTAATATATAATAAACTTAGTTTATTAAATAGGAGGTTTAATATGAAACTAAAAAAATTAAACTATAAAGTAGCAATCGTTTTGCTACCAATCATTACTAGTGCTTCGGTTCTAAGCTTGACATTTATGCCAACCACTAGTAACACTTCGAACACAAATACAAGTGTTCAAAATACACAAACTAAGACATCTTCAGTAGTAAAGGATACCGCACCAATTACAAAGGATGATAATTTTATTGATCCGTATGGGATTAATGTTAATACTTTACCAGATACAATGACATATAATGCTAAAATATATGATCATAATTCTTATTCTGATTCAAGTAATATTAACGATAAGATGGTTGATGTTAATAATAATACCGTTCTATCAAAAATAACTATGAATTTAAATGGTTTTTCGTTAGGCGATTCATCATCATTACATAATGTTTTAAATAATGTTAGTTTTAAAATTGATAATGATAAATATGAATCGCTAACAAATAAAAATTATGATAATAATTTGTCCTCCAATGTGTTTTTAAATAAAGACGGATATGACCTAGATTTTTCTACTGAAAAAAGAAATGGTTATGATATTTATGCTGGAGACTGAGATGATCATTACAATGAAAATAATGTTTATAATGATGATTTTAAATATACAATGGAATCCGGCAACAGTATTTCGTGCGGCCTTGGTACTAAAGGTGAGAAAAAGGCTACAAAGCTAGTAGAGGATTGAAACAAGGAAGAACCTTTGTGCAAAGCATGAATTCAACGTACTAGTACTCCTGCGGGAACTGATTTTTATGCTCACCGTCATGATGTAGGAATTGCACATAATAGTGTAAATATTTATGGAATGGACGACAACGATATACATGGCGATAATAACTTAAGAAAAAATAATCAATATATAAACCAACAAGCTATTGATAGTCATATACTAATAACTGATCAGAGTAATTTTGACTTAAATAAATTAATAATGGTAGATCAAGATAAATCTAAGCATTATGAAAAATCAGACATTCTAACTTTAATGCCTAATGATTCATATATTCAATCGATAGCGATGAGTTCTGAAAATTTAGCAATGAGACAAAATTTAATCAATAAATATAAAGATGGTTTAGAAGGAGTAACATCACTTGATTTGAATGCTTTAATAGAAGCTATTGATCAAGGAAAAATTGTTGATTTAAATTCACCTGTAAGCGCCGAAATGGGATATAGTATCATTAATGTTGATAAAGAAAACACATTAAACTATTGATTAACAATGGCAAAACAAAGTAATATAACTATTAATTTAAATGATGTTAAGCCTTTAGATTGAAAGGTGAATGCAGATAATCAAGAATTAGTAAATAACGATGTTTTCTTATGATATAAATTAAGATCGTTATTAAGTAATTTTGAAATAGCGGTTTCTTATACAGTGCCAGCTTCACAAGGCATTCCTACTGTTAGAACTTATAGCTGAAAAGATTTAGCAGACAATGAAGCAATTATTAAAAATTTGTTTGGTCAAGGAGATGGTAACTCAGGAATTACAATTACAGATATGAGTTTAAATATGACTAGTGAAAAAAAGGAAGATGGTAGCCTACCGACACGAAATATTTTTGGTAGCAAAACTAATCGTGATGGCAAAAACATTGGCATTCAAATAGGTTTATACGATGAAACGCAAGGGGTATATTCACCTAAGTGAGATGATAATAACACCATATATGATTTCAATCCGGCAATTCATTATGCAGATTGAATTAGCTTTGAAACTATTGATTATAACGAAAAAACATTTGGAGAAATTTTTGGTGATGATTATAATAAAACTCCTTTTGCGATGGCAAAGTATGGAATGTTTAAAATCATCGAACCTACTGAGGTCTTAAATAATTTTGATAATTTACAACAATATAGTTTTATTGCCCATGATGGAATAAGTCAAGAATATAACCAATTGGATGGAACTATTAAAGTAACGGTTACATTTAAAGCTATTGGGGACGAACAACCTCAGGTTGTCCAACATGTCTTTTCTAGCTTTGGCAAAAACGCGAAAACGGATCAAGCGAAAACTGACATTAACATTCAAACATTAAGCTTATCTAGTAAGAAACCTTCAACGATAACACAAGAAGATATTTTAAGTAACTTAGTTGAATATAGTAATTTTAATATAGGCAACGATAATGTTATCGCTAAGACCAATTTAACTAAAGAACAATTTGCAACACAAATTCAAAATACAACGCTTAATCCGTTTGATGATGTCGGAGAATTAAAGGGATCTATTAAAATAACAAAGGATAGTACGCTAGAAACTAAGTCTAATTCAACATTATTGAGTGGATCTGATGATAGTCAAATACTTAAGTTTAATTTAAGTGGTTTTAATGTTGATGAACAAACAGATCAGGCAAAAACCGATGTCGATGTAAGCGCTTTAGATTTTGCTAGTAAGAAGCCATCAGAAGTGACGCGAGAAGATATTTTAAATAACTTAGTTGAATATAGTGATTTTAATATTAATAATGTTAATGTCGTTGTTAAAACTAATTTAACAAAAGAGGAATTTAAAACACAAGTAGATACCATTTCACTTAATCCAAATGACGATACCGGCGAATTGAAAGGTTGTATCAATATGAAACAAAAGGATTCGTTAGAAAACAAAAGTATTTTAATGGATGCAAATGGGATTACTCGTGCTAAATCTATTAATTTTAATTTAAGTGGCTTCACTATTATGGATATTGTTAATACGTTACCATGATTAATACCTACAATCGTTTGTAGTGTTATTGCCGGCTTAGTAATAACTGTGGCTGCTATTTGATATATTATAAGAAGAAATAAATTTAAACAATTGATTGCCGATGATGAAGAATAAAAAATGATATGGTTTAAGTTTATTATTAGCTGGTTCAATAATAATCACACCTTTAGTAACGTCTTGTAGCACTTCTACTACGTCAGACGGCGATGATTCGGGCAATAAGCCTAAACCAACCCCAGTACAAAAAACTTTCACAGCAGCAATCGATCAAAACGCTTTAAGTAAAATAGGTGATGATGAATTAGAATTCTTTACATCTGAATGTGAAAAAGATAAAGCTACTCTTGATAAATCTAATGTAAATTTTCTCGTAAATTTTTTCTATGAAAATCCAGAAATTTTACAATTAAAAATAGATAATAAAAATATTTTTGAAGATATTAATCAATATAGAGATATATTAGATATAAATTTTCATGGTGGCGCTTCTAGTAATCTCAATAATCAAATAGAAGTTAATAGCAAAGCTGCACAATGATATATAAATGAAGGTGTTGCTTTTATTGATAATGAAGATGATTTAGTTTTTAAGCCTACAATGCACGTTAATGATTATCTTTCTTATGGTGGTATCGGCGGAAGAGGATATAGTGTTTTAAAAAGTAATTTTATTAAGTTTGATATATCGGGTACATTTTATTATTATGATGAAGTCGATGATGTTGGTTATAATGTTGCTTTAAGCGGTGTCTATAGTAATATTCCCGTTAATATAGATTTAACTTTTAATAATGACCCTAACTTATTTAATGATTATTATGAAAGTGATATTGATTATTCAAAAACAACAGGAGAATTAACTTATAGTAATAGTAGACATATAGATCATGAGTGGGGCGAAGACTTTGTCCATAATTTTTATCAAAATGTTGTTAATTTGACTATTAACGGGGTTAAATTAAAGGAGAGTACTAATCCTTATGATACTTTGAACTCTTGAATTTTTAATTTTGAGCGAAGTGTCTTACAGTTATACAATGTTAAAGTTACAAATATAGATCATAATAGTAAAAATTCTTTTATTGAACTTAATGTTAGTCAAACGTTGTTTGATCAAACTTATAACTTCACTAATAAATTTAATATCAAACAAGATAAATATAAAATAATAACAGCATACGGTAATAATTCTATAGAAAATTTATATCCTTCTTTATATAAAGAAATGCACGAAAAATTCCCTGGTAGTGACGAATGTACCGCTAGTAATGTGGCTAATGATCCTAAATTAAATAACGAATTAAAAGATTCAATATTAAAAACACTACAAAACATAGTGGTAAATCCAAAAAATAATGATTTTGAGTCAATGTATATTAGCTTTAATCAACCTAGTAATCATCTTAATTATATTTATAAAAACTATTATCAAGATGATAACTTAAATAAAATTCTTAAAAATGATATTCTTTTTGATACAAATCAAATTACTTTAACGTCTGGTTCAACATCTCATTCGTGAAATGAATTTATGAATATAGATATAAAGTTTAATTGTTTTAACGAGGACGGAACACCTAAATTTGTTTTTCCTAATGGAGAGCCCTTTATTTTAGGCGATGGGCATGAGTTAAAAATTAGAATAGGCGGTTTTGATTGAGGAATGTTTTAAATCCTAAATAAAAAACTTATATTATCAAAATACTATTAGAGTGATATCTAGTAGTATCTTTTATATTACTTTAAAAGGGAGACATTACTAATGATTAGGGAGACACAAGATTGTTATTAGGGCGACATTAGTGAAAAATAGGGCGACATTACAAATTTAGTAAAATAGATCATTAACCATTTTTAGTTAAAATATAGGTTCTATTCTTATCTTATAAGCTTTATTAAACGTGATTTAAGCGTTATAACCACTTTTAATGATTAACATAATGGAAAAATTAATAACGTTTGTTATTAATATTCTATTAGGGCCATTATGGTGTTTTTGTCTTGTTCCATAGAACAACTTATTTAACGTTGATAGGTCGGAAATTGCGATTAGGCGGCGGTTTAGTTTCTTGTTCTTCTTCTAAGTCGTCTTTTCAATCAATAGCTACGCCTTTGTTTTTCTTTTCTAATTTAGCGAGTTCTATTTGATATTTTATTTCTTCTTGTTTTATTGTTGTAGCAGCTCGTTCGTCCTCAAGTCGATTATTTCGTTCTATATAATTTTCAGAGGTTTCAATAGGTTTCAATTTTTTCTTTTTTCTAGATCCATTTAAAAGATTTTGTGTCTTTTCATTTTCTTCTCTAGCTGCATTTAAAATATCTTGTTCTATCTTTAACTTTTTTTTATCTGTAACTAAAATCATTTTCAAAAAATGAGTATGGTGTTTACGTTTACGCAAGTTACTTTTAGGGTTTCACTGATAAGATAATCATGGAATTTTCTTAATTCAACGACCTATTGTTTCAGGGTGTACATTAAATAGTTGCCCCATTTGAATATATGTTCATGTGTTAACGCTGCCTTGAAAAGATTTGGCCCACGTTATAAATTGTTTAAATTTGGTTGGACGTTTGCAATTATAAATATCTATATCAAATTTATCTTTAAAACCATTCTGATACTTCGATACTTTTTCTAAGAAAGAGTCAAAAGCTTCTGGCTTGTTTTTAAAGCTAGTATTTTCTAGATGATACAGATTATTTCTTTTTAGTAAACTTTTATACATCAAAAAATTGTCCTTTGCAATTCATATACAAAACAAAAGAATTGACAAAAGAAAATAACCAATATATAATAATATCAATTAATAGTTTTTACTTGTGTCCAACCAATCGCTTGCAGGCGATTGGTTTTTCTTTTATTTGTTAATTACTAACGGACAATTAATAGTTTTTACTTGTGTCGGATAGTAATTAATAAAATTATACACTACATGTAATCAATATGCAAACTGCTACTATATTTATATTTAATTATATAACGTGTAATTTTCAATGTTATTAGATATTTAGTTTATATATAAGAATTATAATAGTATAATTTATAACTTTTTTAAATTTATAAAATAGATATAATTAAGTTATGAAAATAACTGAAAAAAATAAAATAACTGATAACCAATTTTGTTATTTTAGAACAAATTTAAAATTTATTAGAGCTCATTTAAACCTATCTCAAAAAGAATTAGCAGAAAAATTACATGTAACCCACCAAACCATTAGCAGATTAGAAGTTGACACATTCAAACCTCGCCTTAGTACGGCAATAGCTATTGCTGAAGTATTTGGCTGTGATGTTGAGCTTTTGTTTCAACCTAGCTTGGCAAAAGTTATTAAATGACTAGAACAACAATCTGATTATATTAATTAAATATTATCGATATAAGATAAGCGTTGATAAGCAATAAATTATAGATTATAATCATTAGGTATAAATACTTCAAACCATTAACAAAAAAACTTATTTGATAATAAGTCCCTTTTGTTATTTTTTGTATTTATGCAATTTCATAACGAAGGAGAAAAATATGAATAATAATTATGAACAATGCAAGGCGTGTCAAGAATATTACAATAATTTACAAGCAGGACTTTGCCCTAAGGATTTTACAATCGCAGCGCAAAGAAATGAAATCGCTCAGCTTAAAAGTCAAAATTTAAGATTAGCTTCTATCCTTGAAAAAATAGAAGATGATCCACTGAATGATTATTCTTATGAAAATTAAGTTTTAAACAGACCCCTTACGGGTTCTGTTTTTTTATCAAATATTCATAGATTAGTAATAAAAAAAGAGGAGTTGCCCCCTCTTTTTTAGTTAATACTTCAAACCATTAACAAGCTAATTATATATGATATATAAAAACTTGTAAATAGATATTCGTTATATTATAATAATTAAGTATAAATACTTCAAACCATTAACAAAAAAACTTATTTCATAATAGGTCTCTTTTGTTATTTTTGTATTTATACAATTTTATTTAAGGAGGCCACACAATGGCAAATAATATCATTTATATTGATGATGAAAGTAGTGAATACGAAAGACTTCAACAAATGAACCAATCACAATTAAAAATGTATTTATATATGAAAGCAATGCAACCTGTAAAGCGTTTAATGGAAGATATAAGACTACTAAAGGAACTAGATTTTAAATCGTTCGACATGGAACCTGATGGGTTTATTAATGGCTGGGCGATAGACAAAGAGTTAACAGACGTAGAACACGATCGACTTATTAAAGCTGTAACATGTCATTCCAATATAATATGTTGTTTAAAAGATAAAGCTAAAGTGATCGAAAGGTTAACAAACGATTATAATAACGCAATCGAAGAGGCCGCAAAAATTAAAAGAATGCGGAGAACCATTTATGTAAGTGGTTATTGAGCGAACAGATAATAATTTTAAACTATTAAGTTTTTAAATAGAATCCTCACGGGTTCTATTTTTTTATGCCCCCTGATGAAATCGACAATTGACATATATATATATATATATATTATGATTATTAAATTAATTAATAAAAACAAATTGGAGATAAAGATGAAATTAAATAAAAAATGAATAGCAAAATGTTTGCTAATAACAGGCGCACTAGGAATCATCGTAGTTCCAACAGCCGCAATTTTGACATCTTGTAGTAGCGGAAGTGATAATGATACACCACATAGTGATAACTTAACAATTAAATTAAAATATCAACCAGATCTTGAAATTTGAGATATTAACAAAGTCACTCACACAGGTGCTTACGTTGTAGATAGCCAAGATATATCTGCTATAAATGCTTGTAAAAACTTAACTATAAAGTTAGACCCAACAAACATCCCACCTAAAGGTTTATTATATGTAAGCTTACCAGGCGTAATGGGTGATCATCACACTATTGAACATATTGAATTAGATTTTAACAATATTAAAGAAATTGTCATGAATGATGGGTCTAATAGTACTTATACTCCTTTTCCAGATAGTATAAAATCAATTACAGTTAAAAATTCAAATCCATCATCGGATATCTCATTGGAAACTTTAAATATTGAGAATCAATATGCATATGATAGTTTAACTAATTTAACTATCAATCCAGGTGTTAAAAATATCAAAATAGATGATACTCCAATCACTGAGTTTAAAAGTAATTCAGATTATCAAAAAATTGCTGTAATAAATGATATAAATTTAAAATCATTAGACATATCTAATGCCACTAATATTACAGATTTAAACATATCAGATTCTAAAAATTTAAACAATATAGATGGTTTAAAAGATATAAAACATACTATTAATGTTACGTATAATGGTTATAATTCACCTACCATGATTGCTGATTTAATAGCATGTAGTAAAACAAACCCAAATATAAAGTTAATTTCCAATTAAATAAAAAAAAGAAACTACCTTGGTATATGATTCTACTATTGCCTTCGGTGGCGGATATATTATTCCTGATAGCGAAAAAACTAAAATAATGGCTTGTGGTGAATTAACGATAGTAGCACCAAGTTCAATTGATCCCAACCACGATATAATGTTTTTGCCATCTTGATTAAAGGATGCTAGTAATATTGATATAGTTCATTTGAATGTTAGTTTGATATCATCTATAAAAACCGGAATATTGCCTGAAAATATATCGACATTGTCAATAAATGCCCCCGGCCTAACCTCCCTGGACTTTTCCAACTTAACCAAATTAACATCGTTGACAATCGATGCCTTCCACCTAACCCACTTGTATTTTTCCCACAATACCAATCTAACATCGTTGTCAATTTTTAGCTACTGCCTAACCTCCCTGGACCTTTCTAATCTAACCAACCTAACATCGCTGACAATTAATAGCGCAAATTCAACTATATTAGCCCAAAATTTCCTGGACCTTTCCGATTTAACCAACCTAACATCGCTGACAATTAATGACAGCGCCCTAACCTCCCTGGACCTTTCGAATCTATCTAAATTAAATATGTTGGATATTTCTGACTGTAATAGTTTGACCACAATCACGGGGTTGCCAAACATCACCCACGATATTACCGTTAAATACTCTACAGCGCAATATCATACTGCGTATGATATAAATAGTCTAAAATATAACTCTCACATTACATTAGTTGATACAAATTTACATTAGTTGACACATATAAGATTATTATAAAAACGTTTCAATAGAATCCTCACGGGTTCTATTTTTTATTGATAACCTATTAATTTAAAGTTATAATCATTAGGTATAAATACTTCTAACCATTAACAAAAAACTTATTTCATAACAAGTCCCTTTTGTTATTTTTTGTATTTATGCAATTCATAACTAAGGAGAAAAATATGAAAATTGTTGAAATAGAAGTTACACAATTCTTTGATCTAACAGAAGAAGAGCGTGATAACTTAGTAACTGTAATGGAAGAGTGCCATGTTGAATGTTTTGAGAGCAAAGATGAAAATGATTTTAGCATAGCTGCTGAAACCAAATATATCGAAGCTGATGAAACACTAAGCAATTATGTTGCAATCGAACTAAAAAAAGAAGGAGTCTATTCTTGCTTTTATGATAATCAAAAAGAGGAATGGCGCGCCTATCGTAATAAATTGGAAGACATGGGAATTATCAGTATTGGTAATTGAAAAACCGATCAATAATTATTAAGTTTTAAATAGAATCCTCACGGGTTCTATTTTTTATAGTCTTCGATACTAGTGATTGTTATGATCATAATAAAAAGTTATAATCATTAAGTATAAATACTTCAAACCATTAACAAAAAAACTTATTTCATAATAAGTCCCTTTTGTTATTTTTGTATTTATGCAATTTTACAATCAAGGAGATTTATGATGAAAAAATATGAATGTAATGAATGCAACAAGCCTTTAAATAGAGGGGAAGCTATCTTATATAATTATGATGGCAACGTATTTTTAAGGGGCATTTATGCTTACTGTTATGAATGCGATGGGGAAGTATGCCACAAAGAACAAACTCTATTAGTTAATAACTATGAAGAGTTAAAATTTATGGATATATTGAAAGATCAAAATATAGTTTTAAGTAAAGAAACTTTAGAAATATATAATGATCTAGACGACTATCAAAATGATATCGTTAAATCAACATCAAAATATGATCAGTTAAATTATGAAAATGATTTAACCAAAGCACAATACTATGAATATGTTATAGACGGTAGTGGCGGTGCTAGTGAAGTTATTGGTATTATTACTAATAAAAAAACAAACATTAGCGAACTAGACGCTGGCGATGTTTGAGACTTACCAGAAATAGAAGACTTGTTAGAAGAAAAAAAGCAATGATGGAAAAATTATAAATGTGAAAAAAATTTATGTCATGCTGACTATTGGTTGATTAAAGCTAGAGAATCGTTTTATAACAACGATATGGAAACTTTTGAAAAACAAATAAGTTTATCTAATGCCTATGCGTATGGCCAAAAGAATTAAGTTTTAAATAGAATCCTCACGGGTTCTATTTTTTTTATATTAAAAAAGAGAGGTTGCCCCCTCTTTTTAGTTAATACTTCTAACCATTAACAAGATGATTATATAATAAATATAAAAACTTGTAAACGGATAACTTATATATTAAAATTATTAGGTATAAATACTTCTAACCATTAACAAAAAACTTATTTCATAATAAGTCCCTTTTGTTATATTTTTGTATTTATGCAATTTTAATTTAAGGAGATATATTATGAATGAAATTGTTAATAAAACGACTATAAAAACTTTATGCAAGAAACTAAATTGAGATAAATCGACACTCGATAAAAGAGACAGTGATTTATTTGATATGTTATCTCATCGCAGCTTAATGTTCATCAAAAGTGATAAAGAAAGTAGCTATGACAATTTACATGAATGCAAATGAAAAACTTATAGCGCTCTCGCAGGAGACAACCACGTTTATATGATTTTAAAAATCAAAAATGAGAAAGTTTATCTGCATGGGATTATGTACGATTAATAAAATTAGTAATAATAAGTTTGAAATAGAATCCTCACGGGTTCTATTTTTTTGTTATATCCCTTGTGATGAAATCAACAATTGACATATATATATATATTAAACTTATTAAATTAATTAATAAAGATAAATTGGAGATAAAAATGAAATTAAATAAAAAATCACTAAGTAAGTTATTAATGTTGACAGCAGCATTAAGCTTAGTAACAATTCCGACCGTAGCGGTTTTAACATCATGTAGTAGCAGTGATGATAGCAATAATGATAAACCAAAACCTACAACAAAATATAAAACCACTTTAGTATATGATTCTACTACTGCCTTCGGTGGAGGATATATTATTCCTGATAGCGAAAAAACTAAAATAATGGATTGTGATGAATTAACAATAGTGCCACCAAGTGCGATTGACCCCGACCATAATATAATGTTTTTACCGCCATGATTAAATAATGCCGATAGTATCGACATAGTTCATTTAGAAATAAATGGAATGTCATCTATAAAAACTGGAACGTTACCTGAAAACACATCAACATTATCAATTATTGGCGACGGCCTAGACTCCCTGGACCTTTCCTACTGCCCCAACCTAGCATCGTTGACAATCGATGCCTTCTTCCTAGCCTCCCTGGACCTTCCGAACACCCCCAACCTAACCTCCCTGGACTTTCGTGGCTATACAAATTGCTTAGACTTGGCTAATTGCACCAACCTAACATCATTGTCACTTACTGATACCTTTTCCTACATCCATGATAAAGGATACCACATGGACCTTTCCCCTCTAACCAACCTAACCTCCCTGGACCTTAATGTCTCCGCAAGCTCCCTGGACCTTTCTGGTTGCACCAACCTAACATCGTTGTCAATTATTAGTATTGAATACCTAACAACCTCCCTGGACCTTTCCCACAACACTAAATTAACATCGGTGTCAATCAATGCCCCCCATCTAACCTCCCTGGACATTAGTAATTTAAGTAAATTAAATATGTTGGATTTTTCTTATTGTCAATCGTTGACTACAATCGCCGGTTTACCGAACATCACCCACGATATTACCGTTAAATATAATGGAAGAAACACCGCATACGACGTAAATAGTTTAAAATCAAACTCCCATATTACATTGGTTGACCCTTTTACATTGGTTGACACTACTAATTAATTTATAGAATTATTATAAAACGTTTTAAACGGAATCCTGACGGGTTCTGTTTTTTTATTGATAAGCTAATCGTTTCAAGTTATACTTAATAAGTATAAATACTTCAAACCATTAACAAAAAACTTATTTCATAATAAGTCCCTTTTGTTATTTTTGTATTTATGCAATTTTAATTTAAGGAGATATATTATGAATATATATTTATATGGCAAAGTTGTTCTAAAAGGATCAGATACAATCGTGATAGAAAACAACTATACAGGTAAAGAAGTTATTGTCGGATCATCTAGCATTGATTTATTTGAAGAGGGAAAATATACGAGGGTATACACCTATTCAATGTTATCGAAGAATCATCACTATCTAGTGGAGACCATCTTCGGGTTTAAAAATTATGAAGCTTACGATCTGTTTTCTAAAATCATTGTTGGAACAACATTAGATTTTTTTAAAGTAGCTTCTTTATTCCAAAATAGCCAGAATAACATTAAAGAGCTTCTATTGAGTAAAGATTTTATAACAATGGAAAAGCACTCTAAACTAAATAAGGCGCAAGTACGGGCTATTTATGAGACCGCATGCTACTATTTATAAATAAACAATATTGAGTTTTTAGATATAACCTTCACGGGTTGTATTTTTTAGTCTTAAAAAAAGAAACAAAAAAGTATATTATAAAGTGAAAATATTTTAGTAGATGTGAATTATAATAATGTATATATTTTATCAAATAAACAATTTATTTTTTTTGATAAGTGGTGTGAAATTATAATAACAGTAAAATTTCTGTTGTTTAATAAATTTAATTCAATTGATTCGCTAGTTTTTTTATCAATCGCTGATGTAGCTTCATCTAGTAAAAATATTTTTTTATCGTTGTACAAACCTCTAGCCAAAACAATTCTTTGTTTTTGCCCCCCAGACAAATTGGTTCCATTATCATATATTGGTAAATCATAGTTATTATTATTTTGCTTCATAAATTCATTTAAACCGCAAAGGTTAATAACTTCTTGCATTTTTAGCAAATTAAATTCCTTGTTTAAAACAATGTTGTCTTTAATAGTTGTATTAAATAAAAAATTATCTTGCTGGATAAAACAAATATTTTGGTTTATAGATCTTATATATTTATCATCCATTTCCACCCCATCTCAGAAAATATTTCCAGTGTAATCGTTATAAAAAAGAGTTATTATTTTAAACAAAGTTGTTTTACCGACGCCACTTGGCCCAACAATTGCATAGTTTTTATTTTTATTGAAAACCATGTTGATGTTTTGAATAATTTTCTTGTTATTTAATTTCAAAGAAATATTTTTTAATTCAATTTTGGTTTCTAACGATTTTAAAGGA